>CANLAH010000023.1 GCA_947488685.1 Acidimicrobiaceae bacterium | reverse complement strand
GATGACGACCTCACTGTCTTGGCTGAGGGACCCGACGTAGTGATCGCCACGCCCGCGCAGTTTTTGGAGAAAATGGATCCTTTCGTACTCAACATGCACACCAACTCCGGATTACTTGAGGCGATCAAAGCGTCCACCGTCAGCCACGAAGACGCAATGCAGCAGACGCTTGACTTCATCAAATTTCACAGTCCAGAGTCCGGAAAAATTCCGCTCTGCGGAAACTCGATTGGAACCGACCGCAGATTTTTGGCCAAGTACATGCCCGAGATTGAGAACTGGTTGCATTATCGATCCGTCGATGTCTCGAGCGTAAAGGAACTTGTGAAACGGTGGTACCCAGGTCTTGAACATGCTCGACCAAGCAAGGTGCAAACGCATCGTGCACTTGACGACATCATGGAAAGCATTGCCGAATTAAAGTTTTATCGCGAAAAAGTTTTCAAAAATGACTGAGGCCCCCCGCCCACTCAAGCAAGAACAAGAGCAAGCAACAGACATCGTCACGCAAGTTGCTCCCGGAATCTTTCGAACGCAGTTGCCTGCCAACATCACTGGTCTTGGACACGTCAACATGTATGTGCTCGAAGACGAACGCGGTGTTGCCGTTGTCGATCCTGGTCTGCCAACCAAAGAGTCATGGCAGGCGATCCAACAGCGCCTCAAACAAATTGGGGTTCCGCTGAAACGCGTTCACTCAGTCATCATTACGCATAGTCATCCCGATCATTTTGGTGGAGCGGCACGCATACGCGACGAAACTCAAGCCGACATCATCACGCATCGTTTATTTCGAATGTGGTGGGATCCATCCGAGCCGCCTGATCTTGAGCCAGAAGAACTGGCCATCATTATGCGCAACCCCACCGAGAAGCCACCATGGGGTGGGGAGCCGATGGTGATTCCCTGGAAAAAATCTCGATTTTCCCGCACACACAAAAATCCTGCACGTATGTTCAGCATGCCAACGCCAACAGTGCGGCTCCGCGAAGCAGAGCGCATGACCTTTGCTCGTCGTGAATGGGTGGCTCTGCATACTCCTGGTCACACCGAAGACCACCTGTGTCTTTTCGATCCAGAGGGTGGCGTCTTACTCTCGGGTGACCATGTGTTGCCGCAAATCACTCCTCATATTTCAGGGTTATCTGCCAATGATGACCCGCTCGCTCTTTTCTTTGGGTCGCTTGACAAAGTGGGCGCACTCGGTCCTCAGGTCAATCTTGTGTTGCCAGCACACGGACATCCGTTTCATAATTTGTCTGAACGCACCGAAGAAATAAAGCAGCATCATCTCGAACGCCTCCAACGTCTGCGCGATACAAGTGCAACATTGGGTCGGCCCGCTTCGGTGATGGAGATGTCAACACACTTGTTTTCTGCACGAGCGCAAGGGCCAATGGCCGATAGCGAAACATACGCTCACCTTGAACACTTGCGTCAAATGGGCGACTTTGAGTGTCGTTCAGAAGAAGGATTACTGAAGTACGTTCTTCACTAACGACGTAGCCCTAGCCACATTGTGGCGTGTAACTGCGAATCGCTGCGCAATACAACAGACACATCAGTTGGAGTTTTCTCTTCGATCTCAACTTGAACGATTGTTCCAGGATCGACTGGATTGACATGCTCGATGATTGCTCGCATGTTGCGCCGAATTTCTGGATACATACTCAGAAGTTCTTCTGATACTTGCCAGTACGCCGCGTTGTTCATATGTCCGAGCGTGTCAAAGTCTGTGAAACGCAATGGCCACTCGATGACATGTGTTGGCGACGCGGTGCCTTTAAGAATCAAGCGTGACGAGACAGAACGTCCTTGTGTTGTTTCGTGTACGACATCGACGACATCTTGAGGAACAACAAGTGGCTTCATTGTCTGCATGTCAATATGCACCCACAATGTTGCAGCATCGATTAAAACTTTTCCGTCAAGAGCGCACACTTGCGTGCGTCGTTCTGCCCAATGCGAACCAAGACCACCACACCATGTTGTGAGTTGAACTTCTTGCAAGTATCCAGCAACCTCATAAACATCCAACACTGTTCTTCGCACCACCCAACCATGAGGGTCGCTCCACTGCGCATCGCGCGAATCATCGTTGGAGACATCTTGCAAATACTGCACAAGCGCATCGAGGCGCAATCGACCCCCTGGACTTGAGTCACCAAGCCGTACGCGCCGCACCGTTGAGAAGAACCGACCAGCAGAAGGCTTGGGGGCCATCTCGAATTCCAGTGCGCGAGACCCAAATGTCATCTCTTCAACCTACTCGGGTGTTGGCGCAAACCCTTACACCACAAGGGTTTGGCAATAGCTGTGGATAACCACTTGACTTTGACCAAAATAAGTGGTTTCCTGTAACCCTTATGCGTTTGATGCTCACCACTGCCACCACAGCGACCACGGCCCTTGCCGTGGCTTTTGCTATGTCGTCACGAGCATATGCGTTTGCGGTAAATGCTCATTACGCGATGTGGTTTAAAAATCCACAGGCGGTGAAGCATTCTGATTATCGCTCCACCCGGTACCTCACCCAGGTTCTGATGTAACAGTTACATCGAAACCACAGAGGCCGCCGGGAAAACCACCCGAGCGGCCTTTTTGCATTTTCCGACTCAATTCACTTATCGATCTACCCATACACAACACACGAAAGGACACAGAAATGTACGCATTACTGGAAAAAGAAACACTCAACAGCGCCACCATGCTTGAACAGCCAATGGTGCTGTCGGCAAAACGTTGCTCGGACGGAAACGGAACCTTGTCGTACTTGTTCTTCTCGGAAGAGTACGTTGACATCCAACGAGCCAAGGCGATCTGTGCCAAGTGTTCTTCGCAGGCAACATGTCTCAGCGACGCCCTTGAGCAACAAGAACCGTGGGGCGTCTGGGGTGGTCAGTTGCTCGATATGGGCAAGATTGTCGCGGTCAAGAAACCCCGGGGCAGACCTCCAACAAAATTGCGTCCTGTTGTGGTGATCGAGGAGGTGCCTATCCCCGCCCACCTCGTAGCCTGACCATGTGAAGTTGACACGCCCCGTCATCACATGGCTCGCAACAGGAATACTTGTCGTCTCCATTGTTGGGGGCTGGCTTTTGAGCCGCGCCTCCAACGATGGGGTCGACGCCAACATGACCTCTCCGGGGGTTGTGCAAGATCCCACACTGGGGACCAATGCGCCAGTTCAGGGGAAATTGTTCTCTTCGCTATACGTCACTGCGGCGGCCAACGGTATCGAGGCCGTCGTGGAATCGAAGGGAACACCCCTGGTGGTGAACTTTTGGTACTCCACGTGTGAGCCGTGCAAGCGAGAACTCCCCGCGCTTGGTGCTGCTGCCAACAAATTCCTGCAGGTGCAGTTCGTCGGAATTAACCCCACAGATGACGCCGACACCGCAACACAGTTTGCCCAAGATTATGGTGCGAACTATCCGATGTACCTTGACAAATCTGGTGACGCCCTTGTTGCGGCAGGTGTCGGAGTAATGCCAGTCACATTGTTTGTTGACGCTGATGGAATTATTCGTAAACAACACGCTGGTGAACTGACACAAGATCAACTTGATTCATATATCTTAAAATATTTTGGAGTGTCATCGTGATTGCGCTACAGGGGGACTTCGCTTACAGCTTTATCGCTGGCGTTCTCGCTGCAGTGAATCCGTGCGGCTTTGTCTTGTTGCCGACATACTTGATTTATTTCCTGGGAATGGAAGCCTCACAACCTGACAGTTCTCAGCGCGCATCACTTGGTCGCGCACTGCGTGTTGGCATCGCAGTCTCGAGTGGATTTGTCTTGTTGTTTATCGTCGTTGGTGTCATTACTCGCATTTTTAGCTCGGCGATTCAAGACAATGCCAAATATTTTTCTTTCGCAATCGGACTTGGCCTGATCGTTTTTGGCGTCGCCATGCTGACAGGCTGGAAACCATCACTGCTCACACCACAGATACAAACAAGTCGTGACCGCAGTCTGCGATCAATGTTTGTATTTGGTCTTGCATACGCTGTTGCCTCTATTGGCTGCACCATTGGTCTACTCACAACTGTCGTGCTTGGCTCAGTTGGTAAACACGGGTTCATCACGGGAGTTATCAGCATCTCCCTCTATGGACTCGGTATGGCATTACTCGTTACATCACTCACACTGACATTGGCCGCCGCACACGGTGGCCTTCTTCGTGTCTTGCGACGTGGATTGCGCTACATGGACACGATCTCTGGAGTTTTTGTCGTCATCACAGGCGCGTATCTCACTCTGTATTGGTGGGATGCGATCACCGAAAAAACTAGCGCTAATAGTGTTGTATCAAAAGTCGATAGTTGGCAATCGCGGGTGGCTACATTTTTGCAGAGCCAAGGCGCGCCACGGATAGCCATGATATGCAGCGTCATTGTTCTGGGAGCGATTCTGTATCTGCGCACCTCACGCAAACAAAGCGTGTCTCAATGATTTTTTCTGAGATTCTGGCGCACGAAGGAGTGCGCGAAGTCTGCGAGTTACGTGGATCACTCGGTTTCATGGCGTACCACGGCGGTGCTCTTGAAGAAATGACCGACGTCATCGCCAGCGCTGCAGCAGAACTTTCTGGAGCGTCCTACTATGGCGTCTTGCAACCGCCTGACTTGCAATGGCATATTCCATCTCATCATGTGCGTCCCGATGAGTCTTTGCTCCTTTCTAAATTTTTTCAACATGTTGACACAGTGATCACCATTCACGGATACGGTCGGGCCGGATTCTTTACGTCGCTTCTTCTTGGTGGGCAAAATCGACGACTCGCTACACACGTCGGCGGTCATTTGCGTGCAGCACTTCCGGCCTACACCATCATCGACGCAATCGACGATATTCCGTCCGATCTTCGGGGACAACACCAAAACAATCCAGTCAACATCGCTCAGCACGCCGGTGTGCAAATCGAACTTCCTCCGCGTGTTCGCGGAACAACACCAATGTTCTGGGACTGGGAGGGACCGGCTCCTTGCCCGCATACCCAGTCTTTAATTACTGCCCTCGCCCACTCTGCAAATACTTGGCTCGGGTAACACAAAAAGTGTTACGGAGAAAGTCGTGCAATAGACCAGATGCCGGCATCGTTGACATACGAAAACCTGTCATGGAGTCGACTTGGGCGACCCTGCCAGAATTCCATTGACATCGGCACGATGCACCACCCACCCCAAAACGGAGGACGTGGGATTTCTTGACCACTATATGTTTGGGTCAATTCACGAACACGGGCCTCAAGGTCGGCGCGACTTGACAGTTTTTCTGATTGGGCTGATGCCCATGCCCCAATTTGTGATTCGCGCGGACGGCTGGCGAAATACGCGTCGCTTTGCTGCGGGGATGTCGCGTGTACTTTGCCCCGAAGCCGCACTTGACGATGCAGATCAAGCCATGCAAAGACGGCTGACGCCGAAGAGTTCTCGTTGAGTTGTTTGCTTTTTGCGCTGCTGTAGTTCGTGTAGAACACAAATCCACTTTGTTCTACTTCTCGTGCGAGAACAATTCGAGAATCTGGCATGCCATCAAGGCCGACCGTTGACACCGTCATTGCATTGGGCTCAGCAACCTTGGCCTCTTCTGCTTGGGTGTACCAGCGATTAAATTGTGCGATTGGATCTGGATGAAGGTCGTCAATGTCAAGACCAGCAGTTTCATACTGAATACGTCGATCGCGGATACTCATGAGAGAACTATCGTGGACGAATCTCGGTTGCGCCACGCATGTACGGACGCAATACGTCAGGAATACGAACCGAACCATCGGCCTGACGATGATTTTCCATAATTGCTGCCCACACCCGAGGAACTGCAAGTGCAGAACCATTCAGTGTGTGAGCAATCTCAGTGCCTTTTTGTCCAGTGCGCTTGAAGCGAATATCGGCACGACGGGCTTGGTAGTCGGTGAACCACGACACAGAACTGACTTCGAGCCAAGCATCACATCCGGGTGCATACACCTCAATATCGAAACTGCGGTGATGACTAGCACCCATGTCGCCTGTACAGATTTCAATAATGCGATACGGCAATTCAAGCTGCACCATTAGTGATTCTGCGCGTGCAACAAGTTCTTGCAATAGCGTTGGCGCTTGTTCGGGAGTTGATATTGCCAAGATTTCTACTTTGTCGAATTCATGACTTCGCAACATCCCACGCGTGTCGCGCCCAGCGGCGCCCGCCTCTCGCCGATAGCACGGTGTATATGCCATCAGACGCACAGGGAGAACTGCTTCGTCCAAAATCTCACCGGCGTGCAAAGACGTGAGCGGAACTTCTGCAGTTGGGATAGTCCACAGATCATCGCGCTCAATGGCATACGCCTCGTCTGCGAATTTAGGCAAGTGACCAGTGGCGGTGAGAGTTGCGGTGGTGACGAGCGATGGTGGACGGATTTCTTCAAATGCGTCAGCATTTTGATCAAGGGCGAACTGACAAAGAGCCCGTGACAAAGTTGCACCTAGACCGCGTTGCATTGTGAACATCGCGCCAGAAATTTTTGTGGCACGCTCGTTGTCAAGGATGCCAAGTTCTGTCGCGGTATCCCAATGTGGCACTCGTTGATGATCAGGGAAATGACTGGCCAATCCGATTGGTCCCTTGACGACAGGATTGTCATGATCACCCGCACCGTCTGGCGCGTCAACGTGTGGGAAGTTGGGAATGCTCAAGAGCGCATCGCGCAGTTGTGCATTGACACGATCAAACTCGGCCTGCAAAACACGCTCGGTGTCTCCGAGGGAACGACTTGTAGTCATCGCTTGTTCAGCCTCTGCATCTTGGCCATCGCGACGCAACCCTGCGACCTGTTTGCTGAGTTCGTTAATCGAGGAACGAAGGGAGTCACGCTCAGCAGAAATATCTCGTAATCCAGCATCAAACGCGGTGGCTTCGTCGATTTGTTGCAAAAGTAATGGTGCCCCGCGCCGTGCCAGCGAGGCCCTGACTCCCTCTGGGTCGGAGCGCAATAATCGGACATCAATCACAGCACTGAGGTTACCTTCGGAGGCTAGGTGAACCTGTTCTGTTTCGTAGTGTGGAGTCTGTGAACGGTGTCATCGTAGAAAACCTCGTGGTTCGATATGGCGATATTTGTGCCGTTAATAATGTTTCGTTTCATGCCGCATCTGGCGAGGTCACCGCCATCTTGGGGCCAAACGGCGCCGGAAAGACCTCTGTGATCGAAGTATGTGAGGGGTTTGGCAAGAGCAGTTCCGGACATGTCGAGGTGCTGGGATTACACCCAATCCGTGACCACAACAAACTCACCACACGCATGGGGGTGATGCTGCAAGGCGGTGGCGTATACCCCAGTGCTCGAGTTTGTGATGTGGTGCAACAATTTTGCGACATCTACGACAAGCAGTGCAACGCTGACGAACTCATTGCAATGGTGGGCCTTGATGAACGTCGACAACATATTTGGAAACGACTATCAGGCGGCGAACAACAACGAGTATCGCTAGCCCTAGTCCTGGCAGCACAGCCCGATGTTGTTTTTCTTGATGAACCCACGTCGGGGGTTGATGTAAACGGCCGACTCATTATCCGTGACATCGTGACAAAGTTGGCTCACGATGGATGCACCGTGCTGCTGGCAACACATGAACTGGCAGAAGCAGAAAAGGTTGCTGACCATATTGTTATTTTCGATCACGGACACGTAGCGGCAGCCGGATCAATTGCCGAACTTCGTCGCGGACACGAGTACACACGATTCACTTCTGATCAGAACCTTGATATTGCAGATCTCTCTCGCGTGCTTGGCTGCAGTGTTACTTGTGCGCAAAATAGCGGCGACTACAACATCGCCGTGGTGTCCACTCCAGCGATTATTGCCACACTGTCGTCGTGGCTGCACGAGAAGAATTTACCGTTGTATCATGTGTCGTCGCTTGAGTCTCTTGAGGATATGTTCTCGCGCATTGTTGCAGCATCGGAGAACAAGACATGAGCGCTCTTCGAGCCCAACTGCGCGCAGAGTTACAACTGGTATCACGCAACGGCGAACAATTACTTCTGACACTTGGGATTCCGGTCTTGCTCTTAGTTTTTTTTGGTCTTGTTGATGTTCTGCCAACCGACACAGATAAACCAGCACAGTTTTTATTGCCTGGCATTCTTGCTCTTGCGGTGATGTCAAGTGCCATGGTGAGCCTAGGAATCGCAACTGGTTTTGAACGTTCATACCAAGTGCTCAAGCGCTTGGGTGCAACCCCGCTAGGTCGCTCGAGGCTGATACTTGCAAAAATAATCAGCGTCTTTTGTGTAGAGGTCGTGCAAATGATTGTGCTGTTGCCAATAGGTCTGATGCTCGGATGGCGCCCGGCGAACGCCACATGGTTGCTGGCAATTCTTGTTGTCTTATTGGGCACCAGTGCGTTTGCCGGAATCGGTCTCACAATGGCGGGCACACTTCGTGGAGAAATTAATTTGGCAGCACAAAACGGCTTGTATTTAGTGCTGTTGTTACTGGGCGGAATCATTGTCCCGATGGACAAATTGCCAACACCGTTGCGGGCTGTTGGTCATGCGTTGCCATCGGGCGCACTTGCAGATGTCATGCGTGAAGCCCTCACTGGTACGTCATCAATGCTTGGCACTTCGCTTGTGGTGTTATTGCTGTGGGCAGGTATAGCGCCACTAGTTGCGGCGCGACTATTTCGTTGGTCCTAGCAAAAGAGAATCAGACAAAGCCAGGGTTACTCTTCTTTTGCTTACTCTTCTATTGGAGGTCGAACTTGGGCAAATGCACGAGTGACGTCTTCATACAATAGTGGCTCCTCAGTGCCAACAATCTCTGAGTCCGGGATGTTGTCGTCATGGAGATAACTCTGTTGTTCATGGAAATTGCCTATGAAGCGCTTGAAGAACAAAAAGACAATGATCGCCCAGATGAAAACTGAGCCACCGAGCTTCATGATTCCGCCTGCCGCTTGCTGGTCCCCCAACACTGAGATACCCCACACACGGATCGGCGTGTCGTAGTGGCGATATACCGAACCCGTGGCAAACGTCAACCAGCCTGCAGGGATCGTTGGCACAAACGACAATACGAACATATAAATCATCTTGCCGCCAGGCTTCAACTGCCATTCACGCAGAGGCCCACACACGGGTGACCAAAACATGAGCGCAGTGGTCACTAACAAGATGTGAAGCGAATAGTGCAGCGGGCCTTTGCTCGCGCTGAGATTTACCAATTTAGGAATATGAGTGATCATCACTACGAGATTGAAAGCGAGCCCCGCCACCACAGGCTTGGTGGCAAACCGCACGACTCGGTAGGTGCGACCGGTCCCGATCAGTAGTCGAAACATCCACTCGGGCACACACATCAAAGCAAGTGGTGGAACGAAGTACGACAAGGTGAGGTGTTGCACCATGTGCACGGAATACAGATATTCCTCGGCAATATCATGCATTGGCCAATCGGTCGCCAACCAGAGAAGCGTAATCATCAGAATAAATAGCCGCGTCTGTCGTTGGCTTATGACATGTCCAGCAGGTGCGACTCGCGGACCAATCACTCTCACTGCATAGATGAATGCAGCAACTAGAAAAACAATCAGGAGCCACACTTCGGGGTGTGGTTGAAAACGCCACGGATTTGGGTTCAGAGAAACTTCAGCACCAGCGAACAGCATGGCGATACTGCTACTGCTTTAACTAAAGAACTTGAAGGTTGCCAGTGCCACAAAGTACACAAACAACGCCAGCCCGAGCCCGGTGTAGAACAAGAGTTTGAACATCTGGTGTTCAAACTTAAGATGCATGAAGTAACTCACCACCGTAAAAAACTTCACGACCATCAGCACCATCAGCACCGGCATAAAAAATGCACCGAAGTCGACATAGTAGGTTGACACTTCAAGTGCCGTCATCGCGGCCAAAATGAGAGCGATCTTGATTGCTGTTGCGTCACTCAGACCGGGTGCATGAGAGTCATGCTGCTCGTGAGTATCAGTGGCGGTGGCGTTCATCAGCAGACTCCTTTATGCCGGGATCAGATACACGAGGGTGAAAATAATGATCCACACGATGTCAACAAAGTGCCAGTACAGACCAATTAACTCGACAACTTCTGCCCGATCACCCGTGTCCTTGTTTGCACTGATAATGCCCCGCAGAGACAAAAGCATGATCACGCCCACCGTCACGTGCACTCCGTGGAACCCCGTGAGAGTATAGAAACTCGAACTGAAAAGGTTTGTCGTGAAGCCCAAACCTTCGTTATAAAAAGCAGTGAACTCATACACTTGGCCGCCAACAAAGGTGGCTCCAAGTAACGCTGTGATTGTTAGCCACAACTTTGTGCGTTCATTGTCTTTTCGTTGCGCCGAAGTCACTGCCAACACCATGGTGAGCGACGACATCAACAAGACAAAACTGCTGACCGATGTGAACGGAATATCAAAAATCTGAGATGGTCGTGGCCCTTGGGTGATTCGGCCGCGATACAGCATGTATGTAGAAATCAAACCGCCAAAAAGCAAGCACTCTGAACCCAAGAAAAGCCACATCGCCATCTTGTTATTAGATAATCCGGTAGACGTGGAATGACCGTTCCCAGTGTCGTGGCCGGTGTCGTGACTGGTGAGAACTGCTACATCATCCAAGGGGTGCCAACTCTTTCGTTTCTTGGCCACCAGACATCGGTGGGTCATAATCAATATCGTCTGCAACGGACGGTTCGAGAACGAATCCAAAAGAAGAACCGAGGATGATGAGAACGCCAACAATCATGATCGGAACTCCGTACACCACTCCCATGCCGAGGGTGCCAACACCAATCGCAATTGCAATTGGCCAATACGACGGAGACGGCAAATGAATATGTGCATCGGCATTTGCTTCTTCATCACGAACTAACTGCTCACCCGTAGCGATCTGCACCATCGCACCGGTAGTGGCGTCCTCTTGGTACTTGCGATGAAAGAAGTCGTCCAGATGATGCACCACAGGAATGCGATCGAAGTTGTGCTCTTTGGGGGGACTCGTTGTGATCCACTCAAGTGTGCGCGCATCCCACGGATCGAGCGGAGCGGGCTTGCCCTTGCGAGTGGTGTGCACGACATTGATCAAGAAGAGTAAAACTCCGATTGCCAAAATGAGAGACCCAAATGACGCAACTCGGTTCCAGAAACCAAAGTTGAAGAACCCCTCACCAGCGCGAGCTTCGGTCCACACATACATGCGTCGTGGCTGACCTTGCAGGCCCAAGATGTGCATAGGGCCAAAGGTCATGTTCATACCGATCACCATTAACCAAAAATTCCAGCCACCCAGTTTTTCGTTGAGCATTTTTCCGAACACCTTGGGCCACCAGTAGTAAAAGCCCGAGAAAAGACCAAATACCATTCCGCCAAAAAGCACATAGTGGAAGTGGGCCACGATGTAATAGGTGTCAGTTTGTTGCGTGTCTGACGGAGCCACTGCATGGGTAACGCCCGACAAGCCACCGATTGTGAACAGCACGATGAGACCAATGGCGAACTTCATTGCTGTTGAATACCAGATTTTTCCGCCCCACATCGTGAGCGTCCAGTTAAAGATTTTTACACCTGTCGGAATTGCAATTGCCATAGTTGCAATTGAGAACGCTGCAACTGAAATTGGACCAAGACCAGTTGCAAACATGTGGTGAGACCACACACCAAAACCGACGAGCCCAATTGACGCTCCCGAAAAAACCACAAACGGATATCCAAAAAGTGGCTTGCGAGAAAACGTCGGCAGCACTTCAGAGATGATTCCAAAGGCCGGCAAAATAAGCACATACACCTCGGGGTGCCCGAAGATCCAGAATAAGTGTTGCCACAATAAGGGGTCTGCTCCTTGCGCAACATCAAAGAACGTCGCGCCAAAGGAGCGCTGAAAGGTGAGTAGTACGAGCGCAACGGTGATGACGGGCAACGAGAACACCAGCAAGAACTGCACCACCAGAATCATCCAGCAAAACACAGGCATCTTCATGAGTGTCATGCCAGGTGCGCGCATGTTGAGAATGGTGACGATCAAGTTGATTGAGCCGATGAGCGAGCCGAACCCAGCAATCTGTACGCCGAGTGTCCAGAAGTCAACACCGTTACTGGGCGAAAAAACTGGTCCAGAGTTTGGTGAATACATAAACCAACCACCATCTGCTGCGCCGCCTAAAAACCATGACGCGTTTAAGATGAGGCCACCAGCAACTAACAACCACAGTCCTAATGCGTTGAGACGCGGAAATGCAACGTCACGCGCACCTAACTGCAACGGCAAAAAGTAGTTTGCAAATGCTGCTGCCATGGGCATAGCAAACAAAAAGATCATCGTGGTTGCATGCATCGTGAACATTTGGTTGTACAAATCAGCACTGAGAATTTTGCCATCAGGTGTAGCAAGTTGCAGACGGATTAAAAGTGCCTCAACACCACCGACGATGAAAAAGAACATCGCGAAGACTCCATACATGATGCCAATTTTTTTGTGATCGACAGTAAAGACCCATGATTTCCAGCCCGTTGACGTAACAGGACGGCGCACAATGCCCATTGACTGAGCTGGCGTCACGGGGGCGCGCAACGAGACAGAAGCGGTGGGGGCTGGGCGTTCGATAATGGCCATAGTCAGTGTGCTCCGATTATTTCAGTGTCGAGAGATAAGCGACAAGTTTGTCGATGTCGGACTCGGATAATCCGAGATTGGGCATACCGCGATATTTGCCATCAGATCTTGCAAGTTTAATAGGGTCGGCATACATCGGTTTCATTGCAGGCGCATTGCGCAACCAGCGGCGAAGATCGGTCTGATTGAGACAATCAGTCGTGACGCCCTTGAGGTACGCGGAACCAAATTCTTCAGGCGATGCTGTCCAGACGTTCTTGCGACAGCTAGATGTGAGCAGATCAAAAGTTGCGCCAGCAAATGTGTTGCGACTCATCAGGTGCGTGAGATTGGGTGCCGCACCTGAATACACGTTTTCATCTGGGGCTGCTATCGCCGCAGTGCCGTCTGCTTTTTTGAGTCCATTGACTTGGTGACAACGAACACATTGATTGAGAAAAACTGCCTCGCCTTCTTGAGCAAGGGTGGCCTGGGCAGGTGCTTCGGCGTTGCGTTGTTGATTGGCAATCCATGCCGCAAAGTCCTCAGGACCCAGCGCCACAGCTTCCATACGCATATTGGCATGAGATAGTCCACAAAATTCCGTGCATTGACCAGCAAAAATTCCTGGCTTGTCTGCTTGAATGCGCAAGAGGTTAATGCGACCAGGAACTGCGTCTTTTTTGCCGTTGAGTGCCGGGATCCAGTAGGAGTGAATAACGTCGCGGCTTGTCTCGCGCAACAACACGTTGGTGCCAGTGGGGATAACAAGTTGACCAGACGTGATGATCGGCTGAGTGATCTCAACTCCGTTCACCACTTGTGCTGGGTAGTCATATTCCCACCACCACTGTTGCCCAGTGACGTTGATCACCATCTGCGTGTCGTCAGTTTTTGCAAGTTCGAAAATGCCCTTGAATGTGAACACACCTACGACGCTCAAAATGAGCGCAGGAACAATAGTGAGCGCTATTTCTACAGCAGGATTTCCGTGCGACTGAGTTGGAAGCGCCTGACCCTTGTCACGAAAACGAAACAAGATGTAAGCGATTAACGCAAAGACTAAAACGCCAACGATTCCGGCAAGCGGAAACACCATCCAATCCAGGTTGTTGATCTTCTGAGCGTTTTCACCTTTGGGCTGCCATGTGTCTTGCGGTGCATTTCGTGCACAACCCGCTAAGAACATGGCACTACTCGCTGCAAGCCCCAAACCAATTCGGCGCAGACGCATCACTTGCTTCACCTTCTTGAAGGTACTCAGGTTCTGTTGCGAATCCGTCAATGTGCTGTCGTGACTCACGGCACTACCACTGCAATCTCTTGGCCTTCAAGACCAGGAACGGTCAGCGTGTACGGACCCGACGACGCCGATGGCTTACTGATTTTGAGAATCAACGCCTGAGTCTGATTTTTTCCGGTCATTTGTGTGCAATCCACTATCTCTTCTTCAACGCCGGTATCAGCAATTTTTTTAGTGCCAAGATTGGCAACAAGTCGATACTGCGCGTCATCTAGGTTGCGAAACAAAATGGTGGTTGAGTTTGAGCGCCTCACCGTAACTGCTTGAACTGGCGTGTCGATTCCAATCAGTTGAGCCGTCAATTTGCCATCTTTAACTCGGATGGTGGCAGATATTCCAGACTTCATGCTGACAGCATTCTCAGAATGTTTATCGAAGTACTTCGACTCGGCAGCCTCACATTCCTTGTGGGAATAGTGATCCTCTGCTGCAGCGGACACAAGTTGTTCGCGATTTCCGTTGAATCCGGCAATACCACCAGAGACCAACAGCACAACTGCTCCAAGCACGCATGTTGCGGCAATCGTGCTCTTTTTCATATTTGATTTGAGAGAGACCAAGAAACCAACAATGAGAACCGCAGTGGCAAACACGATAAACAAGATTGCTCCATTTTGTGGAGACACTGCCAACATGATTCGCGAAAATGCTACTGCGATGATTGCCACACCGCCACCGACAAAAATGGGCAACTCAAGTGAAGTTAGTGCGCGCTCGCGCACAAATCTGTTGAAAGCAGAATCGCTTGATGCTCGCTCTGCCCATGACTGCAAAGCCCACTCAACTCCGGCCGCAATAATGATGACAATTCCTAAAATAAAAATAATCGGATCGGTTGTCATCCCGACCAGCAAAAACACACTGCCAACGGCCAGCACCAGGGGCCACATGCTATTTGCGGGTGCAACTGCATTTGCTGTGAGGGCATCATTTGGTGAGTCAACGTCAAAGTCACCGGTGAACTGCGCGACACCACCAACAAGTGACATTGCAATCGCAATACCGAGCAGCGCAAGCACACCAACATCAGATGGGTTCACCAACACCATGTACACCACGGCGCCCAACGACCCAAGACCTGCGATGCCGAAGCAATATTTTGATCCTGTTGTAAACATGTCGTCCTACTTCTGTACGTACACCACAAACCACACCGCACAAAAAACTGCAGTGAGGACATACCAATACAACGCGTGAGCAGCCACTACGTGACTGTCGTTATCTCGACCACCAACAGATCGAAACCATGTCACCGAAGTGAACGCCATGCCAACCGCCAACAACACAACGACAACTCCAGTAATTGCATAAAACATTGTCTGGTACGCGCCGTCAGTAACGCCAATTTTCATCTGGCTATACACCGCGACCTGTGCATTAATGATGGCAACTTCCATGAGCAAGCACACCGCTAGCGCGACGGAGCGGTGTGACGAATCATCGCGCTTCGCTGCATACACAGCCCATTGCGCCATGACGCATCCAAAAAATAATCCGACCAGCATTGTGTTAGACGACACTTCAGGAATCTTGATGTCGGACGGCAACCAGTCCTTGATGACTTTTCGTCCATCTGACGACATGCGCGTGTCAGCGGCGGCACGAAAACGTAACCACACGCCGAGCATGCCTGCCATCAGCATGGTGATTGCGGCACTAGCAACTGCAGTGGCAACAAGTGCTTGTCGTTTTGGTGCTGGAGTAGCAGCAGATGCAAGTGTCAGTGTCATGCCGATACTCCTTGTCGTGCGGGTTTGACATCAAGTAATGGTTCGGCAGAACCAACGGTTGCAATATCGGCAAAGTTGCCAGCAGGTGCAGGCGACGGAATTGACCATTCCAAAGAATGCGCATCCCACGGATCGTCACCAGCAAGTGCTCCGGTCGTGAAATGTTTTAATGCGAGGCCGATGAAACCAAGCACGGTGACGAACATGAGCGCATGGCCGATCGCAGAAACAGTATTTAAAAGTGCAGATGCGTCATAGGACCAACCTGCAACTGCATTGCCAGGTTGATCGAGAAAGCCAGCAACAACAAAAGGCAAAGAACTTAGAACTGTCGCCACCAGCGAGAGCGCAGCAAGACCAAACATTTGTTTTTCAGGCAATCGTCGTCCCCACAACTTGGGACCCCAGTGCACAATCGCACCGAGCGCCACCATGACTGCTCCGTACACCACATACAGCGTTGATGACTCTTGAGCCACTGTTCCGGCTAATGCGGCAGGGCCAATCAATGACAACGCATGAACGAGCATGCCGACAAGAATCATTCCGGTTCCAAGAAATGCGAACACGAAACTTGCAGTCGGCTTGACTCGACCGGCCTTTGCTGCCAGTCCGCCGAGTGCTAACACGATGAGCACACCGAGAATCGGCAGAAGATTAAATAATGCGAACGGAATGAATTCTTGAACTTTGTCCGAGGTTGTTCCGGTCCACGACATCGCGTGAGTGCTTTGTGTCGCCGCGCCCAACGCCGCAGTCGAAACAAGTGTGATGCCGATCAGCATGATGGGTCGAAGCGGTTGACGAACACCAGCAACAATCGGAGCCAGTTCTGCCAAGACACCAACGGCCATCACGGCAAAGATAAAAGTCTGAGGCTGATTGAAAGACCAACCGATCCACTTATTGACATCTACGTTGCCACCAAACGCCAAACGCCCGTATGTGTGGTCAACGTAGAGGTACGCGAGTGTTCCGATCAACACAGGCAATGTCAAAACTGTGGCCATCGCACCCATGAGCGCAGACCAACTAAACATTGGTGTTCGCAAGAGCGACATGCCGGGGGCGCGTGATGTCAGCACAGTCACTGCGATGCTGACCGATGCTGCACTGAGCCCGAGCGCAACAAGTCCGAGTGCCAAGAGATACAGATCCACCATGTTGGAGTTGCCACCACCAGGGCCACCATTAGCGCCTAAGGCTGCGAGTGTGATGATCAGACCACTCGCCCACGCCCAAAAGCCAAACGCAGCCAGACGTGGATACGACAATGAACGCGAACCCAACTGCAACGGCACAACAGCAATGGCCAGTCCAATAAAAAGTGGCGCAACAATGGCATAGACAAGAGAAAACTGATACGCCGCAAAAAGTTGCACGATGGAATCTCCATTGAGAATCGAATAGCTAGACGCACTCATTCGTTCGAGTCCAAGAAACGCAGCAAGAACCGCAGTGGCTACAGCCGCTACAAGTGACGAGCCAATAAATAATCGACCAATTTTTTTGTGGTCGGCTGTGGTGATCCAGTCGGCAATGACAGACACAAGAGATGCCGCGCGACTGCCAGCCGCGGTTACATCAACATTCGTGTGAATTGTGGTCATGGATTAATGGTCTCCTGCGCCCAATGTCGTTGGTAAAAATGACACGGACGAAACTCCGATAGTTCGGCTATTACACTACCTAATCGCCTTGCCTCAGAAGGAAATCCTCCACAGATTGCGCAACACAAGGGCATCTTTGTTAGCGCACAAGAACATCGACCGTGAGAGCCAAAAACAAGAGCGAGATATACGTAATTGAGAAAGAAAAGAGCCGCATTGCTCCTGCTTCACTAGGTCGACGACCTAGTGCGATTGTGCCTCCCAAGAACAGCGCCCCAACGATTGCAGCCACGACGCCGTAGATCCACCCTAAATCAGCAACAGGGATCAGCACCAAACTGACCACGACCACGGCGATGCAGTAGCGAACCATCGCCGAGATGGTCTGACGCAGAGAAACCACGGCGGGCAACATCGGAACTCCGGCCGCTTTGTAGTCGTCGTTGTGGCGAATTGCAAGAGCCCAAAAATGGGGTGGTGTCCAGAAAAATATGACCGCAAACAACAAGACCGCCGACCAACTGACTGAATTTGTGACCGCGGCCCACCCCACTAACACGGGGACAGCACCAGCAGCACCACCAATCACAATGTTTTGCTTGCTCGTTCGTTTGAGCCACAGGCTGTAAACAAACACATAGAACAACGTTGCACAGATCGCCAGAATTCCGGACAAGAGATTGGCGCCCGCCCACAACACGCCAAATGCGATGAACTCAAGCGAAATAGCAAAGATCAACGCATTTCGGGGGGCGATCACACCCGTGACGAGCGGTCGCATTTTGGTGCGCTCCATAAGTGCATCAATGTCTCGATCGATATACATATTGATTGCGTTTGCTCCGCCGGCTGCCAACGTGCCGCCAAGCAACGTGACAAGCACTAGACCCCATGATGGCCAACCACCCTCCGCTAGCACCATCGTTGGCACTGTGGTGATGAGTAGTAGTTCGATGATCCGCGGTTTGGTCAAGGCAACATACGCGCCCACGACAGATGACGGTGTTCTCGACGATTCATGCCCACCCCTGCCAACAAGCCGCGACGGCACAACGGGGCGAACTTTGATCGACATCAGGGCTTCATCGTACGAGCAGTAGCCAAAAACCCCTAATTGCGCCACAATGTTCCTGTGAGCCCCTCCGTGCGACCCGCCGAACAGCCTGTCATCGCCGACGAGCCCAATACATCAGACATCGTTGATCTTGACACGCCATGGATCGTGTTGGTCTGGAACGACCCAATCAATCTGATGTCGTATGTCACGTTCGTCCTGCAAAAATTATTCGGCTATTCCAATGAAAAGGCCACCGAACTCATGCTCGACGTCCATCAAAAAGGCAGAGCGGTCGTCTCCAACGGCTCTCGTGAACGCGCAGAACTAGACGTCTACAGACTGCACGACCATGGCCTGTGGGCCACGATGCA
>CANLAH010000022.1 GCA_947488685.1 Acidimicrobiaceae bacterium | reverse complement strand
CTGACGGAAGTCTTGAAAGTCTGCTCTTCGCCGAACTCGGAGAGAATGTTCAGATGAACGGCAAGGAAGTGTTTCGGCGGGCAGTTCGCATCATGGTCGACTCGGCCACCAAGACAATGCAACACGCTGGAGTCACTGCAGACCAGATAGCGCTCATTGTTCCGCATCAGGCCAACATTCGTATCATCACCGCTGCATGTGAGCGATTAGGAGTACCAATGGATCGTGCTGCGATGACGATCGAATATACGGGCAATACGTCATCGGCATCAATACCATTGGCTTTGTTTCATGCCGCTGACGCAGGTCGTCTGAAGCAAGATGACCTTGTGTTGCTTGTTGGGTTTGGCGCTGGTATGACAGCAGCAAGCGCATTACTGAGATGGGGGGCAGTATGAGCCGGGTTGTTCTAGTGACGGGTGGCGCGACTGGCATTGGACTGGCGTGTGCACAACGCTTTTTGGATCTTGGCGACAAGGTGGCAATCACGTATCTCTCTACGCCGCCACCGCCTCAGTTTTTCGGAGTGCAGTGCGATGTCACCTCAAGTACAGATGTTGATGCTGCATTCAGTGCGATTGAAAATCATTTTGGTGCTGTTGAAGTTTTAGTGTCCAATGCTGGCATCACTAAAGACGCTTTGTTATTGCGCATGTCAGAACTTGACTTTGCAGGAGTCGTCGACACAAATCTCACCGCTGCCTTTCGAATCACAAAGCGAGCAACCAAAAATATGCTCAAGGCTCGCTCAGGACGAGTGATTTATATCTCATCTGTGGTGGCGCTGTTGGGCTCGGCAGGGCAAGCCAACTACGCCGCCTCCAAATCAGGCCTAGTGGGCCTGGCGCGGTCTTTGGCCCGAGAACTTGGCTCCCGCAACATCACGGTCAACGTGGTGGCTCCTGGACCAGTCAGCACGGCAATGACTGCCGCCTTGGGCGCCGAAAGACTTGGTGAGCTCACGGCAGCGGTACCGCTCGGGCGAATGGCAACCCCCGAAGAAATAGCAGGTGTTGTGGTGTTTTTAGCGGGCCCCGACGCTGCGTATATCACTGGTGCCGTCATCCCTGTTGATGGCGGTCTTGGTATGGGTCACTAACCAAAAATACCTGTCCGCGTGTCGTTTGTGCGAGAATAGAAACACCCTTAAGGAGAAAACATGGACCAACAATTATTCGATCGTTTTACAAAATGTGCAGTGGCTGTTCTTTCAGTTGATGCATCTCAAGTTGTGCCAGAGGCGACATTCAAAGATCTTGACGCAGATTCTCTTGATCTTGTTGAGTTCGTGATGGCTCTCGAAGAAGAGTTCAACATCGAAGTTCCAGAAGAAGACCTTGAAGGTGTCACAACTGTCGGCGGTGCGTTTAATATCGTGTCGTCAAAATTGTAGGAAGTCTCTGACGTGCAAGGCGCAGGACATCGCGTCGCTATTACCGGTTTTGGAGTAGTAGCACCGTGCGGTATCGGCAAAGAGCAGTATTGGCAGGGCCTGCTTGGAGATCCTGCCGTCGGCACCGTTTCTGTTGAGGTATCGGACTGGGATCCACTTCCCTACTTTGCAAACGCCAAAGAGGCTCGACGCGCTGATCGTGTCGAACAGTTTGCGATGGCTGCTGCTCAAGAAGCATTTGCCCAATCCGGTATGCCTTCTGTTGATCCATCGCGTTTTGGAACAATCTTTGCTACCGGTGTTGGCGGTCTGCACACGCTCGAGGAACAAATTGCCATTCGACTAGAGAAGGGGGATCGTCGTGTTTCGCCATTTTTGGTTCCGATGATGATGGTCAACGCATCTGGCGCCGCTATCTCAATGAAGTACAACCTGCAAGGTCCAAATGAGACAGTTTGTACTGCATGTGCGGCCTCGACTCATGCAATTGGATACGCCGCGCGAATGATCGCGTGGGGTCGTTGCGACGCTGTTGTGACAGGTGGCTCTGAAGCCGCCGCAACTCTGACATCGCTTGCAGGATTCGGAAATATGACGGCGCTTTCTTCGTCTGGTTCAAGCAAGCCATTTGATGCGTCTCGTGATGGCTTCGTCATGGGCGAAGGTGCCGCGGTGTTTATTCTTGAACGTTACGACTTGGCTCTCAAGCGCGGCGCAAAGATTTTGGGAGAAATACTTGGTGCGGCGAGTAACGCCGATGCTCACCACGTGACAGCACCTTCTCCAGGCGGTGTGGGCGCAATTGCCTGCATGCAACTAGCGCTTGATGATGCCCAACTACGCGCCAGCGACATCACACAGGTCAATGCCCATGGCACATCGACGCCACTTAATGACGCAGCGGAAGCAAGCGCGATGTCTCATGTCTTTGGTGCTCACGGAGTTGCCGTCACAAGCGGCAAGGGCGTCACTGGACACGCACTTGGCGCCGCTGGTGCACTTGAGGCTGCTTCGGTCTTGTTGTCATTTGAGCACTCACTGATTCCGCCGACCGCAGGCACCACAACCATTGACCCTGCGATGACAATCGATCTAGTGACGGGCGCACCGCGTCAGTGGACACCAGGTCCGACTATGTCAAGCAATTTTGGTTTTGGTGGGCACAATGGATCGCTCATCATTGCGCCTGCATAAATCTTGCTCAGATAGCAAGCCAATCTGCTTGTTGCATTCTCCATTTGTTTCTTACACCTGATTCACTCGGAGCCTCTATCACTGATTCTCCTGTCCAGTATTTTACGTATCCCAATCGCTGTGGGATCAAGCCAGAAATAACGTTGGCGACGTCATGATGTATTTCTACAGTCCTTATCGTGTCCATTTCGAATGCAACCGTCGTCAATGCACGAGTCACAGCAGTAGCGATGCCCTTGCCGGTATATCCAGTGCGTACCCAATAGCCGATCTCTAACGAATCGACTGCACCGCGCAAGTGGAAACCTGTACCCCCGACTTGAATGTCATCAAGAAAGATTCCCATCATGAAGTCTTCTCCTGCATCCCATTTGGTATTCCAGGTTGCAATATGTACCTCTCGTTGCGACACATCAACAGGTTCTTCGTCAATCCAGCCCATCCAGGGCTTGAGGTGCTCAATGCTTGACGACACAGCGTCAACCAAACGTGGGGCATCAGCAATTACGTATCTCCGTATCGAGCAACTACCTGCATCAATACGTTCAGGCGGTCGATCACTAATTACATGCGCCATGAATGACCCGACGGTCTATGCATCTACCAAAACAAACATCAGTTCGCATTCGCATGCAACTTCGTCATTGAGTAAGGCACGGCCTACACCCTTGCCCGCGCGCGAACTCATGCGAGTCAGTTCGACTATCAAGACGAGTTCGTCACCTGGGCTCACTTGACGTCGAAAACGCGCCGCATCAAGACCTCCGAAGAGCGGCAATTTGCCAATCATGTTTTGGTCAGACAAAACAACGTACGCACCGACTTGGGCGATTGCTTCACACATCAGCACACCTGGCAGTGTCGGGCGGCCCGGGAAATGTCCTGGGAAAAACCACTCATCACCATTAAGTTTCCAGTGCCCGACTGCGCTTTTGCCGACGACGAGTTCACTGATTCGATCGACAAACAAAAAAGGTGCCCGATGAGGCAGGACCGTATCAGGCGCCGGAAAAGAATTCATTTTTTTAGTGCCGAAAGCAAAAGAGTAGGCGTATCTTTTGGCGAGACCTTGTACCACGCGTTGATGATCTTGCCACTTGTATCGATTAAGAATGCGGACCGCTCGATGCCCATATATTCGCGTCCGTACATTGACTTCTTTTTCCAGACATCAAATGCGAGAGCCGCTGAATGTTCGGTGTCGGCAAGCAAAGTAAAACCTAGATCGTATTTTTCATCGAATTTTAGTTGCTTGGCTGGCTTGTCTGGACTGATTCCGATGATCACTGTTCGGCCGATGTCAGCAGCGATGTCGCGTAAGCCGCACGATTGTTGCGTGCAGCCAGGTGTGTCGGCTTTGGGATAAAAGTAAATCAGTACTTTGCGCTTTGCCACTCGTGATGCAGCCAATTTTTTGTCGTGCTGATCGAGCAGCGACAACACTTCTTTCAGTGGTGCTTTATCTCCGGGCTTCAACATGACAATGACAATAGTGCCAAGTTCTTGTGACCCAAGTGCATTAGGTCTCTACAGCGTGATAGCGCGACGTACCTCAGCGATGTATTCACCAACAGCGTCGGCGCCGGACTCTATTAAGCGACGCATCACGGAGGCCCCCTGTATCACGCCATCGGCAACCTGAACAGCCTGGGCTGCTTGTTGTGCGTTTGACACACCCACACCTACAAGCACAGGCACCTCAGTAATGGCCTTAAGACGACGAGCAAGATCAGTCGCCGTAAGTTCAAGTGCAGCACGTTCGCCGGTGACGCCCAATAATCCGACTGAATACACAAAACCTCTTGCTCGTGCCACAACGCGAGGAAGACGATCGTCAGGCGCAGTTGGTGCTGCCAGCATCACAGTCTCAATGCCTGCAGCGTCGGCCGCTTCACACCACGGTCCTGATTCTTCAAGTGGGAGATCCGGAATAATTGCACCGCTCACGCCTGAATCTGCAAGTGCAAAAGCGAATCGCTCGTGACCTGCATGAAACACCGTGTTGTAGTAACACATCACCGCAAGAGGTATCCCCACATCGAGGGAGCGAACTTCTTGCAGGATCGAAATCGGGGTTGCACCTGCTTGCAGTGCTTTTTGAGAGGCCTGCTGGATGATTGGACCGTCCATCACGGGATCAGAAAATGGTAAACCGATCTCGATTGCATCCGCTCCATTAGCGGCACACGCCCTAATCGCATCCTGCCAACCCGGATATCCGCCAGTGATGTATGGGACAAGACTTTTTCCACCGGCTTCTCGACGTTGACGGAGCTGTGTCTCTAGTCGACCATAGGTCACAACTTGCCGTCCAAGATATCCATCATTTGGCCAACGTCTTTGTCTCCGCGGCCCGACAGATTCATCAAGACTATTTTTCCTTGCATCTTGGGTGCCTCGCGCGAGATCCACGCAACAGCATGCGCGCACTCAAGTGCAGGGATGATTCCCTCAGAACGCGCCATCAATTGAAAGCCTGCAATCACTTCTTCGTCGGTCACTGTTGGATACTCGGCACGACCGATTGATGCAAGATACGAATGCTCTGGTCCGACGCCTGGCTAATCGAGTCCCGCACTAATGGAGTGTGCTTCTTGTACCTGACCATGTTCATCTTGCATGAGATAACTCTTCATGCCGTGAACCACGCCTGGCTGACCACGACCTACTGCGGCACCACCGGCAGGCTCGACTCCGATTAACCGTGCGTCCGTGTCGATGAAACCTGAAAAAATACCCATTGCGTTTGAGCCGCCACCCACGCAAGCGACAACTGCATCGGGCATCACGCCGAGTCGTTCTTGCATTTGCTCGCGGGCTTCATCACCAATGACTCGATGAAACTGACGGACCATAAATGGATACGGATGTGGACCCATCACTGAGCCAAGGCAATAATGCGTGGACTCAACAGTTGCGACCCAGTCACGCATTGCTTCGTTGACTGCATCTTTGAGTGTTCGTGATCCAGAATGCACCGCTTCGACTTGTGCACCAAGCAACTTCATTCGAAACACATTTAGTGACTGGCGCTCCACGTCAACAGCGCCCATGTACACCTTGCATTCAAGTCCCAATAACGCAGCAGCCGTAGCGGCCGCCACTCCGTGTTGTCCCGCGCCAGTCTCAGCAACGATTCGCTTTTTGCCCATTCGCTTTGCAAGCAATACTTGACCGAGAACATTATTTATCTTGTGCGAACCGGTGTGATTGAGATCTTCGCGCTTGAGAAACAGTCGGATTCCGAGTTGCTTACCAAGATTGTGACATTCAGTAAGGCCACTAGGGCGACCTGCGTACTCAGCCAATAAAGAATCGAGTTCACTGCGGTAATCAACATCATTCCATGCCTGGGTAAATGCTGCTTCGAGTTCTTGGCACGCAGGCACCAGCGTCTCAGGGACAAACCGTCCACCAAACTCGCCGAACCGACCATCAGCACCCGGGGTAATCAACAATGACATAGGTATAGATTCCACCATGTTTTGTCGGTAGTTCCACTACTCATTAGCGATTTTCGTCGCTCCAGTCATATGGTCCATTGTCACCCTCTTGGAGATGCGTGCGCTCCATCGTCTGTGGTGCTGCACGGACGGCGTCAATGAAACGCTTCATCAGCAAGGCGTCTTTTTTGCCCGGACTGACTTCGACACCCGTTGACACATCGACACCCCAAGGTTGAGCACTCTGTATGCCAGCGGCAACGTTTTGGGCAGTGAGACCTCCAGCCAAGATTAATTTATTGACTAAAGGCATTTCAGACAGCAGATTCCAGTCAAAGATTTGTCCTGCGCCTGGCGCTACGGCGTCGACCATGATCATGTCGGCAGCAAACAGGTCTGCTCGACGTGCATCAACAGAACCTGCCGTGACAGCCTTGATCACCCAATGAACGTTCTTTGCAACTATTGCAACATCCTCTGGACTCTCATGGCCATGTAATTGCGCTGCCTTGACGCCACTGCGTTGCACGATCTCTACAACCCTGCTGGGATGCTCATCACGAAAAACTCCAACTGTCAAAATCTCCGGAGGAAGTCGGCGCGTGATGTCAAAAACTTTTTGCGCAGCCATCTGTCGAGGCGACGGAGCAAAGACGAAACCTACCGCATCGGCACCGAGCGCCACCGCAAGCAAAGCATCGTCTTCGTTGGTGATTCCGCAGATCTTTATGAACATCAGTACATACCGTAGTGATTCACGCGTCGCATACTTGGCATGTCTACGGGAGTCGTTACACCAGCAGTTCGGACAATGCCTGTATTGGGTCTGGCGCGATCACTAAATGCTCTCCCACCAATATTGCGTCATAACCAGCATTTCGCAGAGCCACGGCGTCATCTCGTCCGCGCACACCTGACTCGGCAACAGAGACGACGTCAGAGGGTATTGCCGCCCCCATCCGCACAGCACGTTCGTGGTCTACGACAAAAGTCGTCAAGTCTCTTTGATTCACGCCTATCAACCGCGCGCCAGCAGTGATGGCGATATCTAATTCGTGCTCATCATGCACTTCAACCAATACATCCATCGCTACCTCATGAGCGATCTCGATGAATCTACTGATCTCAGCAACACTTAACGCAGCAACGATCAGGAGCACACAGTCAGCGCCCATGATGCGAGCGTCACATACGTCACGCGCGTCAACCGTAAAATCTTTACGTAAGACCGGCAGTGCTACGGATTCACGGGCGATCACCAGATCTGATACAGAGCCACCAAAATGAACTTCGTCTGTGAGAACCGAAAGACATGCTGCTCCACCTGTGCGATATTTTGTTGCCAACTCTGCTGGATCGAGTTCTAATGAAAGATCACCCTTGGATGGAGAACGACGCTTAATCTCAGCGATGACGCTGAGATGATCTTTGTTGCCAAGAGCATCGCGAAAGCCACGAGTTGGCGCTGCGTTACGCGCTTCTTTTAACAACACTTGCAAGTCGCGAGTGTCACTTGTGGCACGACGCCGATGAAACGCGATGATGTTGTCTAGATATGTATTCGTCACATCATTGTCATTGCGAGTTACAAGCCTTTACCGGCAATCGGCGTGAGGAAAATCAACTCAGGTCGACCACCCATCAACGGCGCCATCTTTGGACCAAGTTGCTTAAACCAATCTGAGCCCATATGAGATGTCAAGTCATCTTGTGATTCATACAACTCATACATCCACAAAGTGTCTGGGTCTGTTGCATCTGCATGCAGGATGTAGAGCAACGTGCCATTCTCTGACACAACATTGTCAAGAGCGAACTGAAGTGCCGCTGCAAGTTCTGCTCCCTTGCCCGGTGCTGCCGGAACTTTTGCTGCCACTGCTACTTTTTTCATCATTGATCCATTCTGTGTTGTAAGGAGTATTTCGTGATGCTAAAACTAGCCTCAGCGAGCAAGTTTCTAGAACCCGAGTCGCAGAGTTAGCTCCCCCATCAGGTCTGCTATGGCTACCCGCGCCTGCTGAGTGGTGTCTCGCTCTCGAATGGTCACCGCATTGTCTTCGAGAGAGTCAAAGTCAACAGTCACACAGAGCGGTGTACCGATTTCGTCTTGACGGCGGTAGCGACGCCCAATTGCCTGTGTCTCGTCGTAGTCGACCATATAACGATTACTCAAGTCAGCATAAATCTTTTTAGCCAAAGGCGTCAATGTCTCTTTTTTTGACAAAGGCAGAACTGCAACTTTGTACGGTGCAAGACGCGGATGCAATCGCAGAACCGTGCGTGGTTCATCGTTAATAATATCCTCGTCATACGCAGCCAACATGAAGGCCGCCATTGTTCGGTTTGCGCCAGCCGCAGGTTCGATTACATACGGCACATATCGCTCGTTTGTGGCCTGATCAAAAAAATCAAGCTTGTTACCAGAATGAGTTGAATGCTGCGTGAGGTCATAGTTGGTTCGTTGTGCAATGCCTTCGAGTTCTCCCCATCCCCATGGGAACAAAAACTCGACATCGCTTGTCCCGGCTGAATAATGGGACAACTCGTCAGCATCGTGTGGCCGCAACCGAAGCATGTCTCGAGGAATGCCCAAATTGACGTACCACTCAAGTCTCTCGGTGCACCAATACGAATACCATTGTGCCGAGTCCGCAGGTGGGACAAAAAACTCCATCTCCATTTGTTCGAATTCGCGTGTGCGGAAAATAAAATTACCGGGAGTGATCTCGTTACGAAAAGACTTACCGACTTGGGCAATACCAAAGGGCGGACGCTTGCGGCTAGTCTGCAATACGTTGCCAAAGTTAACGAACATTCCCTGAGCAGTCTCGGGACGCAAATACACCTCGGCACCACTGCCCTCAACAGGACCGGCCACGGTCTTAAACATCAGATTGAAGCCTCGGGATTCGGTGAACTCGCAACCCTTTTTAGATTGCGGGCAATCCCGATCTTCTAGATGGTCTTCTCGAAAACGACGTTTACAAACGGTGCAGTCAACAAGCGGATCGCTGAAGTTGGCGAGATGTCCACTTGCTTCAAAGATCTGAGGCGGCCCGAGGATGGCTGCATCGATTAAGACGACATCGTCTCGCAACTGCACCATTGTTCGCACCCATGCATCTTTGACATTTCGCAACATCAATGATCCAAGTGGGCCGTAGTCGTAGGACGATCGAAATCCTCCATAGATTTCGGCACTCGGAAACACGAAACCGCGTCGCTTGCACAAATTGACAATCTGATCAAGTTCTTTGGCAGGCATAGACGAACAATCCTACAGATGCCGGTCGAAAAGACCGATGCTTCGTAGCCTGCGTTCGAGGTGGGCCTCCATGAGCCCCATCGCAATATGGTTCACCTCTCGGACGGCTGGGGTCTCTTCAAGCGCTAGTGCTGCAGCGAGACCGCCACTGTTGATTTGACGCAAGATATCTAACGCAGTTTGGGAGATAGCGGTTCCGGACCGACATGAACGGCAAAGGATTCCACCCTCTTGAATGTCGATCGCAACAAGATCAGTTGAGACCCCACAACGAACACAGTCTTCAAGTGTCGGGGCCACACCTTCGGACGCAAGCAGTTTCCAGTAGAAGGCACCAACGATGATTGGCGATGAGCCGTCATTGAGTGCGCGCAGAGCGCGCGACAGCATCGTGTAGATATGTGGCACTGGTTCGCGATCAGGCGTGAGCTTGTCGACGGCTTCAACCATTGACAGGCCTTGTTCAAGTTGTTTTAAATTCACCCTCATTGCAGTGTGCGTATCGATCAAATCAACCTGACGAACCGTGTCGAGATCGCGACCTCGATACAACTGCACATCGACATGACTAAGAGGCTCGAGACGCGCTCCAACGCGTGATGTGGTTTTGCGAATTCCTTTGGCGACTGCTCTAATTTTTCCAGAGTTCTCTGACAACAAAACAATGATGCGATCTGCCTCTGCGAACTTATAGCTCCGCAATACGACCGCCTTCTCGCGGTACAGACTCACGAATCAAGCCCACCAAAACGGCGATGACGCCGATCGAAGTCATCGACGGCCAGTTCGAGATGAGATGCCGATAAGTCATCCCATTTCAAATCCAAAAAGACAAGTTCGCTGTATCCAAGTTCCCAAATCAGCGATGTCGGCAATTGATCAGGTGGACCAAACACCACAACTAGATCAGGCTCAACATCAGCAGGTGACATGACGTGTTGCGCCAACAGCGCTTCGTCAAGATCCTGGGCAGTCACATTGTTCATGCGCATTGATTCCAGAATTGCGGCAAAACGAACTTGTCCGTTTGGAGACGGATCCACGATGATCGCGAGCGCCGATGATTTCTGCCACACACCCCTCATGAGGTGCCCTTCCCCAACCAGTCGAAGTGGTACCGCATCAGAAATCACCTCAAACAAGGAGAGCCTCTCGGTAACGCTCAAGACCTCTCCTCCATAGGGAAGCAACGTGATCCATTGTGCGCCCCCAACTGAGGCACCTCGAACGATGTCATCAAGGCGGGTCTCCCAGTCCACTGAACCGAAATTGCGCCATTCCTGGGGGGTTCCGGCTGCCACCACAACATGCGACAACTGTGGCGAGTCCCCAGACCCATTGTCGCTCGACGGCTTGATGGCTTTTTTGGCAGGACTCACCGTCACAGTCTCGCACTCAAATGTGGTGACGGTGTGACTACCTTGCATAACCCGCTCAGTAGTGTGTCGTTGTTATGACTTCGCCCCAGCCACCCATTCATGTCGCGTGCATTATGGACGGCAATGGTCGATGGGCCAGACGACGTGGACTCCCCCGAACTGAGGGCCACACCGCCGGCGAAGAAGCGCTTGCCGCCATCGTGCGAGCCGCTGCGCAGCGCAACATCGGTTGGCTCACAGTGTTTGGGTTTTCTACCGAAAATTGGGTTCGCCCGCGTACCGAAGTACGTCACATCTTGTCGCTTCACAAAAAACTTTTTGGGCGCATCGCCGAACTCAATAGCAACAACTCATCTATTCGCTGGATCGGTCGGCCCTTTGATGAGCCCGGTGCGCTGACACCACCATTTATCCAAAAGGCAATCAACAAAGCAATCGCCGACACTGCTACTAATACCGGACTAGTACTCACTGTCGCCTTTGACTACGGAAGCCGGGCCGAACTGCTTCGCGCGTCTCAACGTGTCATTGTTTCGGGCGACGAAATCACGCCAGATCTTGTGTCAGCAAATATGTACGACCCAAGCATTCCCCCAGTCGATGTCGTGGTGCGTACATCCGGAGAATCTCGCATCTCAAACTTCTTGTTATGGCAAATTGCCGGTGCAAAGGTGTATTTCACAGAGCGAACATGGCCCGATTTCAACGCAGCAGAACTTGATGCAGCAATTGCACTTGTCGAACCTAAGGTCTCGCAATGACTTCCACTCCTGGTGACAACGCGGTTGCCGCTCTTCATCGCGTCACGGCCCATCTTGCAGGTTCAGAAGAACGTCCAGGGCAAGACGACATGGCTCGCGCTATCGCCGACGCTCTAGCAAAACGTCGTCACATCATTGCTCAAGCCGGAACCGGAACTGGTAAGTCACTTGCGTACTTAGTGCCAGCAATATTGAGTTCTAAAAAGATTGTGGTTGCCACTGCCACAAAGGCACTTCAAGACCAATTAGATCGTCAAGATCTTCCACAATTGGCTGAGCATCTTGATGTAGATTTTACTTGGGCTGTAGTAAAAGGTCGTAACAACTATGTTTGTTTACAGCGCCTCGAAGAACTACAAAAAACTGACGATCAATTTGACTTTGATGAATTGAGCGAACGATCAAAGCGCGAAGTCGTAGACATCATTGCTTGGTCAAAAGAGACAAGCACCGGTGACATGGAAGAACTCACTCATGTTCCCCTCGATCGCACACGCCTCGCCGTCACTATCCAGAGCGACGAATGCCCGGGTGCCACCAAATGCCCTATTGGCGAACGTTGTTTTGCCGAAAGAGCTCGCGCTGCGGCAAGTTCGGCCGACGTTATTGTCGTCAATCTTCATCTTTATGGATTACACATCGCTGGTGGTGGCGGTCTCTTGCCCGAGCATGACATTGTTATTTTTGACGAGGTACACCAACTCGAGTCCACCATGAGCGACACAGTTGGTGCCCAACTCAACCCCAGTACGTTTGCTTCATTAGCTGCCATCGTTCGGCGGGTTCTCACTGGCGACACTGCCAACCCACTACTCGATGCGTCTGACAAGCTCAGCGTTGCGTTATCCGCACATGTCGGCAAGCGTCTTCCTAGTCCGCTGCCAGACTTTGTCGCTCTTCCGCTCAACCAAGCACGCCAAGCGCTGAACGATATTCTAAATGCACTGCGCAATATCACTGCCGATGACCTTGACACCACTCAACGCCGACAACGCGCGCAGTCTCAGTGCACTCGACTCTCCGACCAAATCGATGTCGCGCTTGGCATGGTTGACAACTATGTCGCCTACGTCCAAGGCTCTACAGAGCGGCCGTCTCTTCGCATCAGCCCACTGAGCGTTGGGCATGTCCTTGACACTGCTGTGTGGCAAGACCACCTTGCAATCCTGACAAGCGCCACGGTTCCGCTTACTCTTCCGTCACGCGTTGGACTACCTATCGAACGAACAGACGAGATCAGCGTCAGTAGTCCATTTGACTTCGAACGCAATGCTCGTTTGTATTGCTCTCCCGAGTTTCCGGACAGAAACTCTTCGGAATTCGAAAATTTCGTGCACGACGAACTCGAGGCTCTCATTACAGCAGCGGGTGGTCGCACCCTGGCGCTCTTCACCAGCAACAATGCAATGAAAGCCGCTACAACCGCATTGCGCTCGCGTGTGCCGTTTCCGATATTGAGCCCAAGCGAACATACGCGCTCTCAAATCATCAAATTGTTTCTTCAAGACGAAGCCTCGTGCATCTTTGCGTCGCAATCATTTTTCCAGGGAGTCGATCTACCAGGTCGCACTTTGTCGCTCGTTGTACTTGACAAACTTCCGTTTCCTCGTCCAGACGACCCCCTGCTCGAGGCTCGCCGTGAGGCCGTCGGTCGACAGGACAGTTTTTCACTGATCGATCTTCCGATGGCGGCTACGTCTTTGGCACAGGCTGCTGGTCGTCTTATTCGCAGCACCACTGATATGGGTGTGGTTGCTGTTCTTGATCGACGTCTCGCCACCATGAATTACCGCTCCAAGTTGCTCGGAGTCATGCCACCAATGGCACGAACTCGCAATCGCGCCGAGGTCGAAGACTTCTTGCGTCACATCACGCGACCAGCCGATACTCCATCCCGCAAATCTTCAAAATAAACTTTTCATTGCCCTGCTGACCCAAGGTCTTAGACGCAGTTTTAATAACCGAGTCTTTGCACTTTGCCGGCATTGCGTTGCCAATTTTTGTCCACCACGACCTTTAATTCAAGAAACGCACCCTCTGGCATCTGAGCGCGTGCTGCAATGCCCACTTTTTTCAGAAGTTCGCCGCCCTTGCCGATGACCATTCCCTTTTGGCTATCGCGTTCAACGATGATTTCACATTTCACCAATGGCCACTCCCACTCAGTCACACGCGTGGCGATGGAATACGGCAACTCATCCTCTAAGACATGCAGCAATTGTTCTCTCACTAACTCGGCCACCCACTGAGCTTCAGGGGTGTCTGTTGTCATTCCATCGGGAAAATACTGTGGACCCTCTGGCATCTGCGCGGCCAACTTTGTCAACAACACATCAATTCCGGCACCGGTCTTGGCAGAGATCGGGAAATACTCTGCCGCTCCAAGCGCGCCTGCCGCAGCCAACTGAGCCATAACTTTTGCGGGCGTTGTGCGATCCGTCTTATTAACGATCACAAAAGCCTTTGCAATATCAATCCGATCAGCAACCCATTTGTCGCCGCGTCCAAAAGGTTCGGTCGCGTCAATCAATAGACACACCACATCAACATCACTCACACTCTCAATGGCAGTGGCATTAACTCTTTCACCAAGAGCGCTGACGGGTTTGTGTATTCCGGGTGTGTCGACAAAAACAATCTGTGTCTCGCCTCGATTCCAGACTCCGCGCACACGCGTGCGCGTTGTTTGAGGTTTATTCGAGACGATGCTCACTTTTTCTCCACAGATAGCGTTCAGTAATGTGGATTTACCGACATTGGGTCTCCCCACAAAAGTCACAAATCCGCTTCGCACCGTGTCAGGCTACTGACATCAGAGTGAGGCTGGTGCGAAATGTGGTCTAGAGTTTCTGAACATGAGTACGCTCTTGAGCCCTAAAGAAACCATCATTCAGTTTATGAATGAATTTAATCGCGAAAATTACGCCGGTATTGACGCAGTCTTTATGTCACCCGCTACATATTTGGTGGGTGGTGAGGTCAGACTTTTCACTAAATATGCCGAACACCTCAATTTCGACGATCTGCGAGCAACTGGATGGGTGCGAACGGAATTGGACTCAATGGAAACTGTGATGGATGACAACTCATCTGTATTGATTCGAGTAACACTCACTCGCTTTAGGAGTGATGACACTGAGCATTCCACTGGAGATGGCTGCTACTTGCTCGTGCAAGATCATGGCCGTTGGAAAATACGCCTGGTCATTGTCATGGCGGGGTCGCTAGGGCTCCAAAATACTAAGTGACTTCTATGTCGATGACGCGAGGTGTGGCGGCGAATTTCGCACCACATTTCGCATCGTCCCCCATCAGACTTGGCTTGCGCGTCCCTCCCAAAATGGACCCCGTAACTCACGTTTAAGGATCTTGCCTGAGCCAGTTTTTGGCAACTCCACTGACCATGACAACGACCGAGGAATTTTGTAACTCGCCAAATGAACGCGAGTATGAGCATTGACGTCAGCCTCACGCAGATCAGAGCCCGGCCGTTTGACGATGACGGCGTGTACGAGTTCTCCCCATTCCTCGCTCGGTATTCCAAAAACCGCGGCCTCATAGATGTCAGGATGATTTTCTAGCACCGACTCAATTTCGGCGGGATACACATTCATTCCTCCCGAAATAATCATGTCCTTTTTGCGATCGCAAATATAGAAATACCCTTCGTCGTCTCGGTATGCGATGTCTCCGACAGTTTGATACCCATCTCTTTGATCTGCCGTGTACTTGTCGTGTTGCTTGTAATAATCTGCAAAAACGGATGGGCTTTTGACGAACAACTCCCCTGGATTATCGGGCCCACATCCGGTGACTTCGTTACCGTCATCATCAAACAATTTAATCTCAACCATTGGTGACGGTTTTCCGCACGAGCCTGGCTTTCGGAGTTGATCCTCTGGACGCAGAACGCAATTCACTCCCAGTTCTGTGCTGCCGTACACCTCAAATAATGATTCTGCCGGAAAATCGGCAAGATACATTTTCTTGAGCGTGAAGCTCCAAGGTGCAGCGTTAGCAATCATCACTCGCATCGAAGTGCGATCAAACTGTGATTTTATTTCGGGTTCGAGATTGCAGATCATTCGTATCGGAGTTGGTGCACTAAAAGTTGACGTGGCGCGATACGTGTCGACCAATCTCAGCCAATCAACGGGATCAAACTTGCGCTGTAAAACAACAGTCTGTCCCATCGCTTGTGCGGTGGCCATGAATCCGCCAGGGCCACTGTGATACAGCGGGCCTGTCGTGATGTAAATATCCTCCGTCGAATACCCGATATGAGCAAGCAATGCTGCACCTTGTTCTGGAGAACCTGGTGACGTTCGTAAGGCACCTTTTGGTTTGCCGGTTGTTCCCGATGTGTAGATCATCGTGCCTCCAGGCTCGCGATCAAGTGGCACCAGAGGTTCCTGGTCCGAGGCTCTGTTCATCAACTCATCGGCGGAGTCCATCTCGCTTGGTGCGACACCGTCATACACGAGTATCAGATTTACCTTCGGTAGTTGATTGCGAATTCGCTCAAAGAGTTTCGCGTACTCAGCATCGACATACACGACCGTCGCATCACTGTGATCAGTAACGTAGGCTGCTTCGTCGTCAGATAATCGATAGTTCAACGGAACAGCTGTCACGCCAAGTTTGCGTGCAGCATTTGCCATAGTGACGATGCCGATTGAGTTTGGTCCGCACCACACCATCTTTGTTCCGGGTTCGACGTTTCCTGATGCGAGCAAAACGTTGGCAAGTTTGTTGACCTGAATGTTGAGCTCTGACCATGTCAGTGATCGAATCTCTCTGTCGGGCCTGTCCTCAATCACCGCCATCTTGTGTGGCTGAGTCTGGGCATAGGTCGTGAGGAAGTCAGGCATAGGTCTATTTTTTATCAGATTTTTGACCCCCCAATTTTCAGCGGTGGCGATTTCTGAGCACTCCCCGATTCGTGACAGACTTGCCACATGACAACACGAAGCATCAACGGAACAGCAGGCCTTCAAGAACTCATCGGGCAACATCTCGGATACTCCGATTACATGACTGTGTCGCAAGAACAAGTCAATACATTTGCCGATGCCACAGGAGACCATCAATGGATCCATATTGATGTCGCTCGAGCAACAGCGGGGCCATTTGGCGGACCGATCGCACACGGCTATCTGACGTTGTCACTGGGACCTGTCTTCTTGCCACAGATATTTACAGTCTCTGGATTCTCGATGGGTGTTAATTACGGATGCAATAAAGTGCGTTTTCCGTCTCCTGTGCCTGTCGGATCTTCGTTAAGGGCTGGCGTAAAACTATTGAACGTCGAAGAAATCGCCAATGGTGTTCAAATAACTCTTGAGACAACCTTTGAAGTGCGAGACGCTGCTAAACCATCATGCGTTGCTGAAGTTATTTTTCGTTACTACGTTTAACGAAAGTTTGTCATTACCTTTTTGGCAAACAACTCAATTGTCTGAGTTGACGGGTAGTCCGGACACCACGGAACAAATCCCGTGCACCCAGCATCTAAATATCGCTGGATCTTCTCGCTCACTTGGTCTGGAGTGCCCACGAGCGCCTTGTCTCGCCACACTTCAAGAGATTCCCCAGACATGCTGCGAGAACCGGCCTCAACGAGCTCTTTTTCTGTCTCGCGAATAAAGACCTCACTCGACACAGTCTTGCGAATTTCAGATTCGTCACGACCAACAACTTTGCAGTGTTCTTGCAGAATTGCTCGTTTCTTTGTGAACTCCTCAACTGAACTTCCAAAGTTTGAGACATCTGCGTGCTGTGCGACAACTCTGAGTGTGAGTTGCTCGCCGCCGCCTCCGATCCAGATGGGTGGATGTGGCGTCTGCACGGGCTTAGGGTCACAATTAGCGCGACTAAGTTTGTAATACTTTCCGTCGTAGTTGGTCTCAGCGTTTGTCCACATCGATTTCACGATCTCAACGCTTTCTTTCAACATTCCGATTCGGTCTGACGGTTTATGAAATTCAAACCCATAACCCTTGTACTCGTTCTCGTACCACCCTGCACCGATTCCCCAATCCAACCGACCACCTGAGATCACATCGACTGTTGAAGTGATCTTTGCCAACAACGACGGATTGCGATAACTATTGCAACCCACCATCTGGCCCAATCGAATCCGACTCGTCCGCTGACTGATCGCTGCCATCGTTGTCCAACACTCAAACACTGCCTCGTGAGCAGGCATTGGCACATTGTGGAAGTGGTCGTACACCCAGATGGAGTCAAATCCAAGCTCCTCGGCTTTGACTGCAATATCAACGGCGGCGTTCCATTTGTTGACGGCTCCGTCGATAGAAGAAAGTTCCATCTTCCAGCCCTGGGGCATGAATACACCAAATAAGGGTTCGTGTTCGTACTTTGTCATATCGCCACGCTACGCCACGGCGACCATTTCTCCCTCCATAGCGGATGAAATAATCTTTTTGATTAATGTTTTTTGATGTCCTCAACGCCAGATACAAACATCGCCCGCGTCTCGGTCGCTGAATTACATGAGACCATCGCTGCTCTACAGCCCGACAAAGAATGTTTGATATTTCGTGACCAAAGGCTGACTTGGGCTGATGTCACAGAACGAACACGACGTTTAGCGAACTACCTCATCGCGCAGACTCTTGGCTGCCACACAGAACGCGAACATCTTCTTGGACACGAGTCAGGACAAGATCATCTCGCGATCTATTTGCATAATGGCAACGAATACCTTGAGACAATGCTCGGATGTTTTAAAGCACGAGTCGCACCATTTAACGTCAACTACCGCTATGTCGCAGAAGAACTGACGTATCTCCTGAACGATTCACAGGCAACGGCGATTGTTGTGCATTCTCAATTTGCACCGATCTTGCAAGAAGTTCTGCCTAACCTCTCACGACTTCGCGTCATTATCCAGGTTCGCGACGCCAGCGCGAACGAACTTCTTCCCGGAGCAGTGTGGTACGAAGACGCGTTAGAGCAATCTTTGGCAACTAAACCCGATGTGGCCTGGAGTGGCGACGATCTCTACATCCTGTACACCGGCGGCACAACTGGGATGCCAAAAGGTGTTTTGTGGCGCAACGCCGATGCATTGACTGAGTGCTTTGGAGGATCAAAGACAGCCGTGAGCGTTGAGGACTTTTTAGCCGAAGCCACCACCGGCCTTCGCGCTATAGCGTCGCCACCATTTATGCATGGTGCTGGGCATTGGGTGAGTTTTAGAATCTGGAACGGTGGAGGCACCGTCATCGTGCAATCGACTCCAGAGCGACTTGACCCTCATGATATTTGGAGTCTTATTGAACGTGAAAAGGTCAACTTTTTATT
>CANLAH010000021.1 GCA_947488685.1 Acidimicrobiaceae bacterium | reverse complement strand
GTGGTGCTAGACGTCGTAGTCGTAGGGTCCGATGATCGATGGCGGGGCGTCGGCTCCCGACACAGCGAGCTGCTTTGCGCTTGTACCTGAGGTGCCACGGCGCTTAGTCCAAGGACGACAAGCAGGACTCCAGTACAAGTGCGCAGATATTTCACAGAGCAAGTGTGGCACTCCCAAGGACTTTGCATGAGTATTTTGTAAAAATCCTCAGTGGATGCGGTTTTGTGGCAGATTAGACAAGTGTTAAGAGGCCGTTTTGTCACATATCTGACGTTGTCAGCACTTGCAATTGGTCAGCCAATCTTGGATCTCTACGGAAACAATCTGACCATATTTTCGGCAGCAAAATTCAATCGGCTCAGTGTTGTGCTCTTTGCAGTTGTAATAGTTTTTCTACCAGCATCTATCGCTGCACTGATAGAGCGGTTTTCTCGTCTCTTTGGAACTGTGGTGAGTAATTCTGTTCACCTTGTGCTTGTCGGAGTATTCGCCACGATGTTCTTTGGTGCAGTGCTCAATACGGCGAACGTGAGCAACGACTTTGTTGTGTATCCGCTAGCGCTGGTTCTAGCGCTATTGCTCTGCCGTCTTTACGACTCGTCAAGTGGTTTGCGGCAGTGGTTATCGCTGCTTTCGGTCGTGAGTATTGCCTCTGTCGGTTTATTTGTCATCCAGGCACAACCAATTTTGTTGCCAAGCACAGCAAAACTCGCGGAAATCACAGTCGAGCGCCCAGAAATACCGGTCCTTGAAATTATTCTTGATGAGTTACCTTTATATTCCTTACTAGGGGTAGATGGCAATATCAACGCCGAGCGGTTTCCTGGTTTTGCTGCCTTGCAAAAATCGTCAACGTGGTATCGAAACAATGCCTCGGTTTCAAATTTTACTCATCAAGCAGTTCCGGGAATCTTGGCTTCGAAGACACCTCGCAAAAATGACGCACCTTTTCTGCAGACGCATCCTCAGAATATTTTTACGTTACTTGGCAAAAGTCTTGACGTCGATGGGATAGAACCCGTGACAAGCATGTGTCCAACGAGTGTGTGTACTCAGACGGCTGAACTAAAGACATCGTTCAATTTCGATCGTTTTAAGAAGTTCTTTCATGATGTTTTTGTGGTGTATGGACAACGTGTGCTGCCAAATCGCACGGCCCGACACTTGCCAGCAACGAATCACGGCTGGGGAGGCTTTGACGCTGTTGCGTCTCGCTTTGTCGGTCAACTCAAGCAGGGGCCTCTCGGACTGTTGGGCTCGCTCACGACTGCAGTTGACCGTCTTGTTCAGGCACCCGGACCATCTGTGCAAGTGGTTCATGTGCTCATGCCCCATGCGCCGTGGTATTTGACTCCTGATGAGCGAATAACCCAGAAACCCGTTGACAACAGCACAGATAATCCACCAAATAATGATGCGACTCGCGATAACTATCAGAGGTATTTAAATCAGATGGTCGCAACAGATGCCACGATCTTGCGCGCAATCAACACTCTGAAAGAAAAAGGGGTCTGGGACAAGATGCTTCTTGTTGTGACCGCGGATCATGGGATTTCGTTTGTGCCTGGTCAGGCACAGCGTCAATCAACTCTTGAAGATATGGATCTCGTTAATGACATCTACCGAGTTGCAACGTTTATAAAGTACCCTGACCAACAAAAAGCAAGTGTCTCTGATTGTGCGACGTCAAACCTAGACCTGCTACCCACAATCGCAGACGTATTGGGAGTGAAGACCGACTGGAAATTCAGCGGAAGTAGCCTAAAGTCTTCATGTCCTGCGCGTAGTGCGAGGCCAATTGAGTCCGCAACAGGACAATTTGGATCTCTTGACACAGGCTTTGATGAGTTGCTTGCGCGTGTGCAGTATTACTCAGACGTCGTGAGCAATGTTGGCGGAGCTCGACGTATTGCAGCAGTCGGAGCGACTAGTGACTTGATTGGTTTGCCTGCGCCCAAACCAGCGGGGCCCTCGGTTGTGGCGCGTTGGGTGCTTAATCATCCAGAGGAATTCACTGTGAGTAAACCCGAGCGAGGGTCATTCGCTCCAGTCACCGTGCAGGGCGGAGTATTGCTCAACGAACCTCTTCCCGAAGGGTCTGAGGGCATTTTGGTTGTCGATGGCGTTGCTGCTGGAGTGGTCGGAGAGTTTGGCAACGGAAGCGTATATTTTGGCTTTTTGGCAGTCATTGACTATTCACTTTTGACTGCCGGAAAACACAAAGTAGAGATGCTCGTCTATAACGGCGAGACAGGAGTCATCACTAGTGCTGGTGCGCCGTCACCTAACGGAGCTGTCACTTCTGAGTAATACGGTTCCATTCAGAGAGATCCTCAAGCGCAACAACTGTTGAGGGCACCGCCTCGACAGGCACTGGATGACTGATCAAGAAACCCTGTGCCTTTGTGCAGTTCATCTCGCCAAGGATGCGAAGTTGTTCGGGAGTTTCGACTCCCTCTGCCACAAGTTCGAGATTAAGCGCCTGACCCATTGCGATGATCGTGCGCACGAGCGATTGAGTATCACGATTGTTGACAATGTCGTGAACAAACGCTCTATCGATTTTGATGCGTTGGATCGGGAAGCGCTGTAGCAAGGAAAGTGATGAATAACCTGTTCCGAAGTCATCGATAGCGATTCGAACGCCGAGCGCAACAAGACGATTAAGCGCAGTGAGTGCTTGTTCTGGCTCGGTGACCATCACGCTCTCTGTCATCTCAAGCCACAACTGATGTGGTGGAATACCAGAACGCATCAGTGCCTCCTTGACAACCGAAACAAAGTTTGGGTCATGAAGTTGTCGCGGGGATACGTTGACAGACATAGTGGCGTGCAGACCGCAGGAACCACTGTCAATCCAGTGGCGTAAATGGGTGAGTGCATCAAGGATGGCCCAAGAACCGATTGGCACGATCGTTCCAGTTTCTTCAGCAATCGGAATGAACTCTGCCGGCGAAACTGTTCCGCCTTCTGTGCGATCCCAACGCATGAGGGCCTCAAAACCAATGACCAGTCCGAGTTCAACATCAACAATCGGTTGATGCACGAGGCGCAATTCTTTTCGTTCAAGGGCGCGATAGAGCGCAGTCTCTACCAGCAGCCTTTGAGTAATGCGCTCCAACATTGACTCATCAAAAAGAGCAATGCAATTGCGACCAGCATCTTTGGCGCGATACATGGCCGTATCCGCATTGCGCATCAGGTCTTCTGCCGTCATGGGGATATTGATAGGAGCAGTTGCAACTCCGACACTTGCTGAAACAAACATGTCGCCTGGCCGAACAGCGAGAGGTTCGCGGAAAGCATCCAAGACCTCTTCTGCGAGCAATACAGATTGAGTCGTCGTGCTGGTAAGACCATCAAGAACAACGAACTCATCTCCCGATATTCGACCTACGAGAGCGTGAGAGGGAACTGCATTAGCGAGCCGTTGAGCGACTGCTGTTAACACATCGTCGCCAGCGGAGTGCCCAAGGCTGTCGTTGATATTTTTAAAACGATCGATGTCAATAAACAGTACCGTTGGCTGAGTTTTGTTGACGCCGGAGAGTTCAAGTGCTGCCGTGATGTGTTCAAGCATGAGCGTTCTGTTTGGAAGTCCTGTCAAGGCATCCATGAGGGCGTTGTGGAGCAGAGTGGTCTGAGCGACGGCGTTAGCCCGAACACTTTGTATGACACGAGTAGTAACAGAAATAGCAAGGACAACGACCGAGATTGTACGAACAAGTCGATCCGTGGCATCTTTGGAATCAGTAATGGCGAGAACTAATACCGGGACTACGAGTGAAATAGTTGTCGTAACAAGTCGCGTCAGAAGAGGTGGAAGTTGGCGACGAGGATTGGCTTTGCCTATAGAAAGAATGCTCGGATGCAGTATTGCTGCTGAAATCATGAATAGAAATGCAATGTATACAGCATCAAGTATTTTTAGTTCAAACGTCCTGCCGCCGCGGGCGTTGTATGAGCGCATTACGTCTGCTGAAAACCGCAAGATAAATGCCACGCATATAAAAGCGACGGCTGCGGTGTTCATTACATCTGAAAATAAGAGGATGGCTAATAAAAAAAGTACGATGATGCTGAGCGCAATAGAGCTACCGCGCAAACCATTAACAAGAACGGTCTCAGAACTATTATTGATCGACGGTTGCAGAAGCGTCACCCAAACAACAAGCCAAACCCCAAGGCCCACGATGAGACTGTCACCAAACACGTCACGAGTATCAGAACCCAACCTCTCACGAACGACAAGACCCAGACATAGTATGAGAAGTATCTGTAGCGCCAGCGAGCAGGTCTGAGCAGCAACGTTCCAGTCAATGTTGTCGGGATATGAAGCAACAATTGTTTGTTGAGCAATGGCCAAGCCAGCAACAGTTACTGCGCTCAGCCAAAGGGCAATTGTCGTTCGAAGAAAGACAGCGCTCGCGACACAGACAAGCAGTACCTGAATCGCCGCAACGTGAGTAAATGTTTCACCGAGGTCAGCGTCGACGAAAAGATGAGCCACGGCTAGACCGCTGCCTGCCACGAAAAGACCCCACGACGACAATGTCAACGCCTTTCGCACTTTGACATCCTGCCACCGCGAGGGGGGTGCGAGCTTGTTTTTGCGTTCGACGGGCGTCTAGGTGCTTTGGCGAAGCCGGGTTCCTCGGCTGGCTGCCGTGAGATGTGGGGCATTTTGATACGCGAGGGGTTTTGGTCTGTAGTCTGAGAAGACATGACCACAACCGTTCCCACCAGTTCCGTTGTGATCCCAGGCGTCCATCTTGTTGCTGAATTGCTAGGTCACCGAGATCAGTTCTTGCGCATAATAGAAGACGCGTTCCCCGATGTCGCAATCTCCGTTCGCGGAAATGAAGTTGAGCTGAGCGGAGCACGAGCCCATCAAGTGGGAAAACTTTTCGAAGAACTCGTACTGTTGTTGCAGCGAGGCGAAAGAATTGATGTGGCCGTTCTCAATCGCAGCATCGTTATGGTTCGCGCAGAACAACGTCCGAGTGAAATCCTGACGAGCGATATTTTGAAGGGTGCGCAAGGTCGCATGGTCCGGCCAAAGTCGGCTGGGCAAAAACGTTATGTTGATGCGATTCGTGATCACACGATCACATTCGGAATTGGTCCGGCCGGAACCGGAAAAAGTTGGCTCGCTGTTGCGATGGCAGTGCAAGCGCTGCTTTCTCATCAAGTGCAACGAATCATTTTGACGAGACCAGCGGTTGAGGCGGGGGAGCGACTCGGATTTCTGCCTGGCGATCTCATGGCCAAGATTGATCCCTATCTGCGTCCGCTCTACGACGCATTGCACGACATGGTCGATGCTGAAAGTATGCAGAAGTTAATCGAGAAACAAACCGTTGAGGTCGCACCGCTGGCTTTCATGCGCGGACGAACCTTAAATAACTCATTTATTATTTTAGATGAAGCGCAAAATACGACACCCGAACAAATGAAAATGTTTCTTACTCGTATCGGCTTTGGGTCAAAAGTTGTAGTGACTGGCGATGTCACTCAAGTAGACATTCCGGATGGACGAAGTGGATTAGCAAGTCTCGAGCAACTGCTTGGCGACGTTGATGGATTAACTTTTGTCCATCTTGACGGATCTGACATCGTCAGGCACAAAATTGTCGCCGACATCGTGGCTGCGTATGAGCGTGACAGCGCGCGCAAATCAACCACAGCATCAAGAAAACCCATAACAAATGGATGATGGTAAACCCAAGATCGCAAGCCGCCGCCGATCTGGTGGCGATGGTGTGCCAGAAATATTTTGCGTCGATGAACAGACATTCGGCGACATCGATCTACCGCGCTGGCGTTTGCTCAGTCTTGCCACGCTCACCGAAGAAGGAATCAGGGGTGGTGTTGAGTTGTCCGTGATGTTTATTGACGAAGAAGCAATGTCTGATCTCAACAGCCAATATATGGGCAAGACCGGGCCGACCGATGTGCTTGCATTTCCAATCGACGCTACAGAATTGATGATTGCGCAGGGCCCAGGTGCGATCACGCACAGTCCATCTCAGTCGCAATATGACACAAGCGATATCCCACTCCTGCTTGGAGATGTGCTGATATGCCCAAGCGTGGCGTATGCACAGTCGGCGACGCATGCAGGCACCTATGATGATGAACTTGCGTTACTACTTGTGCACGGCATTTTGCATATCTTGGGACACGACCATGAAATCGAAGTTGATGCACAGATAATGCGCAACAGAGAACTTGATATCCTCCAAAAACATCATTGGAATGGTTCTGCGCCAATTGCATTTCGCCAGGAGCACGCCAAATGATTGCTCAGAGTTTGCGAACATCAGATTCTTGGATGCTTGTTGGCATTTTTGCGTTGTTGTTTTTCCTGATCTTTTTGTCTGTTGCCGAGATGGGCTTGTCACGAATGACTCGCCCGAAGGCAAATGCTCTTGCAGAATCCGGAGCGCGCGGTGGTGAGGCATTGGTCAATCTCGTCACGCACCCTGAGAACTGGGTGAACCCGCTGTTGTTGGCCGTCAACGTGTCTCAGACTGTCCAAGCGACACTCACTGGCGTGGTCGCAGGGCATTTGTTTGGAGCGGCTGGAGTCGCCGTGGGTGTCGTGCTGAACGTTGTAGTGTTTTTTGTTCTCGCGGAGGCAGTACCTAAGACTTATGCGATTTTGAATCCAGAGAGAGCTGCGTTGATGACCGCAAGGCCGGCATCTTTTTTGGTCGCCTCGGCACCGCTCAGACTGGTGTCACGGAGTTTGATTGGTCTCACAAACATCATTGTGAAAGGCAAAGGTTTAAAGCAGGGACCGTTCGTCGGCGAACAGGAATTTCTCGGAATTGTCGAAGCAGCAGCACATGACGAAGTGATTGAACATGAAGAAAGAGAACTCATTGAGTCCGTGATTGAGTTTGGTGACACCATCGTGCGAGAAATAATGAAGCCTCGTCCTGATTTTGTGAGCGTGACGAATCAAACAACTATCAAAAACGCCCTAGATGAGGCCTTTGAACATGGCGTAAGTCGTCTTCCAGTTTTAATCGAAGACGAAGACGGAAACGAAGACGTGCTCGGATTGGCGTTTACAAAAGACTTGATGCAGCATGAACGAAAAGGCTTGGCTGAAAGTTTGGTGTCAACTGTAGTGAGACCCGCAACAGTTATTCCAGAGAACAAGCCCGTCTCAAAACTTATGCGCGAGATGCAGCGCGATCATTTTCATCTTGCCATTGTTGCTGACGAATACGGAAGCATTGTGGGTCTCGTCACCCTCGAAGACTGTCTTGAAGAACTTGTCGGTGACATTATTGACGAACATGACGACGAAGATCTGATGGTCAGATCTCTATCGAACGGCGAGTTTTTGGTTGATGGGGCGATGAGCATCTCGGACTTCAATGAACAGTTCGATCTTGAATTGCCTGACGAAGATTGGGACACGGTCGGAGGTTTTGTATTTGCAACGCTCGAACATGTTCCGCGCATCGGTGAGTCAATCGATTTTGATGGCTGGAAGTTTGTGGCTGAAGAAGTAGAAGGTCGTCGTATTCGGCGAGTTCGGGTGTCTCCTGTCCTTGAAAGAGAAGAGAACCCACGTCGTGACGGTGTCTCCTGAGATCATGATTGCGCGCTGAGCAACAGATAGTCTGCGGTGATGGAAATTTCTCTCTCAGGTAAAGTTGCACTCGTGACGGGTGCATCACGCGGAATAGGTTGGTCGATCGCAAAGACCTTTGCCGAATCTGGTGCAAAGGTCATGATGGTGTCTCGAAAAATTGATGAGTCAGCGCTGGCGGGCATCAACGGAGAAGTGGCGTTCTGTCAAGCCAATGTCGGAAGTCTTGAAGCCGCGCAAGAAACAGTTGCAGCGACGATTTCGCGCTTTGGTGGATTAGATATTTTGGTGAATAATGCGGCCACTAATCCGTATCTTGGTCCGACAATGGAGGTCGACGAAGGTCGTTACGACAAGACCTTTCAGGTCAATCTTAAAGCGCCCATCTTTTGGAGCCAGGAAGCGTGGAAGCAGGCTATGAAAGTAAAGCCAGGAGTAATTCTGAACATTGCATCCGTTGGCGGAGTGCGGGCTGGTGGCAATTTGGGTGTTTACAATCTCACAAAGGCCGCAATGATTCACTACACGATGCAGTTGGCAGGCGAGATAGGCCCGACGCGAGTTGTTGGTATTGCCCCTGGATTAGTGAAGACTGATTTTGCCAGTTATCTAGTCGATAATTTTGGCGACAAACTTGCGGCAGCACTTCCGACTAGACGCCTCGGAGAGCCACAAGACATCGCCAATCTGGCGACGTTTATGGTGTCAGATGCCGGTAGTTGGATTACTGGTGAGACTTACATCATCGACGGCGGCGCCGGAACAAAAACTGGCGAATGAACCTATTGCGCAACGCCTGATATTCGAGCGATGGCTGCCGGAATATCTGGGTATCGCTTTGTTGACGCTCCGCCATCAACGCTGTGCGCTCCACCAGTGATGTATGAAGAATCATCGCTCGCCAAAAAGGCAGCAACATTGGCGATATCGCGGGGTGTCGCAAAGCGACCAAGTGGCGCGTTGTCAATAAACTCTTCAACGACGCCTGGCATGTTCCAGAAAGTCTGTGTCAACTGCGTTTCTACTAGGCCAGGCAAGATGCTATTTGCCCTAATGTCACGTGCCCCAAGTTCCATGGCGGCAACGCGGGTGAGTGCGACGACGCCCGATTTAGCCGCGCAGTATGCCGAGAGACCTTCTGCTTGTTGAATCGCGTTCAGTGATGCAATTGTGATGATTGATCCACCGTTGTTCATCACACGGCTGGCGTGTTTAATTGTCAGAAATACTCCAGTGAGGCATAACCCGACGATGTCGTTCCACATTTCAAGTGATTGATCTTTGATAGGAGAAAACCCACCTTTACCGGCAGACGCCACCACGATGTCAAGAGAGCCAAAGGTATCGATTGCGTAAGCAATAGCTTTTTCAACACTATTTTCGTTGGTGACATCACATTGCACTCCGATTGCTGATGGCCCGATTTCGTCAGCAGTTTTGAGTGCTTGTTCTCCAAAAATATCAGCGATGACGACTTGAGCACCATCTACAACGAACCGTTCAGCACAAGCGCGCCCTATGCCATTGGCACCGCCTGTAATAAAAGCGACTCGACCCGACAGTTGAAGTGACGTCATTTTCAAAGGTTAGTGGGGAGCTAGTCGACCAAGAGAAGTGAACGAATGGGTTTACCTAACGACGTGCGAGGGATCTCGTTCACAAAGTGCAGGAGGCGGGGCGCACAAAAAGCAGGAAGTGTTTCTTTGACATGATCGCGGATTTGCTCGAGCGTCGGACGATCGCTGCCTGAGACAACCCAAGCCGTGACTACCTGACCCCATTCAGAGTTATCTGTTCCGGTGACACAAACATCTTGAACGAGCGCACACGTGCGGAGTGACTGTTCGATGGCGTCGGGCCAAACGTTTTCACCCCCCGTCACGATGAGATCTGTTTTACGTCCATTGACATGAAGGATTCCTTGTTCAAAAGATCCCAAATCACCTGTACTCAACCAACCGTCTGGCGTGAGCGCAGAAGCCCCATCCCGGTATTGGCGCAACATCATGGCACACCGCAACTGGATTTCATCGTCGACAATACGCACCTCCACACCGTCGAGTGGACGACGGTCATACACGACGCCACTTCCAGTTTCTGTCAGGCCATATGTTGTGATGACGTTGTCAGGGAGATCTGCTGGCATAGACGAACCACCCAAAATAATTTTGCGATATATCGAAGCATCGACGCGCTGGAGTGCAGTTGCGACGAGCGAGACGAGTGTGCAGCCTTGTTCGGCAGATTCTTGATAGACATCATCAGAAAAAGTTGGCGAGATAGTTACTGCAGTACCAGAAATAATTGCGCGCAGCACAACGCTGAGGCCTCCGACGTGCGAGAGCGGAAGGCACGCTAACCACGCATCACTATCTCTGATTCCAATACGATTATTTGTCGCTTGGGCGCTTGCTTGTACTGCGTTGTGGGTTAACACGACCCCGCGTGGTTCTCCGGTGGTGCCGCTCGTGGCAATGACAACAGCATCTCCGGACTCGACCGGTTTACCCTTGATCTTGGTTCGCTCACCTGTTGAAGACACGACGACCGATGGCGCAATTGATGCAAGAACACGTTGACGCAGAGCATCTGGAAATCGTTGGTCGAGCGGGAAGATCGCGTCTCCTGAGTCCCACGCACGATTGATGTGATCAACAAATTCCGGTCCAGCAGGCATGTCGAGACAGATCAACTCATTCATCGTTTGTAGCGTAGGGCTCGGTCACGCATGGATGCCACTGCAGATGAGACACTTGACGACATGGCGCAGAATATGTCGAGTCAACCGTTAGGTCTCAAGGCATGGGTCGTCGGTGCTCGTCCACGAACTCTGCCAGCCGCTGTCGTTCCTGTCGCTGTTGGTGCGGCTTGCGCCGTTGGCTCTGACGCAGTGTGGTGGCGCGCAGGCTGTGCGCTCATTGTCAGTATGGCTCTACAGATAGGCGTGAACTACGCAAATGATTACAGCGACGGAATCCGCGGAACCGATGATCAACGAGTGGGCCCACTACGCCTTGTGGCGTCAGGCACTAAAACCGCTCAACAAGTAAAACGTGCGGCTTTCGTTGCTCTTGGGGTTGCGATCATTGCGGGATTATTGCTGGCGATAGTCGTGTCTTGGTGGTTAATTTTGATCGGGCTCTGTGCCGTGACGGCTGCGTGGACATATACAGGCGGACCCCGACCCTACGGCTATGCAGGATTAGGAGAGGTCTTTGTCTTTTTATTTTTTGGAGTCGTTGCCACGCTGGGGACCACCTATGTGCTGACTGGTCAGGCGTCAGGTGACGCATGGTGGACGAGTTCAGTCGCATCAATTGGTGTTGGGTGTTTTGCGTGTGCTTTGCTCGTAGTGAATAATTTGCGAGATATCCCAGGAGACACTGTGGCTGCAAAACGTACGATGGCCGTACGAATTGGCGATGCTCGAACGAGAACAATGTTCATACTGCTATTTTTTGTTGTCTTATTAATTGTTTTCTTGGTGGCATTACGCACATCGCCGTGGGCTCTAATGGGAACAATCGGAGTTGCTGCAACAATTCCAGCGCTCAAATCGGTTCGCAATGGTGCGCTCGGGCGAGATCTTGTGCCCGTGCTTGGTGTGGTTGGACGAGCACAAATTATTTTTGCAGTGAGTTTTGCTGGCGGAATCGCACTAGCGCTCTAGACGATCAAGAAAAGTTTTCAGCAAACTCAAAAACTCCTCAGGCTGCTCGATATGGATACTGTGTCCAGCCTCAAGAATATGCAACTCCGACTGAGGTATTTGTTCATGCAGGCGTTGAGCAATGGCAACAAACTTGGCGTCATGTTGTCCTGCGATTAATAGCGTGGGGCACGTGATTTGATCAAGTTGATCCCAGAGCGATTCTTGGGCACCTGTTCCAGCGAAACGAAGAGATTGAGAGAGTCCTAATGCAGTATTTTCACATCTCAAAGAACGCTGGTCGTTGTCTGGGGTCAAACTGGCGAAGAGGTCACGCGAAAGCCATTCGTCAATGAAGGCTTCGATGCCAATGTGAAGTGCGCGTGCGGCGAGCGCTTCGTCGGCCAACACACGCTCTTGACGTGAGTGCAAGTCTTCAATTCCGGCGGTTGCGCTCACAAGAACAAGGGCACGAACGTGGTCGGGGTGTTGGAGCGCAATATGCAACGCAAGACGAGCTCCAAATGAATAACCAATAAGAACTGTTGGTTCTTTGATTGCAGTTGCCAGTTCGTCGGCCATCTGTGTCATCGATCTTTGGCCATCTAGTGACCGACCATGTCCTGGAAGGTCTGGTGCGAGAGTTGTATGGGTGAGACGAAAGAAGTCGCGATGGGCAAACCAAGATGCATGTGTTTGGGTGAATCCATGCAAGAAGCACAGACTGTCGCCGACTCCATCGCGTGACATAAAGATTGTCATGTTTGGCGTGACAGTATTCGCTCAATCAAGATCTCAAATGTACTTGGATCCTGTGAACCCGGAATCAAAAACTGATCGTTGATAACAAAAGACGGAACCGCCGTAATATCGTGATTAGCAGCGCTTTGGATCTCGTCGAGAACCTCTTCAGTGCCTTGCCGTGTCTCAAGCCAAGCGCGTAGGTCATCTCGATTTATGTCGCACTCAGCACCACAGTCTGCAACGACGTCAATATCTCCGACATTTAGTCCGTCAATAAAGTACGCCTTCATGAGACGTTCTTTTAGATCTGACTGAACAGCGGCACCATATGAAACAAATGCGTAATGCAGAGCGCGATGGGCGAGCAAGGTGTTGGCCCGTTGCGCTCGCTCCATCTGAAAATCGATTCCGACGGCAGCGGCCGCCGTGCTGACATGTTCGATGATTTTGCGCGCTTGGTCAGGACCGCCGAACTTACGGGCATATCCATCGATTGCTGGCGTTGTTGAGCCCGTCGGGGCGGTGGGATCTAATTGGTATGCCCGAAATCGAATCTCAATAGGTGTGGTGTTTCCTTTTGCTCGTAAATTGGCAATAGCAGTTTCAAATTGGCGCTTTCCAATAAAGCACCACGGACACACCACATCGGACCAGATATCAACAATCATGAGAGACACGATAGAGCAATGAATGCGACCGGAGACGCCGCAGCCACCTTCTGTGCCACGATCGTTGATGAATGGCATCGCTGTGGAGTGAATACGGCCATCGTGGCCCCTGGATCGCGCAGCACACCGTTGGCCGTGGCTCTGCTTCGCCACGCTGGGATCGATGTTCAGATTTTTCATGATGAAAGGTCGGCATCATTTGCGGCTCTTGGTGTGGGCGTGGCGCTTGGTCTGCCAGCAGTATTGCTGTGTACCTCCGGAACAGCCGCTGCCCAGTTTCATGCCGCAGTAGTCGAAGCCCATCAGAGTGCGGTGCCAATGATTGTGTGCACCGCTGATCGACCACCAGAGCTGCACGGAATTGGGGCTCCTCAAACAATTGATCAAGTGCACTTGTTCGGAACTGCTGTACGAAAATTTATCGAGGCTCCGGTTCCGTCGAGCGAAGATTCGCACACGTGGCGATCACTTGCGCGTGAGGCGTTTGAGCAAACAACAGGTTTGTTGCCGGGTCCGGTGCATCTCAACTTGGCTTTTCGTGAACCGCTAATAGGGGAAGTGGGAGATCTGCCGCCGCAAGAAGACATCGAACCACAGTCCCATGTGGCGTCTTGTGATCGTCAAGATGTCATGCAAATTGTCGAAGCGATGTCCGCTCGGCGAGGGGTGATTATTGCCGGAAAAGGTGCAACGCCTGGCGTCGGTCGACTAGCAAAGATAATGGGATGGCCGATCTTTGCGGATGCGCGAAGTGGATTGCGGTCGCCTCAATGGCCAGCGATTGTTGCATTTGATTCAATTCTTCGAGTCGATGATTTCGTTCGAACTCATCGTCCTGACGTTGTGATTCGCGTTGGAGAGTCTCCAGCCTCAAAGGTGTTGAGTCAGTGGGTTAGTACGTTCGAAGGAGAAGTTCTACAAATTTGTGCTGACGTTCGTGTGTTCGATGCCGAGAGAGCAGTGACACGTAGATTCGTTGCAGATATCGAAGCGTTGACCACCGCCGTGGCGCAAGATGTCATGCCCACTACCGACTCACTTTGGTTGTCAGGTTGGCTCGATGCTGAGAGGCTGGCCCAAAATGCGCTGGCTTCAAAGTTGTCGACAGAGTGGAGCGAGCCGTCGATTGCACGCACGGTGTCATCAGAGCGAAATGGTGCATTAGTGGTGTCGTCGTCAATGCCAATTAGGGACACTGAATGGTTTGGCACGCCAGATGACAGCAATGCGTTGTACAGCAACCGAGGAGCAAATGGAATTGACGGAGTCGTCAGTACAGCTGTTGGCATCGCGCTGGTGTCTTTTGATCCAACATATTTGTTAATCGGAGACATTGCATTCGTTCATGACTCCAATGGGCTCTGGAACCTTGCAGAACGCAATATTGATCTTCGAATTGTTGTTGTCAATAACTCTGGTGGGTCAATATTTAGTTTTTTGCCCCAGGCACAGGTGCTCGAGACACAAGAGTTTGAAACAATTCTGGCCACACCCCACTCGGTAGACATTTGCTCGTTGGCGCGTTCCTTTGGAATCCCTGCAGTGCAAGTGCACTCACTGGCAGACCTTCGCCGCGAACTCAATCACAGTGGTCCTGTTGTCATCGAGGCGGTCACTGAGCGCTCATCGAATGTGGCACAGCACGATGATCTTAATGATGCTGTGGCTAGAGCAATTAACGATCTTTAATAAGAGCGCACGCTTCGAAGTAGCAACGAGTCACGGGCGCACGATGGCCGACAACATCGCCTGGAACTTTGCCTGTGTCTCGACAAGTTCAGACAGTGGTTCGCTTTGAGCCACAATGCCACCGCCAGCAAATAGATGCGCAGATTTTTTATCTTGGCTGAGTTGCGCGCAACGAATTGCCACGGCCCACGTGCCATTACCAAGAGCATCGATCCAACCCACAGCACCGCCATAGTTGCCCCGAGAAAAGCCTTCAACGTCTCGGATGAACTGAATTGCGTCTGACGTTGGATAGCCCCCAAGAGCAGGCGTTGGGCACAAGGCTCGCGCCAGTGTCAAGACATGGGTTGTGGGTTTGTTGAGTTGGCCAACAACAGATGTTCCTAGATGTTGCACATTTGCGACAGATACAACACTGGGGTCTGGTTGCCAGTCCAAGAAAGAGCAAAAAGGCAACAATGTGTCGTGCACCATATCGACAACAACCCGATGCTCTATTTGGTTTTTTGCGCTTGCTTGCAACTCACTGGCAAGTCGGGTATCTGTCGCTGGGTCACCGGTGCGAGTGGTGGTACCGGCCAAAGGATGGCTGGTCACTGTTGAATCTTGGACAGCGACAAGCAATTCAGGTGACGCACCAATGAAGCCATCTATGGAGTATCGATAACTAGAGCCAAATGTGGCACGCAGGCGTAGCAACACTGCGTGTACGTCAATTATTTCGTCCGATGTGACTGAGATATCTCGTGCAATGACAACTTTGACGAGTTTTCCGGCACGCACCGCATCTCGTGCAGCAGTGACCGCAGCCAGATATGTACTAATTGGAGTGACCGGCGAGATTTGAAAAGAACTTGCACTCGGCTTCACAACTCTGGGTGTCAAAAGATCATTGGTGGCGAGTGCGAAGTGTTCATCCGAGCACTCGTTCTCATCGTTTGCAACAATCGTGAGGGTGGTTGTGTGGTCACTCTTCTTTCGTACAATAATCTTTGGAATCACGAAGTGTGTTTGGTCATCGTGCAAAAAAGGGATAATCCCAAGTGCAATTGGGTCTGGCGTTATTGACCCGACCTGCTTAATGTTTTGAAGGTCAGTAGTGACTGACTCGGCAGTAGTTCGAAGAGCAATCCCGCGTCCCGCTATTCCGACACCATCTCGTACAAACAAAAATCCGTCACCGCGCGCGACATCATTGAGGTCAATCACATGATCGAATTGGCGCGTCGATGCGTACATCAGATATTGCGCGTGCCGTGCATTAACTGCGTCGCGTACGAACAGAAATCCGTCACCGCGGGCGACATCATTGAGGTCAATCACATGATCGAATTGGCGCGTCGATGCGTACATCAGATATTGCGCGTGCCGTGCATTAACTGCGTAAGTCCACCCGACAGTTCGTGGTGTTGAGCATCTGCGAAGCCGGCATCAACAATCATCTGCAAAAGAACATCGGGGGCGGGGAGATACGACACACTGCGCGGCAAGTATCGATAGGCGGCCCCATCTGACAATAAAGCTCCGATGCGGGGAACTATTTTTCCGAAATAAATGCTATTGCCGGTACGGATAAACCAGTTGTGAGGAACTCCGACATCAAGCAACGATATTCGACCACCTGGACGGACGACGCGAAAAAGTTCCGCAAAGAACTGTGGCAGATCGACGAGATTGCGAAGTGCAAAACCACAGATGATTCCGTCAACCGAGCCGTCGGACATTGGAAGCCGCAAAATATCTGCCTGTACCCGTGGTGCACGGCTCGTGTCATTAGACAGCATGCCAAACGACAAATCGATTGAGATCGCTGTGTGTCCTCGTTTTGTGAGGTCAATACAAAGATCTCCTGTGCCAGACGCAAGGTCTAAAACGAGACTTGGGCTGTTGAGTCGTAGGTCTTGCACTGCACGCTTGCGCCATCGGGTGTCAAGACGAAATGTCATGATGCGATTGACGAGATCGTAACGAGGCGCAATCTGATCAAACATTGCCTGCACCATGATTGCTTTGTCGTCGCCGTGAGGGAGTGAATCTCTATCCCACAAATTGTCTGGTGCACGGTCAGACGAAGCAGTCACAGTTCTAGGCTAGAGCACAATTTTCAAGAGTGTCTGCTTGGACTCGTCAGTTTGAGGCGTTTTGCGTCAGACTATATAGACGTAGAGTTTTGGGGGATTTTATGATTGATTTTACGCTTGCACCTGAACATGAAGAGATCCGATTGAGGGTTCGTGATTTTGTTGACCACACGATTCGACCAGCAATCGAGCCCTTTGGCCACCGCGAAGAGATGGCGCCTGAAGACCACGGTAAATATATTCGTGAATTGATCGGCTTGCGCAAAGAAGCAGTCAAGCAAGGGCTATGGCTTCCCCACATGCCGCCTGAGTGGGGTGGTATGGGTCTCGGACATGTTGCTCTTGCAATGGTGCAGGCAGAATCAGCAAAGACACGTGTTGGTCCGTGGGTATTAAATTGTCAAGCTCCTGATGAGGGCAATATGCACACGCTTTTGCATTGGGCAACCGACGAACAAAAACTCAAGTACCTCAAGCCGCTGTGTGATGGCGTTTCTTCATCGTGTTTTGCAATGACAGAGCCTGAAGTTGCAGGCTCAGATCCAACATTGATTCGCACGCACGGAATCAAAGATGGCGATGAGTGGATCCTTAATGGACACAAGTGGTTTATCTCCGGAGCAAATCGTGCCAAGTTCGCTATTTTGATTGCGCGCACAGAGATGGACGTACCTGAGGGTTCTCGTGGCGCAAACACGGCGTTCATTATTGACCTGCCGATGGAGGGCTGGAACAATGTGCGCGAAGTCGAGACAATGCATGGTCCGGGTGGTCACAGCGAAATCGTGATCGAAGACTTGCGGGTCATTATTGACCTGCCGATGGAGGGCTGGAACAATGTGCGCGAGGTCGAGACAATGCATGGTCCGGGCGGTCACAGCGAAATCGTGATCGAAGACTTGCGGGTACATGACTCTCAGATTCTGGGTGGTCGCGGGAACGGTCACAGGTTGGGCCAATACCGACTCGGACCGGCTCGACTTGCTCACTGCATGCGCTGGATCGCCCAAGCAGAGATGGCGCTTGACATGATGGTCGATCGTTCTCTCAAGCGTTATTCACACGGTTCCTTCTTGGCTGAAAAACAAGGAGTGCAATGGATGATTGCTGACTCGGCCATGGAGATGTATCAGTGCAAATTGATGGTGCTGCACGCCGCATACAAGATTGATCGTGGTGATGACTTCCGCACCGAGGTGTCAATGGCAAAGCATTTTGTTGCCAACAGTTTGAACCGCATTATCGATCGTGCAATTCAAGTACATGGTGCACTGGGCTACTCCACAGACACGCCACTCGCCAACATGATGCAACATGCACGATGGGCGCGATTCGCCGATGGCGCAGACGAAATTCATCAAATGCGAATTGCCGAAAACACTATTAAGGCTTTCACCGACGACGGAACCACCCGTAAAGCAACCGGAGACCTACCGCTCTAATTATTACTGAGCGTCAATCGCTATTTGTTTGGCCCACCTATAGTCGGCCTTGCCAGACGGTGAGCGCGAGATTTCGTTCACAAAGACAAAAGCCTTTGGCAATTTGTAGCGGGCGATATGTTCTGCTGCGTGTGACAACAATGATTCAGCGTCAGGGGTGTGTCCTTGACGGATTCGAACCACAGCCACTACTTCGTTGCCCCAACGGTCACTTGGTCGTCCGGCTACGACACAGTCATAAACACTGGGGTGACCTTTGATGGCTGCTTCGACTTCTTCGGCAAAGATCTTTTCACCACCTGAGTTGATGGTGACTGAATCGCGTCCATGAAGTTCGACCATGAGGTCAGCCGTGACTTTGGCCCGATCACCAGGCACCGCATAGCGCACACCATCGATTATTGGATACGTGCGTGCTGTTTTAACGGGATCGCCAAAATACCCCAATGCCAATCGTCCACTTTTTGCGAGCCAGCCCAATTCTGCGTGACCAGGCTCAAGAACACGGTCTAGATTTTCAGACAAAATGTGATTCTGTTCTTGTAATGAAAAAGTTCCGGTTGTGGCTGTGCCACCCGCTGTTACTTGTGCGAGTTGACCGCCTGCTTCTGATGAACCCAATCCGTCGATGACGATCACTGACGGAAGATGAGTATGGAATTCTATTTTTAAATGTGCTGAGAGCGGAGCGCCTCCAGAAAGAATAGAGAGTAAAGAACTGAGGTCGTATGACTGTGATGCGAGGCCATCAAGTAATGGTCTGGCAAACGCATCGCCGACAATCAATAAAAAGTTGACTTTTTCACGTTCAATAAGACTCCAAATATCGTGAGGGTCAAGTCGCTCTGGAGTCGACTGCACGATGACGGTGCCTCCACCGTTCCAGATTCTAAAACTCACCCAATGCCCAGCACCATGCATAAATGGTGGCGACGCGATAGCGCGAAGTCCGGTGGTGGCTTCGGCTAAAAAGTCCTCAACGCTCACGGCTGTCTTTGATCCTCCAAAGCACTCAGTCAACGCATCAGCGTTGCGCCACAAAACA
>CANLAH010000020.1 GCA_947488685.1 Acidimicrobiaceae bacterium | reverse complement strand
CTCTTGACGAATCTCTTGACAAAAGAGATCGGCCTCAACCTCTTGAGTTGCGCTATCTCGTAATGGTTGTGAGACAAACGACAGATCGTGAATCTGTTCTTGCATCTATCCCCGAGTCAGTCTCCTTTACTGTCGAAGGCACAGTTCTCAGCGATGGTCGATTCTGGGACACCGTCCAACTCATTCCTGTTGCAACACAGACTGCTGCAGATGAACTTGCGGCAACTCTTAGTCACCTTGCGGCGGGATCTTCTTACGTCATGACATTACGCGCTTCGATCGACGGATTAACAGCAGCATAAATGTCGTCCGCTCAGACAGATCTTTCCAGTTCCGTTGACGGTCGCAATCTGCGACGCCAACGCAATCGCCAAGCGATTGTCAACGCACTTCTTGAGCTCTACGAAGAGGGTCGTATCGATGTGAGTGCTGCTCTCATCGTCCAAAGAGCTGGGCTTTCCGAGAGATCACTGTTTCGATACTTTGATGACCTGAACGATCTGTATAGAACCGCCTGTGATACTCATTTCGAAAGAATGTCTAAGTACGCCGTTATTGACGCGTATACCAGGGGTTCTTTGACCGAAAAAATCGAGCATTTCGTCGAACAGCGCGCCCGAGTCTTTATCGCTACTCGAAATATCGCAATCGTCGCGCGTATTCACTCACGCAACATCGCACCTGTGCAAGAACAGTTACAACGAGGGCGAGCCCTCCTGCGTGAGCAGTCTCTCGTGCACTTTCAATCAGAATTCACTGAGATGGATCGCACTCAACGACTCGCGGTAAGCGCAGCAGTCGACGTGCTGGTCTCATTCGAGTCATTCGAACTTTTGCGTCATGATCAAGGTCTCACAGTTGACGAGATCAAATCAATACTTTCCCTATCTCTATCAAAATTATTTTCAAAGGAGTACTCATGAAAACACTGCGCACACCCGAAGAACGGTTCAATAATCTCGTTGACTACGATTTTGAGCCCCGCTATCTAGAGATTGCCGATGGACAAGGCGGCACCTTGCGAATGCACTACCTTGACGAAGGTCCTGCGAACGCTGACCCAATTTTATTGATGCATGGTGAACCATCTTGGTGTTACTTGTATCGATACATGATCCCCGCCCTAGTTGCTGCAGGACATCGCGTAATTGCTCCTGACCTCATTGGCTTTGGTCGCTCAGATAAACCAACCCAAAAGAGTGACTACACATACGCACGACATGTCGCCTGGATGAGCGAGGCAATGTTCAAGGTGCTTGATTTGCAACACGTCACATTCTTTGGACAGGACTGGGGAGGTCTTATCGGCCTACGCCTCGTTGCTGCAGAGCCTGGCCGTTTTGATCGTGTTGTAATCTCCAATACTGGCCTACCTGTTGGCGACGGCAAAATAAGCGATGCATTTATGGCGTGGCAGAAATTCTCTCAGGAATCTCCTATATTTCCGATCGGCAAGATCGTCGACGGCGGATCAGCAACAAAACTTTCTGACGACATCATCGCTGCCTATGACGCACCTTTCCCTGACGAGACATACAAGGAGGGTGCGCGAATTTTCCCATCCCTTGTGCCTGTGACTGCCGATAATCCAGAGCGCCCTGCTCAACTAGAGGCATGGAAGTCGTTGCGTGAATTTGAAAAGCCTTGGCTCTGCATATTTGGCGACAGTGATCCGGTCACAAAAGGTGGAGACGCAATTTTCCTTCGCGAGGTACCCGGAACAAAAGGTCAACCACACACCACGATTATCGGCGGCGGGCACATGGTTCAAGAAGACAAAGGCCCACAAGTGGCTCAGTTGATTAATGATTTTATTGCAAACACTCGCTAAGAACTAAACAGCAGCAATTGCGCCGCGACGTTCTATCTGGCGTCGTGCCACTTTGCCGATGCGATCAATGTTTTTCATAAGATCTTCGCGCGCTTGTTCTGCTGCTGCGTTTAGACCCTCAATTTTGTCGATTGCCCAGTGTCGAAACACCAAAGGAACAATTATTTTCTCGTGATGAATCGCAAAATCATAGATGCCGATACGGGCAATCTGCTTGGCATGTTCTAGGAATCCCGGAATGCCAATACCAGGCATCGAAAATGTGGTGATCTGTCGAGTAAGCGCTTGGACGGCTTCCGACGGATCGAGTTCAATCAATTTTGATACAAGATCACGATAAAAAAGATGGTGACGATTCTCATCTGCAGACAAACGCATCATCACGTCGTATCCAGCTGGATCATTGAGCATGGTTCCGGTGTTTCTGTGAGAAATACGTGTCGCAAGTTCTTGTACTGCGACGTAACACATTCCATCGGCTGCAGTCTGAGGTTCTGGAACAATCGCCGCGCTTACTTGGGCCATTCGACCATCTTCTAACACTTTGGGATCAACGAGTCCACTGACCGTGATGTAATCGCGCATTGCAATTGCATGTCGCCCCTCTTCTGCAGTCCAGCGTTGTGCCCATGCACCCCACGCTGAATCGCCACCGAACATGCGCGATATCGTTCGGGTGTACCAAGGCAAGTTGTCTTCGGTTAAAAGATTTACCAATAGAGCAGAGCGCACTCCTTGCGGCAGCGCTTCTTCCCCGTAGACAAAACCGCGATCTGCCAATTGCTCAGCACGTTCCCATGGCACAATCTCATGTGGATACCAGTCCTCGGCAGTGTCAAGATGTCGCTGCAGCAAACGCGCTGCTTCTGGTTCTAGTTCGGCTAGTAACTCTGCATCATTCACGCCTCTCAACCTAGGCGGTAGCCAACTCGGATGTGGGTTTCAGTGCACAAGAAATGCCAATAAGGTGACCGCGGACACAATCAAATACAGTGACCCGTACTACTGGGGGATCAATGAAAGACATATGGATTACTGATTGGCCAACGAGTACGCGATTTCCGCACTACACCCGCGCCAATGCCGGAGAAGTGCTCGCCAATCCAGTCAGCCCTTTGGGGTGGACATTTGGATGGGATGGCGGAATCGTTGCCGGATACAAGGCAGGGCTTATTCGATGTGGCCTCTATGAAGACAGCGACTTTGACTCGCATCACCCAGAGTCAGTTGCGTGCTTTGGCGGATATTTCTATATCAACCTCTCAGCAATTCGAATGCAAGGCGCTCGCAATCCTGCGGCAACAGTAGAAATCCTGGATGTTGCATTCTTTGGAGATCATCCAGATGTTCCGTCATATGTTGCGCATCCAGACGACAACAAGCCACACCTCTTGCCAAATCTTGAGCGTCACAACGAGTGGGTAATGAGTGGTTCTGGCTGGCCAGAACTTGATGACGACAAAAAAGCGGCAGCAGATTTGCGCGCGTCGCGGGGCGATCTCAGTGAATACACGATGACACAACTACTGACACGCGCTCGCAGCATTCAGTCCCAACTCCCCCATTTGTTTTCTCAACATGTTGTATCGGGCACGAGTGCCGCCATGGCACCAGGATTACTCGGCGTGGTTGCAGCAACATTGGCTGACCCAGGCTTGCCAATGGTGTTGCTCTCAAGCCTCGGTGACGTTGACTCAGCCGACGCTAACTATGCACTGTGGGATCTATCGCGTCTCGTTCGCAATAATCCTGCACTAACGACAGCTTTTAATGCGGGTATCGATGGAGTCCTTGATCGCATCACCTCACAACCATTTCTTGCGGCATGGAATACATTCCTTTATGAGTTTGGTTCTCGCGGACCAGACGAATGGGATCTCGGGTCTCCGACATGGGAAACACATCCACAACTTGCACTCGCTGCAATCGATCGAGTTCGACTTCAAGTAGATGCTGAATCACCTCGTCTACGAAACGCAACAAGAGCAACGCAACGAGATGCCCTTATTGCATCCGCGCGCAAACAACTAATCAGTAATCCGGAAATATCGGCCTTGCTAGATGCTGGCATCACCGCTGGGGCAATGATGGCACATCGAGAAAGAACAAAGACAACGATTGTTCGCGTAATACACGAAGCACGCATTGTTTTCCATGAGATTGCCCGTCGCAACGCACATGCTCATTTAGTTTTTCAAGTGCTTGACTCAGAACTTGACGCATACATTTCTGATCCCCAGTCCTTGCTCGGCACACTGGAGCAACGCCACATCGAGTGGCAAGAACTCTTCGACCTGCAGCCGCCATTTATTATTGCGAACGCGACGGTCCCACCCCTCGGGCAATGGCCAAGACGTTCGGCAGGAGCAATATCATTGGCCCGACCAAACGATGTATTGCAAGGCGTTTCTGGATCTCCCGGGATCGCCCGTGGTCGCGCCCGAGTAGTGCTTGATCCCAGCGATCCTCGCGACCTTCAACCAGGAGACGTTTTGGTGGCTCCCTGCACAGACCCAAGTTGGACGCCGCTCTTTATGACGGCTTCTGCAGTCGTGGTTGATGTTGGCGGACAAATCAGCCATGCAGTAATCGTGAGCCGCGAACTTGGTTTGCCCTGCGTAATCTCGGTAACAGACGGCACTCGCCGAATCCCTGATGGCGCACTCATTGAGGTGGACGGAACCTCTGGGACCGTCTCGATTGTGTCTCTGTCATAGCTGTTGACCTACGATAAGAACAGGGAGCGTTTGTCAGCTCTGAAATGAAGGGGAAATCATGGGTGTACTTGACGGTCAAGTGGCATGTATCACGGGTGGTACACGCGGAATTGGTTTAGCCATTGCGAGCGCTTTTCTAGACGAAGGCGCCAACGTCGTTATCAATGGTCGTGATGCAGCCAAAGCGCAACGATCAATGGATGAGCTCGGCGCGGGCGACCGTATTCACTTCATCGGTGGCAACGTGAAAAAACGCGAGGATTGTGAAGCGATTGTGAATGGCACTGCGGCGCATTTTGGTCGTCTTGACATCTTGGTACCAAATGCCGGTGGCGGCAGTGACTACGCACCAATTGCTCAAATGACCGATGAGGCCATGCAGGACGCATTGGTCTGGAGTTTTTGGCACACTTTTTGGACAATGCGGGCTGCGCTTAATTTGATGATTCCAAATAACTCAGGTCGCATTATCGCGATGAGTTCTGTTGAAGGCAAAATGGGCAAGCCGGGGATCTCTAGTTACGTCGTTGCTAAGCACGCCATTAACGGTCTTGTGAAATCAGCCGCTCAAGAAGTCGGCACACTTGGTATCACGGTGAATGCTCTATGTCCTGGCGCCATCGAAACAGACATCATGAAACAAGATGGACCAGGCGCTGCTCAGGCAATGGGATTGACATACGAGGGACTTCTTGAAGTGTTTGCTAACGACTCAGCGGTCAAGCGACTGAACGAAGTTCAAGATGTCGCCAACGTAGCCGTGCTTCTTGCATCTGAAGCTGGTGCCGGAATCACCGGTTCGCTCATCTCAATTGATGGCGGAACATCGCCCTACTAATCAAAGTTCACTTAGACAATTACACATCACGCAACGCCAACAAACACAGAACACATCGGGAGAAACATCATGGGAAAACTTGACGGGAAGATCGCCTGCATTACTGGTGGCACTCGCAGTATTGGACGAGCCATTGCCGAGGCTTATCTAGCAGAGGGCGCAACAGTCGTGGTCAACGGTCGCGATGAAGCAAAAGGCAAGCAATGTCTGACAGAACTGAATGCTGGCAAAAGAGCAGCCTTCTATGCCGGTGACGCGTCGCTGCAATCAACTGTTGAAGGACTGATTGACTACACGATTAAAACATACGGACAGTTGGATATTTGCTGCCTCAACTCGGGTGGAGTACTAATGACCGCACCGATTGCTCAAATGTCAGACGAAGAATGGAAACTCGAAGTTGACTGGAACCTGAATCACGTGTTCTGGGGGATGCGACGTGCGCTCAACCATATGATTCCGCGCAACTACGGACGGATCATCGTCACATCGTCTGTTGAGGGAAAACTCGGAAAACCCGGAATCGCTGGATACGCCACCACAAAGCACGCTGTAAATGGCCTTGTAAAATCTGTGGCTCGCGAAGTAGGCACACTTGGCATCACCGTTAACGCAATTCTGCCGGGCTTGATCGAGACCGACATTGTGCGCGACACTGGTCCTGCGTCGGCGATCGCGATGGGACTCGAAAGCTACGACGCAATGATTGGATTATTCACCCAAGAATCGGCGCTCAAGCGTCCGAACAAAGTCGAAGAAGTCGCTGCGGTCGCAGTTTTGATGGCCACCGATGCAGCCCGCAATATGACAGGATGCCTCTTCCCCGTCGACGGCGGGACAATGCCCTATTAAGAACTACTGACGGGTAGCGCCACAATCGTCACACAACCCGTCGAACCATCAATTGAAATAGTTGCTCCATCAGCAATACGTTGCGTTGCATCTATCACGGACACAACGCATGGAATGCCAAGTTCTCGGCTCACGATGGCTGCATGACTCGCCACCGCTCCAATATTGACGACGACACCCGCAACAGATAAAAAGAGCACCGCCCATGACGGATCTGTTGTGGGTGCAATCAAAATATCGGTGGGTTGAATGTCAATTGCATCAGACGGATCCAAGATGACACGCGCCGTTCCCGTCACAATTCCTTGAGCCCCCGCTGCGCCTTGCAGCACGTCTCCCACCGAGGCAAGAGTCACGACAGACACGGCGTCTCGTCTAAGCCATTTTGAAATAGGTGGTACTCCTTGCTTTAGCCCGACAATGTAGGGTGGCACAAGTTGGGAAAGTTCAAAAAAAGCCAGGTCTCGCTCGGCGATTGTTTCTGCAAATGACGAGGGATCTTGTAAAAAGTCATCTAACTCTGAATCAAGTAACATGAAAATCTGTTGCGTGCTAGTGATCACGCCTCTGTCAACCATTCGTTCACCTAATTGCATCATGGCCAACTTTGCTTCGTGGATCACGCGAATACAGGCACTCTTACCCATTTCGCGCAACGAATAAAACAGCGTTGCCGACGCAAGTCCAGATTGAAAAGTAGCGACCATCTCAGAATCGTGCGACATCAATGCAGACAGTTCACTCACAAGTATTTCTCGATTCGCCAGATTGACTTGCCGAGCGACGTGGGGTGAACGGTCAAGTGTTTGAAATCTCAGCCGTTCTAGCATTGCTAACGGTAACTCCGGCGCTGTCAACCATGAGTGTGACCTCATATCCCACTCATTAGGACCACGGTGACCGTGTGTAAGAAGCAGTGTCTCCCATGACTCCAGAAACATATGCGCATCTGCTGATTGCGATGCACTAAGGCGATCAATCAACCCTGTCACGCCTTGATTAAATGCGTCAGTCAAAATGACAGACCCCGCGACAGTACGACTGAGATCCCACATTGCCAACGATGATTCTGCAGATTCGACCGCACCTATCGCTGCCATTACCTTGACGGCATCTTGTCCGCGTCCGACAGCGTCGCACATTGCCTGCACGGCACCAGGACCAAGCGATGCCCCTAATGCAACTTGGCAATACGATGCCCACACCTGTTCGATCAACGGCGCCATCGCTCGCGCACGACGAACTAAATCATCGTCGGTCGCGCTAAAAAGATCGGGTCGCTCCTGCGCAGTGCGCCGAGATAGTGCTGCACATTGCTCCATTGCTTCAAATCGTTGCGTACTCATCACCCATGCCATCGTGTTAGCAAGTTTTTCTGACTGCTTTGCATTTTCGTCATCGGGATGTGGTTCATAGTCGGGAACTCCGGGATGATCGCCAAAATAGGCTTGATCAATTGCAGCGGGCGTTGCTCCTGGCATGCGACAGCCCATCAATCGAGGCAACGAAAGTTGATTATAAAAATATCCACCCCAGTTACCAAACACTTCGGGTGGATCTAATGCAAACTCGCTGTGTTCAAGAACTCCAAAATCAACAAATCCTTGCGCAACTCCTGGAATACATCCCTGTATCCAGCCAAGACTCCATCCCAATGGGCTAAATGGATCGGGTCCAACTTCGTCAGCGTTGGCACGCGTGTAATAGGGAAACCGCTTGCTAATTTGTGTATCAGTGATCCAACGGTCCACGTGTAACCCCCCTAACGACGTTGAGCGAATCACAGTGTATTGCGACTCGCTCGCCTTCTTGATCTTGACATAGATTGCTTGACGTGAGTATCTCCAATCAATTTCGTCTAGATAATTGCGTTTCAGTGGTCACGGGAGGCGGACAAGGAATCGGTCGCGCAATTGCGTGGGCTCTCGCCGACATCGGGAGCGATGTAGTCATTAATGCTCGACGAATTGCTGACCTTGAAGTCACTGCGGCCGGAATCCAAGAACGTGGTCAGCGCGCACTCATAGTCGCCGGAGATATCCGTGATTTCTCTGAGGTCGTTGCCGATCGCACGATGGCTGAGTTCGGACGCATCGACGTATGGGTAAATAATGTCGGTGGCTCGGACGACAAAACAACACGGGCGCTCATTGATACTCCGGATGACGTGTTTAGATCTCAACTTGAACTTAATCTCACATCTGCGTTTCAGGGCTGTAAAGCCGCAGCCAAACGCATGACTAATGGTGGCTCGATCATCAACATCTCATCGGGTGCTGGTACTCGCGGATCTCCATTTACCGGACCCTATGCTGCTGCAAAAGCAGGCATGAACAACTTGACTCAAACTCTTGCGCTTGAACTTGCGCCGTCGATCCGTGTTAATGCCGTCGCCCCCGGGCCTGTTGTCACCGAAGCATTTATAGATGTCCTCAATGTCGAATCAGAACTTGACGACATTGCCGCAACTATTCCACTTGCACGCCTTGGCACCCCGCAAGATATTGCAGCTGCCGTGGTGTACTTCGCTACACCAGCATCCTCATGGATCACTGGTCAACTGCTGCTCGTGGCGGGTGGACGCACGCAACGAACTCACACATACAAACCCAAATAACGCGACCCCGCGTCGGTTTAGGCTTTCTTTTTATCGTTCTTTTTGAGACGCTTTTCTTTCAATGAAAGCTTTGCTTCTTTCTTCTGTGTTGGCTTATTTTTTTGCTCTTTGTTTGCCACGGTGTCTCCATTTCGTAGTGCGATTTATCATCGCCCGATATATGTACCTTAGCCCTGTGGGGCTCCTTGGTTCGGTACACCATAAGGAGAGGATTCTGACCTGAACCGCGTGGACTATGCCTGTGTTGAAAGGCTGGTTATTGCGTAGATCATTGAGCGCACCAATGTCCAACGACGCCATTGCCCTATCTTTTTACTAGTCTTTGATCTCGCTGGCGAATCTTCAAAGGAGAATCACATGTCTAAGACCGTCCTCATTACTGGTGCAGGTTCAGGCTTCGGAAAAGGAGCAGCAGTCGCACTTGCAGCGCGTGGTCACCACGTAATTGCCACCACTGAAACCGTTGAACAGGCCAAAGAACTCTCCTCTCAACATCCAGAACTACGCGTCGAAAAGATCGACATCACGAATATGACTGATGTGCAAAAAATACGTGACTGGCCCGTTGATGTTCTCATCAATAATGCGGGTTACGGACAAACAGGCCCTATGTCGGATGTTCCACTCGATCGCTTGCGTCGAGTATTTGAAGTCAATGTATTTGGCACCGTCGCCATCACGCAGGCGACACTTCCACAAATGGCAGCTCGTGGTTCTGGACGCATCATCATCGTGTCCTCCATTGCTGGCAAATTTGCCGCCCCCGGCTTCGGACCCTATGCAATGAGTAAACATGCCCTCGAGGCCATGGGCAAGGCAATGCGCCCAGAACTGGCCCCACAAGGTATTGATGTCTGCCTACTCAACCCTGGCCCGTACAACACAGGGTTTAATGACCGCATGGCTGACTCCATGTGGGAGTGGTTCAATGACTCATCAATCAATGCACCCGCAAAAGAAATTCATCAGGCCGTGGGTCAAATGGTGACAACTAACCAAATGGATCCTGAAGAAGTAGTGACGCGCATGGTTGAACTTGTCGAAGCAGAAACCACAACAGAAAATAACTTTGTGCCAGAGGCGATTGTGGCAATGCTCAACTTGTAGAAATACTTCTGGTGATACATTGACTGCCATCGAACCAGTCAAGATTCTCCTCTTTTACAAGTTCACACCGTTAGCAGACCCTGAAGCCATCCGCTTATGGCAGCGCACTCTCTGTGAGAACTTGGAGTTAACAGGTCGCATCATCATTTCAAAAGATGGCATCAACGGCACCGTCGGCGGAAGTTTAAGCGCAATCAAAAAATATCGTCGAAGCACATGTGAGTTTGCTCCATTTCGAGATATTGACTTCAAATGGTCAGATGGAATTGGAGGCGATTTCCCCCGTCTAGCGGTTCGAGTACGTGAAGAAATCGTCACCTTCGGCGTGCCAGATGAAGTAGTCGTTGATCACAGAGGCATCGTCGGTGGAGCAACTCATCTCACCCCCCACGAGCTCCACGCGCTTGTCGATCAACGTGGTGATGAGATCGTCTTCTTTGATGGTCGCAATGAATTCGAGTCTCGCATTGGCCGATTTAAAAATGCTGTAATTCCAAATATCAAAACCACTCCTGAATTTGTTCAGGAACTCGAAACTGGCAAGTTCGACCATCTCAAGGACAAACCAATCGTCACCTACTGCACCGGTGGCATCCGCTGCGAGGTCTTGTCAGTGATTATGAAAAATCGCGGTTTTCAAGAGGTCTATCAAATGGATGGAGGAATCGTGCGATACGCCGAAACATTCGGTGACTCACATCTTTGGGAAGGTTCGCTCTATGTCTTTGACTCACGTCTCAAAATGGACTTCAGTGCGAACCCACAAATCCTTGGGCAGTGTCAGTCGTGCGATGAACCGACGAACCAATTCCATAACTGTTCTGATCCTGCGTGCCACACGTTGACTCTTGTGTGTGATTCGTGTTGGCAACTACATCCGTTAGTGCAATGCGAGACTTGTCTCGCTTAGGGCATATACCGACCACCATTAAGAAAGATCGTCATTCCGGTGACATAGTCGCCACCCTTGCCTGCGAGCCACACCATCCATGGTCCACCATGCTCTTCTGGATCACCAAGAAAGCCAAGTGGCATCTTGTCTTTCAGACCTTGTACAAACTCTTGATTACTGGCTTCCCAGTTCTCCCATGCATCAGTACGCAACGATGGATTGACCGTGTTCACCGAGATTGCATATTTTCCCCATTCACGAGCTGCTGTTCTGGTGAGTGCACGAATCGCTTCTTTTGTGGCGTTGTAGGGAGTGTTTCCTGGGAATCCTTCCATTCCTGAACCTGATGAGAAGTTAATAATGCGACCGCCATGTTCTTTCATATACGGAAACACTGCCTGCATCGCCCATAACGTGGCTGTTGCTCCGGTACGAAAGGTGTATTCCCACTCTTCGTCATCGGTATCTTCCATTGGAGTCGGAATCGTCGACCCCCGCGGCTTTGCTGCTGTTCCAAATCCCTGTGCATTGTTCACCAAGATGTCCACGGTTCCAAATTGCTGCACCGTCTCAGCCACCATTCGAAAAATATCTTCTTTGCTACTGACATCTGCCACGACACCAATTGCGATGTTTCCTTCAGCAATAATCTCTGCCGTCACACTCTCAACTGTCGCTGCCGTGCGACTTGCCACGACAACCTTGGCACCTTCTCGGGCATAAACCTTTGCGGTCGCCTTTCCAATTCCGCGACCAGCGCCAGTGACAATCGCTACCTTGCCTTCAAGATCCCCCATAACCAACTCCCTCTCCTATTCACGCGAATATTTCGGTGAATCAGTCCTCAACGATCTCAGCGATCTGAATGACTGCTTCGATATTGGTGTAGTTAGGTAAGTCAGCAGCTAGTTCTGCAGTGATCGGTAATCCCATGCATTCTTGAAACTTCTCAAGTGAAGCAAATGTGAAATGAACCGCCGCTTCATAGGGGCCGTTTATTCCCTTGTCGATCTGCGTTGAGATGGGACTCCAGCCCCGAACAGCCATCGGCACATGTGAGTTTTTGTAATATTCATGGTCAAAAGTTGAACCGGCACTTGATGGATATAGAACACTGACTCGTATCATGCGTTCAACCTATACCGCGACAGCACGGGTGCCGAAATCGGCAGGACTACACACCCAATAGAGGCGACGCTGGGAATCGAACCCAGATACAGGGCTTTGCAGGCCCTTGCCTAAACCATTCGGCCACGTCGCCAACGTAGTTGATTACTCCCCTACGAACTCATCAAACTAGCCGAAAAACACTTCAAATCCACGCCTAAGAGGATGCCATCGCGGTGATCAAGGAAAACTATGAAGGCGAGCCAACATATGTGATTGTCGGAGACGACGGGTTACCAGTTGCAATCGCTAATGCGACTTGGTGTGGCCCTGGCGTCAACGACGATGACGCAATGATGCTCAAGAATGACACTTTACTGCCCGCTTTAGCCGAACTCACTTCGCCGATCATTCCTGCAACACGACCGTCTACTAGGACAAGTCCGACAGCGTCACTTGACATCTTTGACGTGAATGTAATTGATCCTTTTAAGGCAATCGGAATGTCTGCAAAACGATCGCCGCTAATGTTGTCAAACTTCTCTGATTGTTCAAGACTCCATTTTGATATTCGTGTCTCACGCGCGATCGTTGCTTCAACCGGGGCCTTCATCAACGATCCATATGGGACGATGCCCGAGATGCCGTCAACTCCACTATTGAACGAGACCCACTGATCGTATTTGACTGCTCGTTTCTGCAAAGACTCAACACTCGAAATGAGTTCCGTTCGGCCTGTAAGCCACGTGATTGTCCTGGCTTGTCGTTGAGGGCAATTATTTAGCAGACTCTGACCGTCGTATTTCCAGCCGGCATCGATTCCCTTGACGGCCGAAATTGTTGGCAAAATGTCAACAGCCATCACGGGACAATCATTTGCTTCGAAAACGGTTTGGTCCGGATACTTAATAAACAGCGGAACACGGTAGAGGTCTTCCATCGTGTCAATTCTTGTGGCATTAGTGTCGCGCTTATGCTCACTGGGTTCAAACGTGATTCCGTGATCGGCTGTCACGATCAGCATTGTGCGGTCCCAATTCTTAGACGCCCGCAACTTGGCGACAAGATCTCCAATAATCTTGTCAGTAGCCGCATACTGATGAAGGAACTTTTGATACTGATCACGACTTGCGTCTATCTCTTTGGGATTATCCTGATCGTAATTCGGTTTTGCGGAAGATCGACCATCTGATGTGAGATTCCATGGTCGGTGCGGAAGTAAAACGTGTGCAAAGTGCAGGGTTGGAATCGCCTGCTCTGTCGCCCTTTTCGTCAGCGTCTCTACTCTCAACACTTGAGACACGGGACCACCCGATCTCCACTTTAGTTTTGACTCTTTCATGGTCTCAGTTGATTCGTATTGGATGCTTGGCAGGCTTGAGCTTTCCTGTGACAACTCATCAGGTGCAACAGTCGAATCCGCTGATGATGTTTGATCAGCATTGTTTTTAGCGCCGCCAAAGTTTCCCCACGCTTCATCGATCGTTGGCAAATGCTGACGCAGGCCTTCGGGTAGTAATTTGTGCCCGAGCACTATTGATGTGTCCCGAAGAAATCTTCCGAACTCGGATGTTTCTTTGGCCTGATCTATATCTGCGTCTTCTGGAGAATTGTTGTCCTCGGGTGTCGTATCATCGGATGGCGATACTGCCGCTTTTTCACAAAGTTGTTTTGGACACAAAGACGTCATGATTTCTTGAACGTCCATTGCCATATTGCCGCCAAGAAGAGTGAAGAGGTTCTTTGGATAATTGACAACTAGTGGCGCTGGGGCTCTGATTGGCAATACTCCCGTCAAGATTGACGGCACTGCCGATGTGGTGTATTGAGATGATGCAACATCATTTCGATACCACGTACTTGAATTTGCCAACGATGCAAATCCTGGAAATCGTGAAGAATTTATCTTCCCGTCGGCGTTGAGAAGTGGAAACAAAGGGGCTTCATCCAGGATCACCATGACAACGCTGACATCTGCCCGTGGAGTGGCAGCAGTCGTTGGCCCTTTATTGATCACCACATCTGCTGCACCTATATCTGCGACCCAAACCACGTCTTTTACAGAGACTGTAAACATCGCCATTACGACGAGGCTGAGTGGCGACATCAGGCGCACCCACGAACCCACTGCATCCCAGTTGACATACACCCTCAATAAACCAAGGGCGAGCACCGCTGTTACGCACAGAGCCACAGGCCATGCCCCAAAAGAAACCGACCTGAGCAGAAGCAGGACGATTAGCCAAAGACCGATAAATACAAAGAAATTGTGAGCGTGCTTGCGTTGGCGCGCAAAAATAGATCCGATGACGACTTCGCCAAGGGACATCAGCAACGGGGGCAAAAGAATAATGACAAGCCCGAAGAGCAGTACTTGCCAACCACTGATCCGCGAACTCACAAAAATTGTCAGATTGTCGCCATACAGTTGCAAAATCGGTTGAGCAATTGCCACGGTTGTTAAAACGATGTAGACAAGAAAATGTCGTAACAGAACTCGATCCCTAGTCATTTCAGCGAGTCAATTCGCCGACATTCTCATACACGTCGCGGCCGTTGTCTTTGGTGTGAAGCAGCAGTGATACTTTGTGTGCCCCGGCAGTCAGCATCGTGTAATCCAGCATCACAGTGAATGGCAATGTGCCCGCTTGTGCGGCACTCAACTCATCGATGATTCCGGCAATTTTGCCATCAATAGTGACGAACCCTTCTGCACCTTGCGGCAACGCGGTCTTTACGTCAATTTCCCCAACCAACAGGACTGGAACAGTTTGTCCGATCTTGTCAGAGATATTTTCAAACATCTCAACGAACGATGAGCGCCAAGCAGTCACTGCTGTTGACGTTTGTGTCGTCGTGACCGTCGTACCGAGCACGCCTTGTTGTGCTGTTAAACCTGCAATACGACCTAGTTCGCCATCGCGATTTATCCATTTGGCATATCTATCAGAGCGCTCCCGCACCATCGAGAAAGAACTCACAATCTCCGTCGAGATCTTTGTGGTGGTCACCTTGCGTTTTTCGCGCACAGGGCACGAATTAACCAAAGATGTTCCCTGCATCTCTACGCTCGTGGCTACGCCAGAGACCTCCATGATTGTTGGGAGCAGATCCAAGTTGGTCACTGCACAGTCATCGACAGCACCCACGGACTGCTGTGGCATCTTGACAAACATAGGTATTGTAAATAAGTCTGTTACTTGTCCGGCACTCGTAAAGTCTGTCGTTCTCTTCATGAGTCCTGGCTCAAATGAGATTCCGTGATCGGCGGTCACAACAACGAGTGATTTATCCCAGATACCAGCTTTTTCCATGCGCCTGATCAGGCTAGAAATCATGGCATCAACTCCACCTAATTGGTACAGGTACCGTTGATAATCACTTCGTGCGCTAATTCCTTCTAGTGGATTCAAGTCGCCGAGGAATTCAGTCGCGGTATTTGCCCGTAAATCAGGCAACATCACCCACGGCCGATGGGGTGCAATGAGGTGCAAGATTGTTGCAGTATTGCGCGGATCAGCGATCATGCGGTTAATGGCATCGTTGTACATTTTTAATTGAAAAAACGGTCCACCTGCGCGAGTCATGTCAAATTTGTCATCTGCTTTGACTTTGGGACCAGACGCATCGCTCGTCGATGAGTCATCGCCAACAGAGAACTTCCCCCACGATTGACCGATGACTGGTAATTTATTGCGAGTCGACTGCGGTAATACCCGGTGCCCAAATACCACGGTTGCGTCCTTGAGAAAAGTTCTCAGTCGGGGTACGTTTAATCGTTCAAGATCTGTGGGATTTGCAGAAGCACACGTGTTGATTGGACAAAGAGACGTCACAGACTCATAACCATTGATCGGATAAGTGCGTTGCAGCATCGTAAAAATATTGTTCGGGTGCACTGATAAGAAGGGTTGATCTCCACGTTTGGGAATATTCGAAGTAAAAATAGCTGGAACAGCCTGAGTTGTGTGTTGGCTTACGGCGAGCGCATTTCTGTGCCATGTGCTTTTGCTTGCGAGTCTTGCAAAACCTGGGAACCTTTGTGCATTGATATTGCCCTCTGCATCCAGCAGAGCAAAAAGTGGAGATTCGTCAAAGACGATGAGCACTATGGGTGTATTTGGATTATTTGAATTCGACGCCACGACTTCACCGTTTGAGCCACTAAATACAGGAAGAATTTGTACGACAAAAACAGCCAAGAGCAATGGTGCAAGTGCAGATATATACGAAACAAAAGTCCGCACACCGCGCCATCGATGAAGCGCTGTTGTGATGCCCACTCCAATCCCGACAGACACTATAAATGCCACTACGTCTATTGATAGGCCGATTTGACGAGTGATCGCAAGTCCAAAGATTGTGCCCAGTAGCCCTGCAAGGGTTCGATGCACTAGGTCAAGAGCCCCGCGACGAATGAAACCGACCAGCACTTCGATGGCGACTGCTATTAGTGTCGGCAAAACTGCAACCGCAAAGAGGAAAATCGCGACTTCAATCTCGCTCACCTTTGCTGTAGCAAAAATCGGCAAATTTCTTCCGTACAGATCAAGTATCGGCTGCGTGATGGCCACTGTTGCCAACGCCAGCAACTCAAGGGAGTTTTTGAGGATGCCCTTAAGCGTCATGCTCGTCGTGTGACGTGAAATATCGTTCGAGTTCCTCCGGCCAAGAGCATCTTCGAACGCACATCAAATCGCTCGCCGAGCAACTTCTCAAAAGTCTCCAGATTGAAGTCATCGTGGATTCCTTCACGCTTGTTGCGTAGCAGCGTCTTCACCATTGGATCGTCAATGTGTGGCATTTCGATGACCAGTTCTGGCGTGATGTCACGTAATAAGTCAAGTTGAGCAGCGAGCGGTACGTTATACGTCAAAGCAAGGTGATGAATAACAGCCAGATAGAGAACCACTTCAGGTTTGCCTCGACTGAAGAGTCCTGTTCGTTCAGTACCCCTCCAGCCAATTCCACCACCGGTGTCTGCAAGATCGACATACAGCGGCAGTATTTTTTCGTTCTTCTCATTTCGTAAAGTTTGATACAGGCGATCTATCACTAACGGATCTGCGTCCATCGCCACTACATAATCGGCATGAGCAGCAGCGATGCGACTGAAGCGACCGTCATTACATCCAATATCCCAGACTTGTGAACGATGTTTGCTTGCAACTGCATCGCGCACAAATCGATCTTTTTCGTCAAGACTGCTTTCAACATAATGGGCGCGATCGGAATACTCAGACCATGTGGATTCAGAATCTTTGAGCGTCAGACTTTGTACGAGTTTTGTAAGTTTGCGAAGAGTTGCGTCAAGCACAGACGCGTTCATTCCGGCATTCGCTGCCTCTTTTTTAACTTCTACTTTTGATGCCGAGAATCGGTCTTGTGCCATGGCGTGTAATACGACGTGGGTCAGTCTTCCGGTACGCGGTTTCAATATTTTGCGAGGAAGCAATTTTCGCATGGTGTCGGGACTAACGCCATTGACCGAACCCCGTAGAAATGGCTGATATTGAACCCCAAGATAGGACTGCAGCATCAACGGATAGAGGAACAACTCACAAAACTGGCGGTATCCGTACCACGGGTCCGATGACTTGCGCACTTCAAACGAACCTGCATCAATAAATTGTGGCCGAGATCCGATGAATTGCACATTGTACGGAGTTGCATCTTTGACTCCGACACCGTCAGCAAGCGCAGTCCGCGTGAGATCAAGTTGTAGCAAAGCCGCTTCTTTGAGCATTGAAAAGGTCCACTCATACGGGTATGAGACCACCGGAATTTTCGGGTGCTTCATGGCTGCCACCCATGGCTGACCAAGTCCGACATCTGTCGGATTCACCATCTCACATGAGATCAGTTTTCCGGACTCAAGAGCATCTTGAATAGATTTCTTTGACCACACTGCATCGAGGTCTGCTTTTCCGAGCGCAGTGAATCCACGCAGGATGACATCGTCAGAGACGAACACCCGACTCAGCGGATCACGAAAAGACCCTGTGTCCTGGATTGCGTGAGTCATTGTGCCTAGTTCGTTGAAGACGAACTATCACCGTCGGACGCGTCGTCAGAAACAGCGTCAGACGAACTTTTGGAGGAGAACTTTGCCTTAAACCGAGACATGCCCATTTTGAAGGCCACTCCAATTCCGGCAATTCCACCTGCAAGGGCGGTCACAATCATGCTTCCAGTTCCAGCGTCAAGATAGTTCAACATGCTTGAAATCTTATCGCCTTACCTTGTATTCGTGAGGGATAAGCCGCGATAAAGCAGCGCACAGCAGGCTATTGCGGTGGTTAGCCTTATGTGGTGCCTCAGAACCCAGACACCACTGCCATCACTACTGGGCGGGACGGTTCCCGTTCGTTGGCCACCCCGTTGCATACCTCTTCGGTCTGGGCTTCAGATGGGCTAGACGACACCGCTGCTCGCGCCACTACGACTCGATCGTCTGCGTTTTACAGTCGCTACGCCAATCCCACTGTGACGCAATTTGAAAATGCAATTGCAGAACTCGAGGGTGCCGAATCAGCGATGGCTTTTGCATCAGGCATGGGCGCAATCGCTTCCGTCGTGTTGGCTTTTTGTCATTCGGGAAGTCACATCGTGGCTCAAAATACATTGTACGGCGGGACACTTTCTTTTCTAGAAGGGCCGTGTCGTCGTCTTGGAATTGATGTCTCGTATGTTGACGCTAGTACCGCTGGTGCATTTGCTGCAGCAGTGCAGCCTGGTCGCACAATGTTGGTGCTGGCAGAGACGCCATCTAATCCCCGACTTTCGATCAGCAATTTGACTGAACTTGGCGCTATCAAGGGTCCGTTTACAGTTGTTGACTCAACGATGGCAACACCGCTCGCACAACGACCACTTGAACATGGCGTTGACCTCGTGTTGCATTCAGCAACAAAAGGAATCGCTGGTCACAACGATGCAATGCTTGGAGTTGTCGCAGGTGAAAAAGATCTCATTGATGCGCTTTGGGCATACGGTGTGTTGCATGGTGCTACTGCGTCTCCATACGACGCTCTCAATGGGCTCCGCGGTATTCGCACTCTGCCTGTTCGTTTGCGCCAGCAGTCAACATCAGCATTGCAAATTGCTACCGCACTGCAAGATCATCCGCAGGTTTCCCATGTGATGTACCCCCACCTCTCATCACACCCTCAACACGAACTCGCCATGAAGCAA
>CANLAH010000019.1 GCA_947488685.1 Acidimicrobiaceae bacterium | reverse complement strand
ATTGCAGGCACTCCGCCTGCATTAGTGATTACCGCAGAGTTCGATCCGTTGCGCGACGAGGGCGAGCAATACGCGGCCCGTTTATCTGCCAATGGAGTTTCGACAAGTCTTGTTCGCTACTACGGAATGTTCCACGGATTTCTCTCGATGGCTGATTTTCTCGATGACGGTCGTGCGGCTCATGCTCAGGCCGCTTCCATGATGTCGTCCGTCATGAATCGCTAGTCTTTATGGACCCCGGAATTCTGCGCGATGCGCTTACCATCGTTGCCGGAATCGGAACCGGAATCATGTCCGGGACATTTGGCGTTGGAGGGGCTGTCATCAGCACTCCAGCAATTCGTGCACTCGGCTGTACTGCGGCAATAGCAATCGGCACGACATTGCCGTCACTTCTTCCCGGAGCTATTACTGGTTCACTGAAATATGCTCCGCAGAAACTCGTGCGTTGGGATGTTGTAAAAAAGACTGTTCCTGCCGGGATCATCGCATCTGTGATCGGTGCTCGAACTGCAGATCTATTGCCTGGCGATGGGCACCCACTCATGATTCTGACCGCACTTATTTTAATGTGGAGCGCAACTGGCCTCATTCGTGGTGGAGAAACTCAAGATCTTGCAAATCTAGAGCGAGCCAAAGAAAATTCGTCAATAACTGTGCGTGCAATTGGTGTTGGTGTTATCGCAGGAGGACTATCGGGTTTGCTGGGTGTTGGTGGTGGCATCGTGATGGTGCCACTATTTAAAAAGTGGCTTGCGCTTCCGATGAAAAATGCAATCGCAACAAGCCTGATATGTGTTGGGTTCTTTGCAGTTCCTGGCACCATTACGCATACTCTGCAAGGGGGCGTTGATTGGCGCTATGCGCTGCTACTCACAATCGGAGTAATTCCCGGAGCACCACTAGGGGCAAAACTTGCACTGAGTCTGAGTGATCAAAAACTGCGCAGAATCTTTGGAATATTTTTGGCCTGTATTGCTCTTGTATATGGCGGTTCAGAAATAGTGTCGTTACTTCGTAACTAGTGATTTCGCACGACTAAAGACGTCGTCGAGCATTGATTCAGTCAGCGTGCCCGTGAAAGTATTTTGCTGACTCGGGTGATACGAGCACAACAGCGTGATTCCATTATTTGTCACTGCCTCTACTCCATGACCAAACTTTGGTCGCGGCCTGATGCCAAACTGTGCGCTCGCCGCGACATATGCAAACGATCCTAAACACACCACCACGCCGACATTGGGAAGCAATGCAATCTCACGATCTAAGAATGCTGAACATGCATCGCGTTCTTCTGGTAGTGGCTTGTTGTCGGGAGGTGCGCAACGCACAGCAGATGTCACCCATGCATCAATCAGTACCAGACCATCGCCGGCATCGCGTGAGGTTTCTTGATTTGCAAAACCTGCTCGATGCATGGCTCGATACAGCCAGTCCCCCGACCGATCTCCGGTAAACATTCGACCCGTGCGGTTGGCACCATGTGCTGCTGGCGCTAGACCCATCACCAATAGATGCGCAGTCGGATCACCAAATCCAGAAACTGGCTTCCCCCAATACTGTTCATCGCGAAAAGATGCGCGTTTTTCAACGGCCACGTGCTCTCGCCAGTTCACCAATCGTGGACATAAACGACACGAGGCAATATCAGTATCTAGTTTTTTCATCGTGTCCACCAACACACGATAGGTGCCTTGCCCACTAGATTTGACATTGCATGGCCGCTCGTAAAAAGACCCCTCACCCGCAGTCAACGCTGATTATCTTGGTGCGCCACGGGCAGACCCCTACGACCGGAAAAATTCTTCCTGGTCGTGCCGCTGGGCTTCATCTTGCCGACTCCGGAATCGCCCAGGCTGCAGGAGCAGCAGAACGCATCGCAAAATTACCCCGCGTCGATGCAATCTATTCTTCGCCGCTTGAACGTGCCAGAGAGACTGCCGCCCCCATCGGCAAAGCCCTGAAACAGCGTGTACTGATTGATAAAGGATTACTGGAATGCGATTTTGGTGATTGGACTGGTGCTGAATTATCTGCGCTCATGAAAAAGCCTGAGTGGGCAACGGTGCAACGTGCACCAAGCACGTTCACGTTTCCCAACGGAGAAAGCTTCACTGACATGCAAGCCAGAATTGTGTCAGCACTTGACAAGATTCGAGCAAAACATCCTGGCGGAGTTGTCGTGTGCGTGTCACATGCCGATCCCATCAAAGCAGCCGTCGCTCACGCAATGGGCACTCACCTCGATCTGTTTCAACGCATCGTCGTGAGTACATGCTCTATCAGTGCGGTCGCGTACTCAAGTTATGGACCGGTTGTTCTGACCGTCAATTCCACTGGCGGATCACTCGCAGATCTGCGCCCGAGTTGAGACGACTGCGACGACGATGAGTTTCTTTTATGAGTTTGATGATGTTGAAGTGTTTGCGACAGGAGCAGTAGGGGCTCCAGGTCAGCGAACATTTTTCATGCAGATCGGGGCTGCTGACCAGTTCTTGACAGTGAAATGCGAGAAACAACAGGTTGCAGCGATTGCTCAGTACTTGCGAAATATTCTTTCTGACCTTCCAGAAACCATTGTTGCCCCAGGCATTGGCAACCTTGTGAACACTCCTATTGACCATGATTTTATACTTGGCACCGTTGGCCTTGGCATGGATAGATCAGCCAACCGACTGATTCTGCAACTTGAAGAAATGCCCCAACCTTCTTTAAGCGATGAACTTGATGATGAAATGTTTCAAGAGATATTTGGCGATCTTGATATCGAAGACGGGGATGAAGACGACGAGATTGAAGTGAGTGATGACGATCCTGATCTTGGGCGGTTGCGTGTCTTCATCACTCCAGCCCAGGCGGTCGCATTTTGTAACCAAGTAGACACCCTTGTCGTTTCCGGTCGCGAACCATGCCAGTGGTGTGGAGCCCCCAAAGATGCCAGTGGCCACGCCTGTCCCCGACTGAACTGAACCATGCAATGCTCTTCCGACAACATCACTGACGCGCTCACACATGGCGACATCGACATCGTTGGACGCATGCCTGATAGCAGTAACGCAACGTTTCTTGTCACAATTGCGCACGGCGATGTCAATATGCAGGCCATTTACAAGCCACTCCGTGGAGAACGTCCATTGTGGGACTTTGCGCCTGGATTGCACCGCCGCGAAGTCGCAGCTTTCCTGCTGAGCGAAGCGCTGGGTCTGGGTCTGGTTCCGATAACAATTTTGCGCGATGGTCCGTTTGGTGAAGGCTCTGTGCAATTCTTTGTCGAGTCCGACACGCGCGAACATTATTTTTCTATGTTTGAAGAACGTCCTGAGCTCCATGACCGTTTACGTGAATTTGCAATCTTTGACTTTGTTGCCAACAACACCGATCGCAAGAGTGGACACTGCCTTCTTGGACTTGACGGCACAGTGTGGGGCATTGATCACGGAGTCTGTTTTTCTGCAGACTTTAAATTACGCACAGTGATTTGGGAATTTGGTGGTGAACCAATTCCCCAGTATTTACTGACTGCAATTGCGCCAATGGCAACTACGGTTCCACTGCATATTGCTGCCTTGCTCAGCGATGACGAAGTCCATGCGTTACAAGAGCGCGTTCAGTGGCTTCTTGATCATCCTGAGTTTCCGGTAGACAACTCGGGGCGTCGGTATCCGTGGCCAATCGTCTAGCGAGTAGCGCGTCTCCTTGTTTGATAAGTAGGCACAGCGCATCGGCTTCGTAGTGATAAGAATGTCTGTGTGAGCGCGGACAATCTTGAACAGCTGGTGCAACGAGCAGACCTTGATGGTTTAGTGCGCCATGTGGACAACACGGTTGCCGATCGGGATTGGGATCACCTAGTGCGAATCCGCAATGCATCACGTTCTGCTGTCGACACCGGAAGGCAGTTGTGGCCCATCGCCACGCTCGCAAATGTGCGTCTTGCGTTGTGGGCACCTGCTGAGTACGCCGTTCAATCCCTTGATGATCACGTTCGAACGTTTATGCCTGGTCCAGTGAGTGAGATTTTGGCAGTGCATCACACATGGGATGAGTTGGCACCATTATTGGCAAACGGACACGACCGCTCGCTCTATGCCTATGAAAGAGCGTTGCGCGGAGACTCTGTCGACATCGACGAACATGGCGTTCTTGATATACCAATTCTGCCGTGTGACTGGGAGCCACGCTATGTCGTTGCGACATACACCGATGACGGTGGCGAGTTTCCCACTCCATCAATGCCAGATCGTGGTGACACAGTCGATGACACAGATGACTTCATAGTTCTTGACGACGTTGATGTGCAATCGGCATTTCGACAACTCATGGAGCCGTGGACTGCACAGTCCAATGGACAAGCATCTTGCATCATGACTCAAGGTGGTCCATCTCAAGCCTTGCGCGCACTTGGTGTGCGCGACGCAGAACTTGAACCACTCACTCCACCAGAGGCATTGGCATGGCTGGCATGGGCAGGTGCAAGCGGTGGAGCGCATGGCAAGCGACGAGGCGCTGCAAGTGGCCGTTTTGGTGCATGGTGGACACTTGCTGCAATTTCGGGAATGTCTGAGGATTGGCCACTCGATCCAGATGAGTTTGGCGAGATCGTGTCACAAATGAATTTTTGGTGGTGGGACGATGACGAAGCGCGAAGCGGATGGGAACTGCGAATCGTGATTGAGGATCCTGAAGAAGAAATCTCTTGTGCGCTCCGCGCGGCTGACGCCGAAACAGAGAAATAAAAATTTAGCCGCGAGCCTTGAGAGCTTCGATGAGTTTTGGCAACACCTTGTGCACATCACCAACAATTCCAAGATCAGCGATACCAAAAATTGGTGCTTCTTTGTCTTTGTTGATAGCAATGATGTTCTTAGAACCCTTCATTCCGACCATGTGTTGCGTTGCACCAGAAATACCTGCAGCGATGTAGACACTTGGCTTCACAACTTTTCCGGTCTGGCCAACTTGATATGAATAAGGCACCCAGCCAGCGTCGACAATTGCACGTGACGCACCCGGTGCTGCTTTGAGTAATTTTGCAAGTTCTTCGATCATTGCGTACTTGTCGGCCTCGCCCAAGCCGCGGCCACCCGAAACAACAACATTTGCTTCGTCGAGTTTTGGTCCGGATGTTTCTTCGACGTGTACTGCGGTGACCTGTGCGCTACCAGCAGCACCAAGATCTGGCACAACAACGGCCGTCACTGCAGCAGCAGATCCGCCACTTGCTTCTGGGGCAAAACTCTTAGGACGAAACGCTGCCAAGAATGGACCACTGCCGGTAAACGTTGTCGCCACCAAAGTGTTTCCGCCAAAGATTGGTGTCGTGACAGTGACACCACTGCCTGAGTCTTCAATGTCAACGTTATTTGTGATGACGGTCTTGTTGAGTTTGACAGACAAACGTGCCATTGCATCGCGGCCTTCGTAGCTCTGCGGGAACATGATGAGATCTGGTGAGTCTCCGCCATCGATGACTGATTTCATTGCAGCAGCCATTGCAACTCCTGGCAGATGCGCTCCACAATCAGCACCGTAGACCTTGGTTGCTCCAAAATCTCCGACTGCTGCTGCGATCGCTGCTCCATCTCCGCTGACAAAAACACTGACACTGGATGCCAGTGAACGCGCTTTGGTGATGAGTTCAAGAGTTGCAGTATTTACTGCTCCGTTTGTTGCTTGGGCAAAAACCCAGATGTTGTTGAGTGTCATGATGTGTGTTCCTCTCGTGGCCGTCTCAGATGACCTTCAGGTTCTCAAGGAACCCGACAATCTTGTTGAATGCTTCACCGTCGTCTTCAATAATTTCTCCGGCTTGACGAGCCTCAGCCTGCGTGACACTGGTGATTTTTTGTCCAGCACCGTCCCAGCCAACAGGTGTGACTCCGAGATCAGATGCAGTGACTTGTTCGACTGGCTTGCTCTTGGCAGCCATGATTCCCTTGAACGATGGGTACCGAGGTTCTACAACTCCGGCGGTCACGCTGATCACAGCAGGAAGTGTGCATGTAACTTCGTCATAGCCTGCTTCTGTTTGGCGTGATGCCTGAAGCGTTGAGCCGTTGATGACAATTTTTTTCGTAAATGTGACGCTCGGCAATCCGAGAACTTCAGCCATTTGTTCAGGAACTGTTCCGGTGTAGCCGTCGCTCGATTCAGTTGCGGCGACGATGAGATCTGCTCCACCGAGTCGCTGTACAGCAGCGGCAAGAATTTTTGCAGTCGTGAGTGCATCGCTTCCTTGCAATGCGGGATCTGACACCAGCACCCCTTTGGCTGCGCCCATTGCCAATGCAGTGCGCATGCCAGATGTTTCGCCATTAGGTGCCATTGACACGAGGCTGACTTCGCCACCACCTGCAGCATCGACGAGTTGCAGGGCCATTTCTACGCCATACATATCGGAGTCATCAATGACTAATTTGCCGTCTCGCTTGAGGGTATTGGAATCGCTATTGAGCGCACCTGGAGCGGCTGGGTCTGGGATTTGTTTCACACATACAATGATGTTCATAAGGTGTCTATTGTTACCGACAAGCAGCCCTTTTCCCCAACTGGCGAGCAAAGAGAAGTTGTTTTTGAGAGTGACCCTCGTCGCAGACCGCTGATACGGTCTATACCTTGCGCATCTTGCTCGTCGTCAACTCCTTTGCCTCTTCGGTCACTGCCCGTAATACGGTCGTGGTTCATCAGCGGCTGGCGCGCCATCACGATGTTCAGGTCGTTGAAACGAATCGGCGTGGTCACGCCACCCGATTTGCTCAAGATGCCGCCAGACGAGGCCTTGACGCTGTGATCGCATTCGGCGGAGACGGCACGCTCAACGAAGTGGCCACTGGGGTCGCTGGCACAGAGACCGCATTAGCAGTGCTCCCTGGTGGTTCGACCAACGTGTTTGCTCGCACACTTGGAATGCCCAATGATGCAATCGCTGGGGTCGATCTCATTGTTGATGCGCTCAATCGAAATGACATCATTCCGGTTGGTCTTGGTCGCGTCAATGGTCGATATTTTTGTTTTCACACTGGAGTTGGATACGACGCAATGGTTGTCAAGCGCGTCGAAGAACGCGCGTCACTCAAGCGATACGCCGGACATCCACTTTTCGTCGCCGCAGCACTTCGAACATGGGCTCGTGACTACGACCGAAAGCATCCACATTTTTCTGTTGCAATTGGCGACGATGTGATTCCACGTGCATTTTTCACGATTGTTCTCAACACAAATCCGTACACATTTTTAGGCAATCGCCCATTTGACCTCGTTCCGGGCGCAGATCTTCAGCACGGTCTTGCAGTCGTCACATTCACATCGCTGCAGGCATCGCACATCATTAGGTCGCTTGGCTCTGCATTGCGAGGCGGCGGAATTTCTCCTGCTCCGTGGCTAGACATTCGTTCAGATATCGAACAACTCACCGTCACTAATGACCGACCATTCCCTTTTCAGGTCGACGGCGACTACTTGGGTGAAACAAAATCTCTTGATTTTCAACATGTCCCCAACGCAATGAGACTTGTTCGTTCGTTTCCGGCTAGTAGTTAGGAATTTTTCGCCGCCAGCACGGCAACTGCAATATCGGGCACATTGGTGCAGATGCCATCAACGCCCCAAGAAATAATTTGGTGCATTCGGACAGGGTCATCGCAGGTCCAGGTGTTGACCTCAAGACCATGGTTATGACAGACATCAATTACCTGCTCTGTCAAGAGATTGACCCACGGGTGCAACGCTGTATGCCCTGAGTCGCGCAACCCGGCCGCAACATGTGCAATCTCTGTATCACGCACACCCGTCGTAAGCCATGCCGTGCCAACGTCGGGCAATAATGCATGCATTGCATCGACGGTCTCGCGACGAAAGCATGAGATCAACCAACGGTCGTACTCAGTGCGGCCCCTCAACATGTCTGCAACCTGAGCGGCAAGCCTGTCTTGGGGGTCAAAGTCCGGTTCGTTCGGGTCGTTTTTGATTTCGATATTGACCCACAGCCCTGAACATGCATCTAACGCCTGCTCGAGCGTCGGAATGTGTGCCGGTAGTTCTCGCGCATCGGTCTGCACGATGACACGACCGTCCTTGAGTTTGGCATCGTGATGTATCACCATGACCCCGTCTCGCGTTGGGCGAACATCAAGTTCGACCGCATCTGCTCCGATATCCACAGCCTTTGCAAAGGCGCTTAGCGTGTTTTCGGGTTCAGCATGAGATGCGCCGCGATGAGCCATCACCTGAGTGCGAGGACGGCGTAACACGGGACTAGACATCTCTCAGTGTTAGCACAGGAGCACTCATCGCCTATCGGTCTTTCATCAAAAGCGGGCAAAATTAAAATCAAAATACATGGGTGGAACTTTGCCTTTTCCCTTGTGATATCGCTAGTTTTCCCATAGCGTTTGCCGATGTGGGAAACCACACGAACTGTCCACCGATGCATTGCATCCCTACCCACCGCAAAGGAACCCGACGTGTCAATACTCGCGTCTAGCCTCGCTCTCGGAAGTGCCGATTACACATGGCGCGACGGAGCGATATGCAGAGATACAGATCCTGAATTATTTTTTCCAATCGGAACCACTGGTCAAGCACTCTTGCAGATCTCTCGTGCAAAGAGTGTGTGTGATGAGTGTCCAGTGTCAGTTGATTGTCTTGAGTTTGCAATTGAGACCAATCAAGACACCGGCATCTGGGGCGGAACTTCCGAAGATGAACGACGACAGATTCGTCGAGATATTGCCGCACAATTGCGTAACTCTCGCGTCAGTTAAGTTTTATTCCGCGTTCAGCGGTACCCGTAATTCAATCACCGTGCCGGTATAGCCGGGACGCAAAGACAGCTCTACGAGATCTAGTTCGTGCGTAGTCGCCGCGCGCATATCGATTGTTCCGGCTAGTTCAGTTGTCACAAGAGTCCGCACAATTGAAAGTCCAAGACCAGTTGCGCTAGCGAGATCAAAATCTGGGTCGATGCCGCGACCATCGTCAATCACGGTGATATTGAGGAACTCGTCGTCAGCATCTAGTTGCACCGCAACTGTGCCGCCTCCCTCTCCTTCTGGAAATCCGTGATCAATGGCATTTTGCAGCAACTCCGTGAGCACAACAGATAGCGGCGTCGCAATATTTGCTGGCAAGCGACCCCCATCCCCATGAACAACGAATCTCACGGGACGATCAGGTGATTGCAGTCCTTCTTCAACAAGTCTCACGAGCGGTCGAACGATTTCGATAAACGCGACATCGTCTCCGGGCTCTCGAGATAAAGTTTCGTGCACCAATGCAATCGTGCGAATTCGCCGCACTGATTCTGCAACTGCAGCTTTTGCTTCTTCAGATTCCAATCGTCGCCCTTGCAGCCGCAAGAGTGCCGAAATAGTTTGCAGATTATTCTTCACTCTGTGGTGAATTTCGCGAATTGTTGCATCTTTTGACAACAACAGACGATCACGACGACGCAGCTCTGTCACGTCTCGCAACAGCATCACTGCTCCGGTCACGACCGTTTCACCGTCAACTTCGTCGAGGATTGGAATACATCGTGTGAGCAATGTGACATCAGATGTTTGTTCAAACTCTTCGACTACTGGTTCTTGGCGCTCGAATGCCTGACGCACTGGACTGTCAATCATGCCGAGTTCAGCAAGTGTCTGGCCGACCGCATTGGCACTAATGCCCACACGATGCAGTGCAGATGTTGCGTTTGGCGATGCATATCTCACCCGAGCCTCAGCATCAAGGACAACTGCGCCATCCCCCACTCTGGGAGCAACACTGCCATCGGCAACACGACCCTCAAACGGGAACTCGCCCACCGTGATCATGCGCGCAAAACGCTGGAATATTTCAAGATACGTGCGCTCAAGTTCTCCTGGCTGGCGACTACTTTGCGTGTTCCATTCGCGAGTCAGCACGGCGATCGTGGCGCCGTCATAACGAACAGGAATTGCCATCATTCGACATGCATCGGACATTCCTTCAACGGCGATCTCACCTTCCACGATGTCGCCAGATTGATATGCCTGAGACAGAAGTGGGCGCTCAGACAAATTCGCCGATGCTCCGACCCAGTCGACCAGATAGAGCGTCTGTCCTGTTGCGGCTCGCACTTGAGCAATGACCAACCATGTGTCATCAGTGGTGGGGACATACAACAACATGTCGGCAAAGCAGAAATCTGCCAGCATTCCCCATTCTCCGGCAAGAGCTTGCAGATGCGCTACCTGCTCCTTGGAGAACTCGGTATGTAGTTTTGCCAGTTCAGCGATTGTTGCCATCAGGAGTCCTTATCAGAAGTCTGCCCTATCGGCTCACAAAGGCTGGGGCAATGTGTCGATTTTTGGATCAGCCTCCAAAGCCGATCCGACGGTCAGCGTCGGCAGAACCGATTTCAACATACGCAATCTTGGCCGCAGTAATGCCGATATCGCGACCTCGTTTGTCTGTAATCCACAATGTGTCCGATGTGCCAGACAGCGCTGCTTCAATTGCAGCCTTGACTTTTTTGCGCGTTGCCGCGTCGTCTTCAAGTTCAATCGAGATCTCTCGAGTTGCCTGTGTTACTCCAATACGTACGTCCACGTGTGTCCTCCTGTTGAACTGTGTTTACTGACCGTAGCCGTTAGACCAGTTTAAGACTCTTGCTAAACAACTTCTTTGGCTTAAGTTCTTCTACTCGCTCAGCAAGAGCGAAGAAAGCAGCCCCAACTGGAGACTCTGGAGCCACTGCGGCGATGGGGCGACCGTTGTCTCCGCCTTCACGCAACTGCGCCACAAAAGGGATCTGAGCCAGCAATGGAACACCGAGTTCATCAGCCAAGGCCTGCCCACCGCCGGATCCGAAAAGTTCGTACTTTTTGCCGTCATCACCCGTAAACCACGACATGTTCTCGATGATGCCCTTGACAGGAAGGTTCACTTTTTGCGCCATCAACGCCGACATACGCGCCACTTTTTGGGCGGCCTCTTGAGGAGTTGTGACGACAAAGACTTCTGCACGTGGCAGATACTGACTCAAACTCAGTGCGATGTCTCCGGTGCCTGGTGGCATGTCGATTAGTAGGTAGTCGGGTTCATCCCAAAATACATCGGTGAGAAATTGCTCAAGTGCTTTGTGCAACATTGGTCCGCGCCAAATAACTGCTTGTCCCTCTGGAACAAAATATCCAATACTGATACAACGCACGCCCCATGCTTCTGGAGGCAACAGCATTTGATCAATTGCGACTGGATCGCGATCGGTGCCGAGCATTCGCGGAATTGAGAAACCATAAATGTCAGCGTCAATGATTCCGACACTGTGTCCGCGCGCAGCAAGTGCAACAGCAAGGTTTGTCGTGACGCTACTTTTGCCAACACCACCTTTGCCAGACGCGATCATGATCGGGCGCGTTTTGCTTCCGAGTTGCGCGAACGGAATGGTCCTTCCCTCGGAGTGGCCCTGAGTGGGATTCGAACCTGCAGTTGCAGCGGCGTCTCCGTGCACAATGCGTCGCACGTTTTCTCGTTCTGCATCGGTCATCACTCCAAAGTTGAGATTGACTGTGCTGATTCCGGCGAGTGGCAAGACGGCACCATCAACACGATTTTGAATTTCATTGCGCAGTGGGCAACCCGGAATCGTCAGCACCACGGTCAGCGACACTGTCGAGCCGTCCACCACAACGTCACGCACCATTCCTAGGTCGACAATGGATCGATGTAGTTCGGGATCTTCTACTGGACGAAGTGCATCAATCACTTGCTCGGCGGTGGTCGTACTCATGAGGTCTCCAGTTGGTGGGTATTAGGGGGTGGGCGTCGAACAATTCGTACGACGGCTATAGGTACAATAACGGCGTGAGAGAAGGAACGACCACCCCTGTGAAGACTCCGAAGTCATTCAGTGCCACGGTGTCGGCAATTACCTCGGCTTTTGGTGACCCAACGCGTCGCGCGGTCTATTTATTCGTCCGCGAAGCACAAAACGGAACAACTGCCTCTCAGGTGGCCGAAAAATTTGATCTCCACCCCAACGTGGCTCGTCACCATCTCGACAAGCTTTCAGCAGGCGGATACCTCGAAGTGGCAGTTGAACGCGCCGAACACGGTGGTGCAGGGCGGCCATCAAAGCATTATCGCGCTGCCTCCGCCGGAGACATCTTGGACTTTCCAGTACGCAGTGATGATCTGGTGTTGTCGTTGTTGGGCAAAGCGCTTGCTGCACTTCCGGCTGAAATTGCTCAAACAATTGCTGAAGAAGTTGGTCAAGAATACGGCAGAGCAATGGCTGCTGGATTAGCAGGTCACGATTTTGCTGCTGGTCAAAAATCTTTACGCTCTGCGATGCAAGCGGTTGCCGATGCGCTCACTGCTCACGGTTTTGCAGCACACGCAGACAATCGCAACAACCAACTTCGAATCGTGACAAGTCATTGCCCGTTCGGAGATGTCGCGATTGAAAATCCTGTCGTGTGCGCGGTCGATCGCGGCATGGTCAAGGGCATGTTGAGTGCTTTGTACGGCGATACCGACCCGTCGACTATTGGCTCACTGCCTCAGGGCGACACATTTTGCACCACCACTATCTAGCAAAAACTTTTTTTCGTTAGTCGCCCCAGAAGCGTTGTTCTAAAAATGGATCACCGTACATGTGATAGCCATTTTGCTCCCAAAAACCAGGCTTGTCGCTTGCAGTGACTTCAAGACCTCTCAGCCATTTCGGAGATTTCCAGAAATACAAGTGCGGAACCAAGAGACGTACAGGACCGCCATGAATCGGCTCGATTGGTTCGCCTTCAAAGGCATACACAACGAGTGCGTTATCGCCCATGACATCAGCAAGCGGTAAATTGGCCGTATAGCCATACTCAGCGTGTCCCATGAAATGTGTTGCGTCGCTCGACATGCCCGCATGCTCTAACAAGTCACGAACGCGAACCCCTGTCCATCCTGTATCGAACTTTGACCACTTCGTGACGCAATGAATATCCGTTGTAATGGTGTGCGATGGCAGAGCGGTCAATTCGTCATATGTGAGCGTGTACGGAGCATCAACAAGACCCGTAATCGAGAGGTTCCATTCACCTTCTGCATATGTTGGGACATCGCCAACATGCAAAACCGGAAATTTGTCAGTCAAATACTGGCCTGGCGGCAACCGAGCAGGATCAAAGCCTTGAGCCTCTACATCTTGACGATTGCGATCAAAAAATCCCACGGCCCAAGTCTGCCTGATTATTGAGACTTTGGCTAGTTCTGTTCGTACGCTATGTGCCATGCCTGTGTTTCTTGTTCGACATGCCAAGGCTGGTAGTCGCTCTGGCTGGGACGGCTCCGACTTTGATCGACCCTTGTCAATTGCCGGAATCCAACAGTCCCAATTGCTCGTCGAAACATTTTCGATATATTCGCCGCCTGCTGTGTATTCGAGTCCATATCTTCGATGCGTTCGAACAGTCGAACCAATCGCTGCACATTGTGGCCTGACTGTCCGCATCGAGCCTCGACTCGCTGAAGCAACAGACTTCGAAGAAACCCTTGCACTGCTGAATGATGTCGAGGACAACGCCGTGTTATGCAGTCATGGTGACGTCATTCCTGCTGCAGTTCAAGCACTCATTCGACGTGGGCTCGAAATGACGACCCCTACTGATTCACGCAAAGCAGCCGTGTATGTCTTGCATCGAGACGGTGCTCATTTTGTCAGCGCAGAGTGTTTTGCTCCGCCACAATTACAGACATTGTAATTATTTTTTTGTAGCCACTGCTTCATTTACTTGCTGAACAATTGCCTCGACATACGAAGCAACTTCATGGGGCGGATTCTGATCCTGGCATTTTTTCAGTGGTGATTGAGCCAACACTGCATTGTCAAGAAAACGAAATTCAACGATTCCCAAAAAACACCACGCATCTGGATACGAAGGGTCGATAGTTGTTGCTTGCGTCAAATCTTGTATTGCAGTGGCCATTGCCGTGTCGCGCAGGTTTGTTGATGCACCATTTGCTGCTAACGCCAGCAGCCATGAGCGATAGGTCAGCGCCTCGACATTGTCTGGTTCAATTTTGAGCACACCTGAATACAACTGAATCGCCTGCACCGGATTGCTCATGTTGACAGAGCGTGCCTGCGACAGCATGGCTGCTGTGCTTTCTGGCGTCCCGCCAGTGATGTTTTGACCAGGCAAACGCTGTCCGGATTGTGCGGCCACCCACCAACCTGCCCCAAGTGCAACTGCGAGCACAGCAACAACCGTTGAAATGGATCGAAGAACTCGACGTGGTGCCATCTCTGATTCCAAGACATCCGTTGTCTCCATGGCGCGCGTGATGTCTGCGGCTCGAGCGATATAGCCGGACTTCAGTGTCTGGTAGTCAATCTCATCAATGTCACCAGCAAGATACTCGCGCTCAAGATCTCGAAGTGACTGCAATAAAAATTTCTGTTCTTCACGTCCTTGATCCTGCGTGTCGTTGTTGTGCATCACAGTGAATCCGTGGGATCAGTGTCAAGTTCTAATAACTGCGCCACAAGAGCACGGTCAGCGTCTGACGCTTGGCCACCCTGCTCACGTTTCCAGCGCCTAAATGTCAGTGCTAATCCAGCAGTGCAGCACACCAACACAGCAATTGGCAACACCCAAATAAGAGCATCCAGACCGGTAGCCCGCGGTACAAGCAGCACTTGCCCACCAAAACTACTTTCGATAAAAGCCACAATTTCATCGTCTGTGCGCTGGCCGCTTGCCACTTGGCGAGCAACTTCGTTGCGAATGTTTTGAGATGAAGGTGCCTGGGACACATAGACGCTTTCACCGTCACATGTTGGGCAGGCAAGTCGTTGAGTGACGTTGTCGATGCGATCTTCTTGGGTGAGTGGTCCAGACTGGCGACCAGCCCCCACCGCAAGAAGTGCGACGACCAGTAATCCCATCAACATCCAGACGGGCCACGCCTTGAGTTTTTTATTTAGAGTTGACATCATCGTGATGAGCCTTCAAATTGTTGACGTAGTTCGGTGATTCGATCTTCAAGAAAACCTTTCTTGACTCCACCAACAACTCGCATCCGCACAAAGCCATTGGGGTCGATGATCCATGTTTCAGGAACTTTGGCGACACCAAAAGCAACAGAGATCGCGCCGTCAGAGTCCTTGACTTTTGGCCAGTCTCCTCCGTTGGCCTTAAAAAAGGAGCGAACGGCATCATCGTTATCGTCGTTGATAATTGTGAAGAATTCGACAGCATCAGCCTGAGTTGTTTGTGCTGCAACGAAGTCCTGAAGAGCACCATGCTCTTGAATGCACGGAACGCATGTGGAATTGAAAAAATTCAGCATCACCCAACTACCGCGACGCCGAGAAACATCAAACGAATCGCCATCAAGGGTCGTGGATTGCACTGCAGGGGCTGCGCGACCAAGCAGTGGCGACGATGCGGTTTCTCCGTCACTTGGCGAGGCATTTGCCAACATGACAAGCAGTGCAACGGCGATCAGGCCAACGACTCCAGCCACCATCGGTACCGTTCTTTGAGCGCGACGCGGTGGTGTCACGCAGATGCCTCTTGGGCAATCGGCGCCGATACTGGATCGGTGGGTTTGCGACGCGAACCCGGGAAAGCAGCCAATAATGTTCCAACACCCATCAGACCGCCGCCGATCCAGAGCCACATCATAAGAGGCTTGATGAAGACTTTGATCTTTGCAGTGTTAGTAGAAACTTTTACGGGTGGTTGCAGAGTGAGATAGATATCTTTTGTGAACATTGATTTCACGGAAGGGGTTCCGATATTTTGCCCCACGTTTATGAACTTTTGGATTGCCGGTGCATACGTTCCGCTGCCATCAATAATAATTTCTGCCTTAACAGAAATTCGGCGGTCATCTTTTTCTTCAACAAAACGTACAAATTCAAAACTATGGCCGCCGTATTGAGCAGGCTTGCCAACGGTTAAAGTAATTTCTTGACTACGCGTGTACGAGTTAGAGGCAGCCAAAGCAACGGCGATAATAATGACCCCAATATGCACGACCATGCCGCCGTTGGCACGACCAACAAGACCACGTAGTCCTTGACGCCGGGTCGCTAAGGCAAGTTGTCGCAGCGCAGCTCCGGCTGCAAATCCACCAAGCGTGAACGTCAATAGCGGAGCAAGGCCCACCGCTCCGACGCCAAGACTCATCACTAAAGCAGCGATACCAGCCCATGCTGGCCAGAACAAACGTTGGCGCAGTAACTCACCAGAGGCTTTGCGCCACGGCAAAACCGGGGCGATGCACATCAGCACCAACAGTGTGATTCCGATGGGCGTCGCTAACTGATCAAAAAATGGCTCACCCACAATCAACTGTCGATTCTGAAGGGCTTCAACGATTAACGGAAAAACTGTTCCGAGTAGCACGACAAATGCGAAGACTCCAAACAACACATTGTTTGCCAAAAACGCGCCTTCACGAGAGATTGGTGAGTCAATTGTTCCGGGGGATCGCAGTTTTTCTCCTCGCCAACCAATCAGTCCAACAGAGACAAGCACGATGACGCCAAAAAATGTCAAGAGATATGGCCCGATGTCGCTGTCGCTGAAAGCATGCACACTATTCAGCACGCCTGAGCGCGTCAGGAACGTTCCCAGAATTGTCAAACTAAAAGTGGCAATCAATAGCGACAAGTTCCAGACTCGCAACATTCCGCGCCGTTCTTGCACCAGCACCGAATGGATATATGCGGTACCGGTTAGCCACGGAATAAACGAAGCATTCTCAACTGGGTCCCACGCCCATACGCCACTCCAACCCAAGACTTCATAGCTCCACCAACCGCCAAGAATAATTCCAAATGTCAAGAAACCCCATGAGAACAATGCCCATCGCCGAGTCTCTAATAACCAACCTTCCCCCAGCCGTCCAGTAATCAGTGCGCCGATTGCAAAGGCAAACGGAATCGTCATACCCACGTATCCCACATACAAAATTGGTGGATGAAAAACAACCAGGATGTGATTTTGTAACAACGGATTAGGGCCGGGGCCATCAAGGACTCCCGCTGCTCCCTTGCCGAATGGATTCGCTGGCCCAAGCGTGAGCATGAAAAAGAATGTGCACACGAAAAACATCGTCGCCATTGCCCACCCAACAAGTGGATCAATAAGTCTGTTGCGATATTTCCATGCGATGATCACCGTACAAACAGCCAGGATCAGCATCCACATTAAAATTGATCCCTCTAGGGCACTCCACACTGCCGTGAAGTTATAGAGTGCTGGCGTGCTCTTGGAACCGACTTTTTGAATGTACGCCAGTGAGAAATCGCGCGTGATCATGGCGTATTCCATGCAGACAAATGCACTCACCGTGGCGATTACGCATAATGTGGCAAACCGCGGTACTAGCCGCAGAACCTTCTCGTCATGTTGACGCGTGCCCATCACGCTGGCAAACATTCCGAACACGGCTCCGACTAAGCCGATCAGTAATGCTGCCCGACCAAGGGATCCGCTCACCCCGGCAACTGCGAGCACGCTGCTGTCTCCTTTGTTGCTTCAAATCGAGTCTTATTTTTTTCAACATACTGATTCGTGTGCTTGACTTCGATCCGATCACTATCAAAAACTCCGTCTACTACTCGACCGTGTGCCACCACCGGAATACACTCCTGAAAAACACCTCCGGGGTCTCCCTGATACTGAACTCGCAGAGTCTTGTCTTGAAAAACGAGAGAAAACTCAGTCACGCCATTTGTCTGTTTGAGTGAGTTCTCAACCACAATTCCTTGCACCCGAATTCGCCGTTGACCGACGCATCCATCACGCACGCCAACTTCGTCGACATTGCAGTAATAATCAATCGCACTGGTCAGAAATTGACTCACTACGACACCACCAGCAACCAAGGCAAGGGCCACGATGATCATAGGAGCCCAGCGACGACGCCGATTCTGCGCACGTGACTCTGCATCGGTGACGGGGCGCGGCGTTAGATCCATGGCTTGTCGTCGTCTGAAGTGATGGCCCCAAGTTTGCGCCCACGACGCACAATCGATATTGCGTACGCAGCAACGGAAATAATTGTCAGTACGTAACTTCCGATAATGAATGAAGCATGGTCCATGTCAGCGTCCTGCTTCTGTTCGGCGTTCTTGGATTGCGCGGTCGAGACCTTGGTCTTGGACTGCATCTTCTAAAGCCATCAGACGTTGTCGATGAATGAGCAACCAAGCAAACAGCATGCTGAAAGATACGAGGCCCCAAAATAAAGTAAAGAGCATGAAACCATCAAGTTGTACTTTTGCATTTGGATCAGCAATCGAGGCCTTTTGATGAAGTGTGCGCCACAAGTTGACACTGAAATGCACAAGCGGAATTTCGAGAACTGCAAGAAGCGCCATAATTGCTGAACGACGAGCGCGTTGAGTAAATGTTCCGCCCAAACGGCGCACTGCAAGATAACCAATGTATGTGATGAACAAAAATGCAGTGCTCGTGAGTCGTGCATCCCACACCCAAAATGTTCCCCATGTCAATCGTCCCCAGAGACTGCCTGTCACAAGCGAAATCGCCACAAATAACACCCCAATCTCAGCGGAGGCACCTGCAAAACGATCCCAAATGAGAGAACGGGAGCGATTACTCACATACACGGCAGAACACAGTGCCGTGAGCCCAAAAGCCAAGTACGCCACCCAGATTGATGGCACATGCACATACATCATTCGTACGGTGCTGCCCTGCACAACATCTTCAGCAGAAAAAATCAATCCGCTTAGCACCAGAAAACTAACTGCAATCGCAGTAGCGATACCCAATTTTTGTGTTGTCGGTGTTGCCGTGCTCTGAGTTGTTGTCATTTGTCCTACTCCTCAATCATCGGCCCAAAAGCCAATGCACCAACTGCGCCAAAAACACCTGCAAACACTGCCAACAAACCAATCCACGGCCAACCTTCTGATGATTGTGCACCACCACTTCCGAACGCCGCCTCAGTTGCCCGAGTTGCACCAATCAAAACTGGCGCTACTGCTGGCAGTAATAAGAGTGGAAGCAATGTCTCGCGTCCGCGGGCACCAGCACCCAAACCACCGTAAAGCGTACCCACGAAGCCCAGTCCAATAGTGGCTATGAGCATTGTGGCAAAGGTCTCGGCATACCCCATTGCTGTGGGTTCGACCGCGTACAACACAAGTGCAATTGCCAGCAACATCAATTCAAGGGCCAGCAACTGCACCATTAATGCCAAAGATTTACCGATAAAAATTCCGAGCGGTTCTGTACCTGCCACCCGCAGTGCATCAAGTGCGCCATCTGCAGTTTCTACGGCAAAAGATCTTTGCACAATGACCAACATTGAAAAAAGTGTCGCCAGCCACACCAACCCCGGGGCAACACGTTGCAAAATTCCTTCGTTATCGAGTGCAAAAGCAAACATAATCATAATCACCAAAGAAAATGGTGCTACCTGGTTCAGCAATACCTTGCTTGACCATTCGATGCGCAGATCTTTACGCACGACCGCCAGAGAGACGCGACGAACTGTCTGCATGCGCGACGTCATGACTCGCTACCAGAAATCAGTCCACCGTCTACCTTGACAACACGCGTTGCCAACAAGCGAGATCTTTGAGTTTCATGAGAAGCAAGTACGACTGTGGCGCCGCTGCTCACCGCACTCTGCAGGATTGCGTCTAGTTCATCTTGCCCCGCAGTATCAAGACCAGCATGGGGCTCATCAAGTAGCCATAGTGATGCCCGTCGAACGATTAACGATGCAAGTGCGCAACGCCTGCGTTGTCCAGCAGACAATTGTGACGCTTTCACGTGAGCGAGGCGACCATCAATTTTCATTCGTTGCATCGCCAGCGCAACTTCTTGTTCAGTCGCTCCAACCGTAGATGCCCAAAAGGAGACGTTCTGAGTGACGGTGAGTTCTAGATACAAACCATTTGAATGACCCAGAAGTCCGACTTGTTCACGAACGCTCTCGCGGTGAGTTCGCAAGTTCACGCCCATCACCGAACCTTCTCCGCGTTCGATTGGCAAGAGTCCAGCACACACACGCAACACAGAAGTTTTTCCAGCGCCGTTGGGCCCGTGCAGCAGAACAATCTCGCCACGGTGCACCACAAGATCAATTCCGGCAAGTGCTGGAAAATTACTGAGTACCGCTACTACTCCACTCAGTTCAACGACAGTTTCCATGCCCCTGTCACGCTACTGATCGTCTGGCGATGACACCAATCACACCGCGACAAATACTCCTGAGGCACGCCAAACCACAAGAAAAGCCCTACCCTCTCTATGGTATGGAATCTCCCCCAACAGGCCGTTCAGCCCAAGACGACCGTGTTCTGGGTCAGCGCAAAATAATCGCCAAATACACTTTGCTGGCAAACCGCATCGGATACCTGCTCTGGGCCGTCAGCATCAGCACATTTGTGATGGCGTTTGTGATGGGCTTCTCTGGACCCATTGTTTCTGTCATCACTGTGACGCTGGTGATCGGCGGAGTCCTACTTGCTCCTTCGATCATCCTTGGCTATGCAATTAAGGCTGC
>CANLAH010000018.1 GCA_947488685.1 Acidimicrobiaceae bacterium | reverse complement strand
CCGTCTGTGCGCAGTGGGCTGATTTCTGCATCCGTGCTCGGGCTTGCTCGAGTTGCAGGCGAAACTGCACCTTTGCTTTTGACATCCGGATACTTTATAAAGCTCACGACAAATGTGGGTAACGGCGCTATCGGATCATTGCCTACCTATATCTTCAGCGCGCTCGGAGCCGGAACGACCGAGTCAATGACTCGCGCATGGGGTGGTGCGTGTGTCTTGCTTGCTCTTATTCTTATTTTATTTATTGGGGCCCGATCCCTTGGCGGGCGAAACAAAGGAAGATGATCACAATGCTTACTGATAACACGTCAACAGTAGAAACAACTCCTCAGCAGGCATCTCTAGTCTCGGAGGTGGCGCAGACTAGTGCCATGGAAACACGTGGTATACACGCGTGGTTTGGTAAAAACCATGTCCTCAGAAATGTGTCATTGCAGTTCCCGACCAACTCAGTGACGGGTCTCATCGGACCGTCTGGTTGCGGAAAATCAACTTTTCTGCGGCTTCTCAATCGAATGCACGAATTTATCCCTACTGCCGCAATGGCGGGTGAAGTTTTCTTGGATGGCCAAGACATCTATCGGCCAGGTGCTGCCGCGGCAGAAATTCGGCTTCGCGTCGGAATGGTTTTTCAAAAACCCAATCCGTTCCCTTCAATGACAATTCAGCAAAATGTTTTGGCTGGCCCAACGCTCTCGAAAACAAAAGTAGCCGACAAGAAAGATCTCGTTGAAGACTGTCTTACTCGTGCTGGATTATGGAAAGAAGTAAAAGATCGCCTCGATGCTTACGGGTCGTCGCTGTCTGGTGGACAACAACAGCGATTATGCATTGCTCGGGCCTTAGCGGTGCGACCAGATGTCTTACTGATGGACGAACCATGTTCTGCACTAGATCCGGGTTCGACGCTACGTATTGAAGAAACTATTCATGAACTGAGTGAGTCAATGACAATTGTCATAGTCACGCATAATATGCAGCAAGCAGCTCGCGTTTCTGACTACTGCGCTTTCTTTTTGTCCGAAGACGGACCAGGCCATTTAGTTGAAGCCGGTTTAACGAGCATGATTTTTAGTAATCCATCAGACAAACGCACTGCAGATTACGTTCAGGGTCGCTTTGGCTGATTTTTCTGTTTGCGTGTTGTTCACCTTATTTTCCTGACACGTTCAGCATGACGTCTGCTTCTTGAAACCTGAGTGCCGTATGTTCTTAACCGTTAGAACATTCACCTACAAAAAAGGAATCAAGTACATGAATCTGAAACGCAAAATTGCTTTCATCGCTGCAGTCGGAGTAGTTGCTCTCTCCGCTGGATCAAACCCCGTAAACGCTGGAACAACCATCGTTGGCGGTGGATCAACTTTTATGTCCAATATGACTGACATCTGTGCCTCTGGATACAACAACAACAAGCTGTCAAACCCAAATACAGACGTCATCTCGTACACAGGTGTTGGCTCTGGTTCTGGCAAGAAGGGTTTTTCTCTCGTTGCGAATGCTGGCAAAGCCCCCGACTTTAACTTGTACAAATTTGGCGGCACGGAGTCCGCGTTTTCATCGAGTGAAGCCCCAACTGGATTTGTGTATGTTCCGCTCATTGGTGGACCAATTGGCATCGCATACAATCTCTCGACCGTCAAAGAACCAATTTATTTGTCATCAACAACGGTGGCAAAAATCTTTGCCGGAACTATCACAAAATGGAACGATGCCGCGATCGTCGCTGACAACACGGCCACATCTGTTGTAACCCCTGCTGTCACGGCACCAGGAGTATCGCAAGTAGCCAAGAGCGGTACAACTGCAAAAATCGTCAGGGGAGCCAAAACTTCGACAATCACCATCACAGCCACAAAGGCGGCAGTAAAGGCTGGCCTCAAGAAGAGTCTGGTCATTACCCGCGTGATCGGGACAAATGTCAAAGTAGTCAAGACACTAAAAATGTCAGCAATAGGTTCAGTTGTCGTGCCGAATGCAGTCGGAGCGTCCTACGGCGTTTCCCTGGGTGGCAAAACAATTGGCAATCTCACGCCAGATGTGGTTACGCCTGCTGTTACAACAGTGACAGGCAAGACCATCACGATGCCATCAACTGCAATCACTGTGACGTACCGCTCTGGTGGTTCGGGTACCACCAACATGTTTTTGAACTACCTCAACAAGGTAGAACCATTAATTTGGACGAAGGCAACAAGCGATACATGGGCCACTGCATTCCCCGGCACAGTGCCATCAGATGGAACTTTTCAATCTGCCTCGGGCAATGACGGCGTAACAACTTATGTCGCTGGCAAAGATGGCGCCATCACATACGCTGAGGTGAGTTTCATTACCGAACGTGAGCTATACGCTGCCAAAATCAAAAATGCGGCAGGGATCTATGTTGCTCCAACTGTGGCAGCATCTGCAGATGGCTTGGCCAATGCTGAAGTAGATGCCGCTGGTCTTGTGACTCAGGATTACGTCACAAAAACAGCCACCGCGTATCCGATCAATGCAGTGGCATACGGACTCGCAGCAACTGCAAACAGTACGAACAACACTGCGGTCAAGGGCTTCTTCAGCTACTACCTCAGTAAGTGTGCGCCTGCAAGCGCAGGAGCCGCTGGTTATACAGCACTGTCAGGAGCATTCCTTACGAAGGCTTTGGCTCAGGTTGCCAAAATCTCGGCTAGCTGATTCAGATATTGCAATACAAAAGGCCCGGTGCTTCGGCACCGGGCCTTTTTTGTGCACCAACATTGATTTGATCTGAAAGACTGCGAGACTGTCGAGATGACAATGCAGCTAGAACCTCATACAGAAATCTCTACGATCGCTGGACGCGTACAGTGCACGCGAGACGCCTTTCGCGCCGGAGTCACGCGCCCATTTGAATGGCGACGGACTCAACTGCAGGGCATGATCGCAATGTTGACTGAGCACGAACAAGAGTTTCTTGATGCACTGCGTCACGACCTTGGTAAACCCACTGTCGAAGGCTTCATAACAGATATTGCATTTGTGACGGGCGAGATCAAGATGATGATGAAGAACTTAAAAAAGTGGAATGCTCCGATTCGGGTGTCATCACCGTTGGTCACCATGCCAGCAAAATCTCGTTTAATGCCAGAACCACTTGGCGTTGCACTAGTGATCGCCCCCTGGAACTACCCAGTGCAATTGTTGTTAGTGCCAGCGGCAGGGGCAATTGCTGCCGGAAACGCAGTGGTGCTCAAGCCATCTGAGGTTTCAACGGCGGTGTCTACCTTGCTGGCCACGCTTGTTCCGCAATATCTTGATTCAGAAGCCATCGCAATCATCGAAGGTGGCGTGGCAGAAACAACAGAGTTACTGGCTCAGCAATACGATCATATTTTTTACACCGGTAATGGCACGGTGGGTCGAGTCGTGATGGCGGCTGCAGCGCGGCACCTCACGCCTGTCACGCTTGAACTGGGCGGCAAGAGCCCCGTCATCGTTGATGCATCGGCCAATGTTCGCGTTGCCGCTCGACGCATTGCGTGGGGCAAGTGGCTCAATGCGGGACAGACATGTGTTGCGCCTGATTATGTTCTGGTGCATGAGTCGATCCAGGGCAAACTGATCGCCGAATTGCAGTCAGTGCTGACTGATTTCTACGGAGCAGAACCTCATGACAGCAGCAGTTATGCCCGCATTGTCTCGGATCGCCATTTTGACCGCCTGCAGTCAATGATGACAAGTGGTACTCCGGCAGTGGGAGGCGACTCCATCAAAGAAGATCGCTATATCTCGCCAACTGTTTTGACACAGGTTGATCCTGCGTCACAGGTTATGCGTGAGGAAATCTTTGGTCCGATTCTGCCAATTTTGCCGATGGCCAATATCAATGAGGCAATCGAATTTGTCACAAGTCGGCCGCACCCTCTGGCACTGTACGTCTTTGCTGAGGACAAAAAAGTCGTGTCAGATGTGCTGGCGCGCACCACAGCAGGTGGTGTCACGGTCAACGGAACCATCATGCACCTCACCAATCCAAAACTGCCTTTTGGCGGCGTTGGTGAAAGCGGGATGGGTGGGTATCACGGCAAGGCTGGTGTTCGCGTCTTTCAGCATCTCAAACCAGTGCTCACTCGCGGTACCGCACTCGACCCATCCATTGCATACCCGCCCTATACCGCCCGCAAGTTGAAGCTTTTTCGCAAGGTGCTGTAGTAGTTTTGGTCTCTCATGAGTGACCAAATTGATACCCGAAATATGTGGCTAACGCCAGAAGAGATTGCCGGGGTGCGCAATCAAGTTCCCCTGATCTATATCGACGCGGTGCCAGTACGTGTCAATGCCGATGGCGTGGTCACTCATGTGGGCTTGCTTTTGCGTCAAGCAGCGGACGGCAGTATCAGTCGCATGGTGGTATCTGGGCGCGTCATGCTGAACGAAAAAATCCGTGATGCATTGATGCGACATCTCGAAAAAGACCTGGGACCATTGGCATTTCCTCGAATTCCACCAGAGCCGTCTCCGTTCACGGTGGTGGAGTACTTTCAAGATCCGTCTATCTCGGGGTACTACGACCCTCGACATCATGCGGTGAGCCTGGCCTTTGTTGTGCCCGTCACGGGGGAGTGCACGCCCACGCAACAAGCCCTTGACTTGGTGTGGTTCACACCGCAACAAGCCGTCAGTGACGACGTGCGCAAGGCCATGACGAGTGGCCATGATCGTCTGTTGCGAATCGCACTGGCGTCAGTGGGTCAACTTCCGTAATTCAACTTCCGTAATTCAACCCAGCATCGTCACCTGCGAGGATGCTCGTCTGCACTACATGAAGTCATCTACGATAGTGGGGTGCACCAAAGTGACGCACTTCCTCATTCTGCAGCAGCATTGAGGACAGCGCTTTTGGGTCGTACTACACAAGCATTTTTTGCTCAAAGTTTGATGGGGCCTGCACCAACGCATGGCGCAGTTATCGAGGACATTTTGTGTCATGGTCATCACTTAGAGATTGTCTTTGACGACGGAATCGTCATGCACACACAGTTGCGTCGAAAAGGTTCGTGGAATTTATATCGTGTCGGCGAAAAGTGGCACAAACGCAGGAGCAAAGCCGATGTCGTGATTGAGACTGGTGAATGGGTGGCGGTGTGTTTTGATGCTGCTAGTACAGAAACGTATCGATCTTTTGATCAACACCGACATCCGCGTGCTGGTCGGAGCGGTCCTGATATCAGTCGCCTGGATGCCGACCTACAAGAGTGCGCAAACCGAATAATGCACTACGACAATCTTGATGCAACTATTTCTGAAGCGCTACTTGATCAGCGAGTGATGCGCGGAGTCGGAAACGTTTTTCGTTGTGAAGTGTTATGGGCATGTGGTGTTCATCCATGGGCGCGTATTACCGACCTTCCAAAGTCGTCAATTCTTGACATTGTGCTCACGGCAGCATCGCAAGTACGCGCCAATCTTGAATCTCCTGCCAGAGTGACGGCACCGCATGTGCAGGGTGGGCTTGCGGTGTATGCACGCAATGGACATAAATGTTCTCGATGCGCAGACATCATTTCGATCTCTCGTATTAGTGCAGAAAAAAGACCGGTGTATTGGTGTCCAGGTTGTCAAATTGCTGGTGAGCCATTCCGCGAACTTGACAATTCAGACCCTATTGCTCGGCTAATGGACCCTCATCCCGCAGCAGTATTATTTATGTCTGATTTTTTTCGTAACCGAGAGGCGCCAGCGGGCCTTTAAGGATTAGGCATTGCCCATCACACGGTCGACGATGATTTCTATCGCGACACGGTCACTGCGTTCTTTGGGTTGGCGATATCGCGATGTATATCCGAGCACTGCTGCACTTACGCGTTGTGGTTCTGAGGTTGCACTGACTGTTCCCTCAAGAGTGAGCCACCGGCCACCGTCTACTTGACTTACCGCTGCACGACCGCCTCGGCGGGCATTGCGTACTTTTGTGCAATTGTCAAAAGTGATAATTCGCACAATGTGGTGTTGGGTGTCAAAACTAAATCCAACCGGAACGACATGAGGTGATCCATCTGCTCGCAGAGTGGTGAGAGAGGCAAGATGTCGTTCTGACAAAAATGTCAGCATGGATGGTGTCAGATCAGAGGGTGTCATGTCATTGCAAGAGCATCAAGAAGGTCAACTTTGGTCGCACGATGTGCAGGATATGCCGCGGCAATGACCCCGACAATAAATGAGAGGACAAGGATGACCAGTGTGCCTGTTGTCGGAACTGTGAAGCGTTTGATTCCTTGATCCCTCAAAGAAAAGATGACGATCCATCCGAGTCCCAATCCAAGCAAGATTCCCATTAAGGCTCCGAACAAGGATGTGATGACGCTTTCCCAGCGAACTGTTGTGCGCACCTGAGACTTTGTCATGCCAACTGCACGCAGTAAGCCAATCTCGCGCTGACGTTCGTGTACCGAAAGTAAAAGAGTGATGATGATGCCGACGATTGCGATAATCACGGAGAGGAAAAGAAGACCGTAGATGAGACCCAGCAATTGATTAACTTGCGCTGCCTGCTTTTTGATGTACTCAGATTTACTCAGTAATTCTCCGGTGCCATATTTTTTAATGGCGGCGTTGAGGGATGTTCGAATATCGGAGTCTTGTACACCATCTTTTTTAAGAATAAATATTGCGGTATCAAATCTACTTACAGTTGTTTCATCAAAAAGTTGTCGACTCACCGTGTAGTTGCCCGCAAGTTGATCGCGCACATAGATTCCTTGCACTTCAAGATTGTGAAGTGATCCATCAGAAAGCGTGACCGCAACAGTTGAACCACGAACCAGAGAGTTCTTAAGAGCGGCCTTCTGGCTGACGAAGACACCATCTTTTGTCAGTGACGTGACGGGCGTGTCAATAAGGCCAATATCAAAAATACCCTCGACGGTGAGTGGGTCGATCACCGTGACGAGTTTGCCCTTGTCTTTTCCGGATATGGAAATCTTGGCAACCGATACTCCTAGGCCCGATGCACGTTGAACACCCGGGAGAGCGTTGATGTCGTCTGCGAGTGACGGACTAAAGCCCCCAAAAAAGTTACTGTCTGCAGTGATACTGAAATCACCTGTGAACTGTTTTCCGAATGCGTCGGAGATCTCGGCGCGGATTGTGGAGGCAAGTACTGTGACGGCCATTACCAATGCGACTCCGATCAAGACCGGTGCTGCGGTGCGAGAGGTGCGCTTGGGGTTTCGTGCCGCATTTTGGCGCGCCATTGCACCAGTAATGCCGCGTAGACGCGCAGCGGGTCTGCCAATAAAAAGGCTCACCGGACGAGCGACGGCTGGTCCTGCAATGAGAATCGCGATGAAGACTAATAAAATTGCCAGACCGAGCAAGACATTGTCAGCGCCGAGGATAACTGCCAGAAGTATGCCGAATCCGCTGATGGCAAATGCAGACGCAATCAGAACTCTTCGAGTAATGGAACCTGGCGTATCAAGGGCAGTACTTCGCATTGCTGCGAGTGGCGGAACTTTTCCGGCGCGTAGTGCTGGCAAGATTGCCGAGGCAACTGTCACTATCATTCCAACTGTCAAGACCGTCACGATGGTGCGTTGCGCAAAAATTAGGCTTCCGGGCGGAAGCGAAACACCAGTTACTCGCAGAACAGCACTAAGGCCTTGGGCTAGAAGTACTCCCGAGAAAAGGCCGACAATGGATCCGACGATTCCGACAGCGATTGCCTCAACGAGCATCGCTTGTGTGATTTGTCGTTTACTGGCTCCGATGGCACGGAAGAGTGCGTTTTCTCGTTGGCGTTGTGCAGCCGTAATAGAGAACACGTTGTAAATAACGAAACAACCAACACCGAGAGCGATAAAAGAAAAAACACTCAGCAACGTGGAGAAAAATGACAGGCCTTCGCCGACATCACTCTGGACTTCTTTCGTGATCTGCGCTCCAGTCAGTGTCTCGATATCAAGAGTGGGCGGAAGAATGGCTGTGATCTTTGCAGCGAGCGCTTCGTCACTGACTGTTCCGTCGCTTTGCAACAACACGGCATCAATAAATCCGGCCTTTACTAAAAACTCCGACGCGGTCGTAATGTCAAACAGTGCAAAAGTTGCGCCACCCGGGGATCGAGCCTGGCCGTGACGTGCAATACCGACCAATGTAAAAGTACGACTTCCGCCTGCGGCAACAACCTTGACCGAATCTCCGATTGCAAATTTTGCTTTTTTTGCATTGACATCGTCCATTGCAAACTCAGTTGGCTTTGTTGGAAGGGCACCTTGAGAGATTGTCCACAATTCACCTTTGTAGTCCGAGATAGATGCCCCAAAGGTTGGTGGACCAAAACCGTCTTCGCCCAGAGGCTGACCGTCTTTGCCAATAATTCGAGCAAATGCCTGGATGTTTCCGGCAGCACCGCTCACGCCAGGAATCTTGCGCACAAGGTCGACAGTAGAAATCGGAATTCGTTGCCGTTCTTCTTGTCCGAAGCCTCCATCAATAACTTGAGTTGAACGAACATAACCATCTGTATTCTTATAGATGTCAGCAAATAATTGATCAAAGGTTGTGGTGAGTGTGTCTGAGAAAATATATGTTCCCGACAAGAACGCTGTGCCGAGGACAACGGCAATTGATGTCAAAAAGAGGCGCGTTTTTCGAGCAAGAACTCCCTTGAGAGCGATCCGCAACATGGCTTAAGTGCCGAGACTTTTCATTCGGTCAAGAACCTTGACAGCCGTTGGCTCCAACATCTCGTCAACGATCTTTCCGTCTGCCAAGAAAATAATGCGATCTGCAAAGGCGGCTGACACGGGGTCGTGCGTGACCATAACGATTGTTTGTCCGAGTTCGTCAACAGCGCGGCGCATAAATGTCAGGATCTCGGTGCCAGTGGTGCTGTCAACGTTGCCTGTTGGCTCATCAGCAAAGATAATTCGTGGTTGTGTGGCCAAGGCTCGCGCAACAGCAACTCGTTGTTGTTGTCCGCCTGATAGTTCACTCGGGCGATGCGAAAGTCGATTAGTGAGGCCAACAGTATCGATGACTTTTTTTATCCACTCAGTGTCGCCGGTCTTGTTTCCTAACAATAAGGGCAGACGGATATTTTCTTCTGCGCTTAAAGTAGGCACAAGATTGAATGCTTGAAAAATAAAGCCAACACGTTCGCGCCGCATCAGCGTCAGTTCTTTGTCGCTGAGCGTAGAGAGATCGACTCCGTCGATGAGTGCACTTCCGGAAGTGAGTTGGTCAAGCCCGGCGATGCAATGCATCAGAGTAGATTTGCCAGATCCGCTTGGCCCCATAATGGCTGTGAATTGCCCAGAAACGAACTCGACAGTGACATCATTAAGAGCAAAGATAGTTCCGTCGCCAGAGCCATAGGACTTCACCGCATGCGAGGTGGCAGCAGCAACGGTCGTGTTAATAAGTGGGGAATTCACCACATCATTCTAGGTTTCTCAGGTAAAAAAAGGTCAAGAAACCAGGGGTGTGACTGATTACTTGTTGGGCTGTGCGAGCACCCGAAGGTACGGCTTGACGGTCTTCCATCCTTGTGGGAACAATTGCTTGGCCTCGTCATCGGTCACGGCTGCGCCGATAATGACATCACCGCCGTCTTTCCAGTTAGCCGGCGTTGCCACTTTGAACTTGGCCGTGAGTTGCAATGAGTCAATGACGCGCAAGATCTCGTCAAAGTTGCGACCAGTTGATGCAGGGTAGGTGAGTGTGAGCTTGACTTTTTTGTCTGGTCCGATAACAAATACAGAACGCACAGTCATTGTGTCGCTTGCATTTGGGTGAATCATGTCGTAGAGATTGCTGACGGCACGATCTGGGTCACCAATCATTGGGAAGTTCACAGGAGTTCCCTGGGTCTCAGCGATATCGGCTTCCCACTTGACATGTGAGTCCACTGGGTCGACCGACAGTCCGATGACTTTGACATTGCGCTTATCGAACTCTGGCTTGATCTTTGCAACGTAGCCAAGTTCGGTCGTGCAGACCGGCGTGAAATCTTTAGGGTGACTAAAGAGCACTCCCCATGAGTCTCCAAGCCAATCATGAAAAGTCACTGAACCTTGTGTGGTGTCAGCCGTAAAATCAGGGGCAGTATCTCCGAGTCGAACAGTCATGATGTCTCCTTGCATAGTGTGAATTTCTTCAACAGATGTGATCAGGATACGGGCGAATTGATCAATCCCGACCTATTAGGTCGGCTTTTGTCTCTCGGCGTTCATCGGCAGCCCAGGAACTAACCTATATATATGGCTCAGGCGAACGGCATCATTATGGACGGCAAAGTGGTGCGAGACGCCCTCCTTGCGGGGCTCAAGGATCGAATTGACGCTGCTGGAGGGCCTGGGATTACGTTGGCGACAGTCTTAGTGGGAGACGATGCCCCGAGTCGCACATATGTGGGGAGCAAACACAAGCAGGCGCAGTCAGTTGGAATGAAATCTGTGGGGGTCGATATGCCCGCCACGGCCACACAAGCCGAGGTGGAGTCGGCTGTGAAAAAACTTGTCGACGATGCCACAGTGCATGGCATTTTGGTGCAGATTCCGTTGCCAGCGCATCTCAACGAAGAAGCGGTACTTGATCTTATTCCTGCTGTAAAAGATGTTGATGGTCTGACGACGGCTTCGCTCGGGCGTCTCGTGCGTGGTCTTGATGGACATGTCGGATGCACTCCGCTTGGCGTCATGAGATTGCTTGAGTATTACGGCATCACAACATCAGGAAAACGTGCAGTTGTTGTGGGACGCTCAACGCTTGTGGGGTATCCGCTGTCAATCTTGCTTGCACGAAAAGGAATTGACTGCACTGTCACGCTTGCTCATTCACGCACACCAAATTTGGCAGCAGTGTGTCGTGAAGCAGATATTTTAATTTCAGCAACCGGAATGGCGCGCAGCATTACAGCAGAGTTTGTGCGACCCGGTGCATGTGTCATTGATGTCGGCATCTCGCGCACTGAAAGCGGAATCGTCGGCGATGTGGACTTTGATTCAGTGAAAGACATTGCCTCAGCAATTACGCCGATGCCAGGTGGAACTGGCGTGATGACCGTGGCATGCCTATTAGAAAATACGCTGAGTGCTGCCCGAATGCAAGGTGTTGCGGTCTAGCAATTACTGACGTCTAAATATCTGCCGACCAATCGGCAAGATAGCCGGAAGTTCACGCATAAGTACGTCATACCCGGGGCGACGTTGCACGGAACGTTTGTCCATCATCGGAACAGATGCTGTTCGCAAAAGTACGGTCATCGTGACGGGCCCGACGAGTGTCCACCACCACGCAGATGGATGACCAGCAACACCAAAGCACCACATTCCCCACCATGCACACAGTTCTCCGAAATAATTTGGGTGGCGCGAGAGTGACCATAATCCGGTGCGACATGGCGACGTTGACGCAGTGCGATGGGCACGCAGTTGTGCATCGGCAATGAGTTCAATAGTTGCACCGCCAATAATCAGGACAACAGCGACAGTATCAAGGACACTAATTTTGTTAGTTCCCAGTGTCAATGCGGCGTATAAACCGATGCAAGCGGTCCACACTTGAAGTGTGGGGAATACATGAACGACTGTCAAATTAATTGCCCACCACGGCAAGCCTGTCTCCTCTTTCATTTGGGTGTACCGCCAGTCCTCATGCTTAAAGCCTGGCCAATTACGCGCCCAGTTTGACGTGAGACGAAGTCCCCAGATTGCAACACAGATGAGCACTAATGCCACCCGTATGCCAGGAACGTCTGTGCCCCGAACCGCAAATCCCCATGCAATCAGTATTGGTGCAGTGCTCCAATACGCGTCATACAGACTGCCGTTATGCACAGCGCATGACAGCGCAAAAATAATTGCAGTAGTGACACAGTCGACGACCAATGTGGCAACGAGCGGATGCCAATCGTCAAACAGTGGAAATATCGCAACTGCGACGCCAATTAAGAGGGTGTACACCGCTGCGACAACCACCAATGCCCGATTATGTGATAGCTCTTGAATTCCCATGGCTTGATGTTAGTGAAGATGATCCTTGGTTTAGAATGATGGGATGATCCGAAAGTTGGTTACTGCTTGCGCAATTTTGCTCACAGTGGCCCTACAGCCAGTCATCACCCAGGCGTTGATGTCGTCTGACCAGAGCCAGAGCGGTCGCTATATCGTTCGGCTGGCAGACGAGATCAATCCAACAGATTTTTTGGCGACACGTGGGGACAACATCTCTGATCGCATTATCTACACCGAGGCGATCAACGGTTTTGTGGGCACAATGACGTCATCTCAAGCAATGACTCTGCGATCAAGTCGCGGCGTTATTTCTGTTGAGCCCGACTATCAAGTACAGACTTCCGCCACTCAAACAGTAGGCATCCCCGGAATCTTGGGCGGAAAACTGCCGTGGAGTCTTGATCGCATTGATCAGCGATCAACAATCGGCGATAATTCGTACACGTACGGCACCGACGGCACTGGTGTAACGGCCTACGTCATTGATACCGGAATACGCGCGACGCATGAACAGTTTGGGTCGCCGTCTCGTGTTGTCGGTGGCTGGTCGTGGATGGCCACTGAAAGCAATATTCCAGCGACAGCATGCACGCCTTCCCCCTTAACGCCGCCAGCTATCAACCCGAGGGATTTTGATGTGTATTCGGCTACTGATGTTGGTCTAACAGACAACCACGGACACGGAACACATATTGCTGGCACCATTGGAGGTGCAGCGACTGGTGTTGCCAAGGGCGCAACGATGGTTGCCGTGCGTGCACTGAACTCGTGCGGCCTCGCAACTGCAGCAATTGCTTTACAAGCAATTGAGTGGGTGATTACGGATCATGTTTCTGGACCAGCAGTTGCAAACATGAGTTTTGGTGTAACTAAACCAGGAGGCGCGATGACAACGTTTGAAGCAGCAGTCCTTAATATGATCGCAGATGGCATTACTGTCGTTGCTGCTGTTGGCAACGGTGATGAAAAAGGTGTTGCGGCAGATGCGTGCTCAGTTCTACCGGCGAGTGTGGCTGGTGTCATCTCTGTCGCTGCCTCCGATCGAGTTGACAAAGAAGCATCTTTTAGTAATTACGGTACGTGTGTTGATATCTTTGCTCCTGGAGTGTCAATATTCTCTGCATCCAATAGCAGCAATGTTGACTATGCACTAAATAGTGGAACATCTATGGCGGCACCACATGTGGTCGGCGTAGTTGCTCGGTATCTGCAGGGAAATTCAATAGCCACGCCACAGCAAGTTTGGGAGTGGATGAGTGCAAACGCAACGTATTGCGCAGTGACTAATTATTCACAAACTCGTTTAAATAATAGTTTGAGTCGTTTAATACAAATGGATGCCGCTCCGGGACTTCCGTGTGAGCCACAAAACGTCACTCTGAGCGTGGAGGGAGTCGAGGCAACATTCAATTGGACCCAGCCTCCAGGGTCTAACGGGTCTCCACTAATTGAAAGTTCAGTTACGTTGTCAGCAGAGATACCCAAGTGTGTTACGACTTTGACTACATGTACCTTCTCAGGGCTAGTGAAAGGGTTCGAATATAGCGCAGTTCTTGTCTCAAAAAATTCAATTGGTGAAAGTAAAAAAGTTACATTGAAATTTACACCTCCAGGTATTTCTGCTCCAACCGTCCCGCAAACTGTCGCTGCAGTTGCGGCAGAAAAATCTGCAACAGTTTCGTGGACTGCGCCACTGAGTATCAACGGCTCTCCGATCACTGCATATACGGTGACGCTCGCTCCTGGTGGTGCAACATGTTCAACGCTTGAGTTGTCGTGTATCTTTACTGGCTTACTAGCGGGCACTACATATACCGCATCTGTGACCGCAACAAATGCAGCAGGTGCAAGTGTTGTAGTAACAGCCACAGTGATTCCGACAGCGCAACCTGCAGCAATTACAAAAGTTCGCACCGTACTCGGAAATCAATCAATTGAGATTGCACTCATCGACGGCAACACATCGGAGACCGTGTACACCGCATCGACCCAAGGTGGCAAGTCATGTGTTCTTGACACCATCTTGATGTCCTGCAAAATCAAGGGACTCAAGAACGGCAAGTCCTATGTGTTTACCGTGAAGGGCGCAACATCCACGATCACGGTGCTGTCAATGTTTGTGACTGATTCGCTAGTGGTGGGTGGTATTCAAGAAAAAATCACGTCAATGAAGCGGGCCAAGACGAGCAAACTGACACAGGTCATCACGACTCAATCCACCGGGAAAAAAACCTGGAGAGTGATCAAAGGCGGGTGCTCACTGACTGCGACCATGCTTAAAGCATCAGCAAAGGCCGGGGTATGCAAGCTTCGGGTGGCGGTGGCAAAGACCAGTAAGTTCCCCCAAATGCAAAAGACATGGGCGATAGCAATTGAGTAGCCGATAACAATTGGGTAAAGGAATAATCGGCAGGAGATGCGAGACTGAGAAGATGAAAAATGCACTGCCGCGAATAACAACAATTGCAGCCTTAAGTATGTCTCTATTGGTCTCATGCGGAGGTTCGAAATCTGCTCTTGACCCCGCCACATATGTTGTGACTGGTGGCTGGGAGCAAGTTCTCGTGACTGGTGCTACTGCTGGTCAAGAACTCGAACTCGTATCAGGCAAAGACAAGGTCGTGCAAACTATCTCTGCCGATACGCAAGGGATAGTACTTTTTAGAAAAGTTTCATCGGGATCCTTGACGGTGCGCTCACCGCAAACAAAAACTCAGAGCGCACCTGTCGACGTGCGTGCCCTTGATGCTGCAGCGCCAGAGGGTTTCTACTCCAGTCAGTCTCTTGCTGCTCCTGGTTTTGGCTATCTCACAACTCGTGACGGAACAACGCTGTCAATCAACGTGATGTTGCCGGGCAAGGTCGACAAAGGTCCTTTTCCTACTGTGGTCGAATATTCTGGATACGGACCAAGTAATCCAGGTGATACAACATTTGGTCAATTAATGAATGCACTTGGCTACGCATATATCGGCGTCAACATGCGTGGCACCGGATGCTCTGGTGGGTCATTTCGTTTCCTTGAGCCGATGCAACGTCTCGATGCATATGACGCGATTGAGGCAATCGCCGCGCAGCCTTGGGTGAAGTTCAATAAAGTGGGCATGGTCGGAATCAGTTACCCCGGAATCAGTCAATTGTTTGCGGCTTCGACTCAGCCACCAAGTCTTGCTGCAATTACTCCACTTTCAGTACTTGACGATAGTGCGCGTGCAACGCTGTATCCCGGCGGAATTCTCAATACTGGATTTGCTGTCGAATGGACAAAACAACGTGTGGAACAAGCAAAGCCATTTGGTCAGGGATGGGAACAAGGCCTAGTTGACAAAGGAGACACAGAATGTGCAAAGAATCAAAAACTACGTGGACAAAATCCGGACCTATTGGCTGAGATTGATGCAGCCAAGTTCTATACCCCAGAAGTAGGCGATGAAATTAATCCACGAATGTTCGTCGGAAAAATAAATGTTCCAGTCTTTTTAGCGGGAGCATGGCAAGACGAGCAAACTGGTGGGCATTTTGCCACGATGCTTGATCAGTTCACATCGGCGCCACAGCTGTATGCGTACCTAGTGAATGGATTACATACAGAGTCACTGGTGAGTACCAGCATCTTTCCGCGAATGACAGAATTTTTAGATCTATATGTTGCGCGCAAAGTTCCGTCACTCGCTGCGGCAAAACTTGTGGCACCATTGCTAGCAAATGCCATTACTGGTGTGAACGGTGCCAATTTTGGTCCAGACAGATTCGCTGGTAAGTCATACGAAGACGCCCTTGCAGAATATGAGGCCGAGCCACGTGTGCATGTTCTCTTTGAAGAAGGTGCAGCCGACGGAGTCGTGCCAGGAGCAGCATCACCGAGGTGGGTGAGTGATTTTGAGTCGTGGCCAATCCCGCAGGCAACTGCGACAACATGGTATTTAAACGACAACAAGTCACTTAGCGTTGAGGCGCCACAGGCGACGAGTGCGAGTGATTCATACAAAGCAGACCCCACGTCAATTGCCGACACTTTCTTCAAGGACTCGGGAAGCATCTGGAAAGCCGATGTCAAGTGGGATTGGCCGCACAACACAGTCGGAACCGCAGCAACATATACGTCTGCACCACTCACGCAAACTACTGTCATTGCTGGTAGCGGATCAGCAGATCTCTATATTCAGTCCAGTACACCTGATACCGATCTTGAGGTGACCGTAAGTGAAATTCGCCCAGATGGACAAGAGGTGTATGTGCAAAGTGGTTGGTTGCGTGCATCGCATCGTGCGATTGACACAAAACAGAGCACGGCCCTGCGACCCGTACAAGGACACTTTGAAAAAGATGCAGAAGCGTTACCTGCCAACAAATGGACTCTTGCACGGGTTGAGATATTTCCGTTCGCCCATGCCTTTCGTGCTGGGTCTCGACTGCGCATCAACATCGATGCACCAGGTGGCAATCGCGGAGAGTGGGCCTTTCGTACTATCTCTGCCGGGGAGACCGTGCAGATCGCTCGCGATTCCGACCATCCGTCTGCCATTGTGCTGAGTGTGGTGCCAGGGGTAGATGTACCAGCGGCATATCCGGCGTGTTCACTGCGCGGACAGCCTTGCAGAACCGCACAGTAACGCAATGATCGGTCTCGGAACAATCATTAACGTCGCCACGGTAGTGGCAGGTAGCGCGGTGGGATTGCTTATTGGGAAACGCATTCCCGAGGCAATGCGCGAGACCGTTGTACAAGTGGTTGGTCTTGTCACTATTGCGATTGGCGTCAAAGATGCAATCGGTACGCACAACATGGTGTTCCCACTTGTCGGAATGGTGATTGGTGCCATTATTGGCGAACTCTTGCGCGTAGAAGACAGACTTGAAAAAATAGGACACGTCTTGAAGCGGCGTTTCGCCAAAACAGATGAGTCAGGCGAAGAACATGGGTTTGTGCGTGGATTTGTTACCGCGTCTTTGTTGTATTGCGTTGGTCCGCTTACAATTCTTGGTGCAATTCAAGATGCATCGGGCCAGACCCCACAGTTGTACATCATCAAAGGATCACTTGATGGTTTTATCTCGGTCATCTTTGCCGCTATCTATGGTGTGGGTGTCATGTTCAGCGCTGTCAGCGTTTTTATTGTGCAAGGAACACTGACGGCACTCGGGACGTCAATCGATTCGCTACTAGATGATCGCATGCGACTCGAACTATTTTCTGCCGGTGGCCTTGCTGTGGTAGCGATCGGCATCAACTTACTTGAAATTAAAAAAATCCGACTGGGTTCTTTGTTGCCAGGCTTAGTAGTAACGCCACTTCTTGTTGCGATTTTTGCTCGCTAACAATTATCGGTTTCGTAAAATGTCAAGTGCCTGATCGGCATGAGCGTTCATGCGCAACTCACTGCTGATTCGAGCCAAAATGACGCGCTGTGTGTCGATAACAAAAGTAACTCGTTTTGTGGGGAGCAGACTGATTGAACGTGCGACGCCCAAACTTTTTGCTACTTTTTGATCAGGGTCTGATAGCAGTGGATAATCAAACTCATGCTTGTCAGAGAATTGTTTTTGTTTTGCCACTCCGTCAATACTGATGCCCACGCGTTGAGCTCCGACGGCTCCAAACTCGGCGGCAAGATCTCGAAAATGACAACTTTCAGCGGTGCAACCCTTGGTCATGGCTGCAGGATAGAAAAACAATACAACTGGACCGTTAAGCAGCAAGTCAGATAGTCGGCGCGTGGTATTTGTTTGATCGAGCAGTTCAAAGTCTTCGACAATGTCGCCTTTTTCCATATGACAAGGCTACTCATGTATGGGAATATCGCACAGATTTAACTCAAAGCAAATATGGGCAATGTCTGCATCCCTGGTTGCAGCACACCCCCCGTTGGGCAAGGTAAAGCGCGGTCGTAGCAAAAAGTCCAGTGTTTGGGTCGATATACCCACTCATTTTGCGCTCTATGGCGCGTGCATGTTCGGACAAGATGAGTTCCCGATTGGGGTGCGCTAACGGCAACCGAGATACGTGTGGCTCGGTGAGCGGGCGTGGGGAAAGTTCGTCAAGGGGGGCAGTCATATGGTGGTTAGTTCTTGTAGGTACTCAGATCGATGCTTTAGAGTTGGGGTATGGAATCGCTGGCGCGAACAGTTGTCATTATTTTACTCGTCATTTTGATTCTTGGCATTGTGGCAGCGGTATTAGCGAAAAAGTCACGCAAAACAGTCAAGGGAAGAATTGCTTCGATGGCCATCAGTGTTTTCCCCGTTCTGGCTGGTGGTTGGCTCATGTTTCTGGATGTCGGCATTGGAGCACGCGCGTTAGGGGCTGCTGTGGCTGCGGCAGGAGTTATCAGTATCTGGCGTAACAGCCAAAAAAAGAACTAACCCAAAACTCAGGTTGGCTCAAGAGCTGGTCGAACCTCGACCCAGTCAGTTGCCAAACATCGGTCAGAGATCAGCCACACATTATCTAGTCGTTTGTAGTGGTCAAGGTATCGAATACTCATTACCCGGTTCCATCTGCCGTTGTCTGAATACAGATGCTGGGCGCAACAGTATGTCTCGGCTGATGCTTTGTCTGGGTCTGCTGGGTCAAACAAGATTGTCTGCTGAGAAAGCGCATGACTTGTGATGTCGTATTTCAGGAGTCCTTGCATTGCACGCTCAATTTGGTCGTGCCCAATGCGTTCGTAGATCGGTGGCTGCCCAATTGGCTGACCAGAGTATGAAGACAGTTTTCCATCGTGCGTAAAAAGTTTTGCGACCGAGATAAATTCTCTTCTGTCAACACCGTGAGCGTATGCCTCAACAAGTGCACGAAGAGCAAGTCTGTCGGCGATTCGTGTGTCATCGATCGTCACGACACGACCTCATCAAATTGACGCCGAACATCAGAGAAAAATTTTGGTGCGTCGTCAGTACCGGTGCAAAACATTTGTAGTGGTAGATGTGCAGCAGTTGCGCCGGCATCAATGAGGGCTGGAACATTTTGCATGGTCGCTGCAAGATCCCATTTATCATCAGAATTTTTGGACAATGGAATGGAGCCTTGAACAATAAGCCCTGTGGTGTCGCGGCCGTGCTCTTTCATCGCTTGAGTGATCATTTGTACTCCAGAACGCACACCATCAAGTGATTCTCCCATGATGGGAATCCAGCCATTTCCGAGTCGGGCCAGGCGATTGAGATTCGTAGGCGTGAGGGTTCCGGCGATAAGAATCGGAACACCGCCAGGCTGTGCGGGTTGGGGTACTAGGTAGATCTCGTCAAAATTGATAGTTGGCGAGTGATACGACGCCGGAAGATTGTTCCAGAGTTCGATACACGCGCCGAGCGTGTCGGTAAAGATGCGACTGCGGTTGTCCCATTCGATTCCGGCAGCATCGTATTCTTCGCGTTGCCAACCAATGCCCACGCCGAGCTCGAGGCGACCTTGTGAGATGACATCAAGGGTGGCAGTTGTTTTTGCAAACACAACAGCACCGCGCAGTGACGGCAGAACCACGCTTGTTGCGAGCCGTACATGAGATGTTGCTGCAGCGATCCCGGCCAACAGCGTCAATGGCTCATACCACGGCGCATCAGGCGTGGTGGGAAAACGACCCCATCGGTATTCCTGAGTATTGGTGCCCATCACCACATGGTCAACGAGCACGATGCGATCGATGCCTGCGTCGTCGGCCATTTTGCCCAGTTCGATAAATCGGTGACCAGAACCTGCAGGCATCCAGTGTCCAAAGTTAGGCAATCCAATTGACAGAGTGGGTTTCATCGGTCTCTATTCTTACTGATATCCAAGCAATTACGAGCAGGCTTCTAGAAAATCACTGGCTCCCTCTACGATAGGCGGGTGCCCATTGACGACATCAGAGTTGGACTGTTGGCCTATGGGGCAATCGGACACGAGCATAATCTGGCTGTTCAAAATACCCCTGGCCTGACATTGACAGCGGTCTGCGACATGAACCCGCAACGAATCGACGCAGCGCTCAAACTTGCACCAGACGCCACTCCATTTTCAGATGCTCACACAATGCTCGATTCTGGATGTGTGGATCTTGTTGTGATTTCCACTCCGCCTAATAGTCATTATCAATGGGCTAAAGAAGCATTGCAACGCGGAATCCATGTTGTTCTTGAAAAGCCAATGGCTTTGACGACTGATGAATGCGATGAACTCATCAATCTTGCAGCCGCGCAGAAGTTGCTATTGGTGGTTTATCAGAACAGACGATATGACGCTGATTTCATCACAATGCGTAGCCTTATTACAGCAAACGCAATCGGAGATGTTTTTCAATACGATTCTTTTGTGGGTGGCTATGCGGAGCCTTGTTCGTACTGGCACTCTGATGTAACGGTGTCAGGTGGAGCAATTTTTGACTGGGGGAGTCATTTCCTGGATCAAGTGTTAGCGATCATGAAAGATGACGTTGCACATGTCAGCGGTCAGAATCACAAAAGACACTGGAACCATTGCACGAACGCTGACCACGCACAGGTAACTATCACATTCGTGAACGGCAAGCAGGCGACTTTTGTTAACTCTGACTTGGCAGCAGCACGAAAGCCAAAGTTTTATGTTCTCGGAACAACAGGGGCAATTGTCGGAGATTGGGACCCTGCTGCCGAGCCAGCAGTTGCAGATCTACCTGCAATATTGACGCTTCATCGTGACGATGCAACTCGTGAAGCCATCAAACTTGAGTGCATGCCACCCCACGCATTTCATCATTCAATTGTTGAGTATCTGCGCAATGGCACTGCGATGGAAGTAAATGCTCTGTCATCGCGAAATGTTGTTGCCATCATGCAAGCAGCCGAACAGTCTGCACTACAAAATGGGCTTCCGGTCACTCCATCACTGCTCTTCACATAAATATGACTGTCAGATGGGGATTTCTTGGTGCGGGTTTTGTTGCAACAGCAGGAATGGCACCCGCAGTACACGCTGCTAAAAATGCTCAACTGTATGGAGTCGCTAGCAGGAGTAAGACACGCTCACAGGCTCTTGGCCCGACCCATGTATACGAAAATTACGATCTGTTGTTGGCAGATCCCGCGATTGATGCTGTCTATATTAGTTTGGCCAACAATCAACACTTTGAGTGGGTTACTAAAGCCTTACATGCCGGAAAACATGTGTTGTGCGAAAAACCACTCGCGCTAAATGCAAGTGAAGCGCAACAATTGCGTGAAACTGCTGACCAATGCAATCTCGTATTAGTCGAAGCAGTATGGGCTCGATGGCATCCGCGTTTTCAGCGCATCCAAGAACTTGTTGTGAATGGATCACTTGGGCAACTTCAACAAATTGATTCGACGTTTACGTCAGTCTCAAAATTCGTTGACAACTATCGTTTGCAGCCTGAGATGGGTGGCGGGGCATTGTTGGATGTGGGTTGTTACCAAGTCCATGCTTGGGTGGCGCTAACAAACGGTGCAGAAGATTTTCAGATCGAAGGCGTGACTCGCGAGGTTGGCCCCACGGGAGTTGACCTCACCACATCGGTGAGTGGGCGAATTAACGGTTCGGTTGGCGTGACTGCCGTCAGTTCATTTGTGATGGAGTCATCACAAACATTGGTCATCACGGGTGAAAAAAACAGCACCAAGACCCATGAGGGCGAAGCGTTTACGACATGGCGCAAGTCCAGTTCGTTGCTTATTGGTGATGCGACCGAAGTATTTGCTACCGCTGATGCATTCGTAATTATGACTGAAAATGTGAGCAGTTATATTAAGGATGGCTCTGGTTGGATTGTTCCGGTATCTGACTCGGTGCGAGTTGCGCAGATTCTGGACACCATCGCGGCGTGTGCAATACTTCAGTAATGGGAGTGCGTGTACACAAGAATTTCTTTAACGGACTATCAGAGGCACTCGCTGATATTGCTAAAGATCAATATTGGCCAACCACACTGATTTCAGAACCGACACCACCACCACCGGTACATTGGCATGATTGCGAAGCGCATGGTTATGTGATGAGCGGATCAACATGGATCTTGGATGGAGCAACAGGGGAGCGGCTTACTATTGAGCCCGGGGACAAACTCGTTATTCCTGCAGGGGCGTTGCACATTGAAGGCCAAGGTAACGAGACGGTTGTGTATATCGTGGCAATCCCTGAGGCGCGTTCGTACGCTGACGCTTTTCGTTTATTGCCAGCAGATGACCCATCCCGACCGCAGGGCTAGTGAACAGGGCTAGGTCGGGTCAGTGTCGGCGAGGATAGGAATCAAGGTCAACTCTGGTTCATCTTTTTCGAGTCGCTGCAGTCGATAGCGATTTTCAAATAGAGCGACAAGCGCACCGTCGCCACGGCGCAAGATACGAATTCCACCAATATGGCGAAGTCGGTCAAT
>CANLAH010000017.1 GCA_947488685.1 Acidimicrobiaceae bacterium | reverse complement strand
GACTCACTGTTCCGGCCGCAACTGCATTGCTCAAACCGCTCGGGCTCACACTCACGATTAGCGAAGTACGCAACGACCCAACGCTTGCCGTTGGTCAAATCATTACGCAAGATCCGCTCGCCACGGGTGAACTTGCTCCAGGATCAGCAGTCAAAGTTGTGGTGTCTGGCGGTGTCGGACAAGTTGTAATCCCTGATATTGCTGGTTTTACAGCGGCGGCTGCACAAAAACTCTTGCAAGAAAAACCAAATAACTTTGTTGTGACCGTGCTCACCGAAGCAAGTGCAACAATTACCAAAGGTCTTGCTGTTCGTACAGACCCTGCGATTGGTCTGCCAATTGATGCAGGCAAACCCATCACGCTCTATACAAGTTCTGGTCCAGAACAAGTTGCGGTTCCAGCAGTTGAAGGTCTCGAAGAAGCAGTTGCGCGCAATTCGCTGGCTTTGGTGAGTCTTGTCGCAGACGTGCGCTATGTCGATGTGCCGTCAGGCAGTGTCAATATCGGCAAAGTTATTTCTCAAGGAACTGATGCGCAGTCCAAGGCCGACCCACAATCAAAGATCGTTATTACAGTTGGTCGTTTAGCGGCAACTCCCGTGACAACAACTCTTGCCCCGGCAGTCACAACAACCGTTGCCCCTGCTGGCTAAATAGCGCACCGGCGCACAAAATTGCGCAATAGATCGTGACCGGCAATCGTGAGCACGCTCTCGGGATGAAACTGCACACCTTCTACGTCGTGTGTGCGATGACGCACTCCCATCACGATGCCATCATTTGTTCGTGCAGTGACTTCTAACTCCGCTGGCATTGTTTTGTCATCAATGACAAGCGAGTGATAGCGCGTTGCAACGAGCGGATTTTCTATTCCTTCAAAAACTCCAACACCGATGTGTTGAATGCTTGACGTTTTGCCGTGTATCAACTCAGGTGCCGACACAATGTTGCCGCCATACACATGACCGATTGCTTGATGTCCAAGACACACTCCCAACACCGGCGCCACTCCGGCAAATGCCGACACGGCAGCACAAATAATTCCGGCGTCTTCTGGCCGACCCGGACCAGGCGATAACAGCACACCGTCAGGTTGTAGGGCGACGGCTTCAGCCACGGTGATGGCGTCGTTGCGCACAACTACTGGGTCGGCACCAAGTTCGCCTAGATATTGCACGATGTTGTACACAAAACTGTCATAACTATCAATCACAAGTATTCGTGCCATCCCTACAGCCTGCCTGCTGGGTGCCCTTGAGGTGAAACTGATTACACTCATCCCTGTGGCACAAATAAAAAAACGTGGGGGTCGCGTTACCCCTAAGGGAACCCGTCCTGGCGAAAAACACCTCGAGCACCATGACCCATCTCATGTTCATGGCACTTCAGAAGTCACGGCATCAAGTCGCTACACGCCTCCTGTGCCCCAATACAAGAAGCAAAGCCCACAATGGGTGCCTGTCTTGATGTTCGTATTGCTTGGGCTCGGAGCCCTCGTGATTTTGTTCTACTACCTTGGCTTCGTGCCAGGTGGTCGCAATAACTGGTATCTCATGGGAGGACTCTCCCTTGTTCTTGGCGGTTTGTTTACTGCCACCAAATACCACTAGCGCACTACGTCAATCGACAGGGGCGACAAGATCCATGTCTTCAAGACAATGTCGCGGCGGCGGCGGATCTTCATCCGGAGCCATCACCATTCGTAGCTCGACTCCGCACACTCCGCAGCGATAACGCACATTGATGCGACGCATCTCGCCAGTGGGCGGTGGTGCGGGTAATGGCGATGACATCCCGCGCAACATGCCCAGGCCAACTTTCCAGATGAATCGAAAGAGCACGACTCCGCCAAGGAACCAGAGCGTGGCTCCAAAGGAAGGAAGTGCTGCAATCACGTGTGTGGTGTGGTCAATCAGCCCATGCGCTCGATGATGGTGGCGTTTGCCATTCCGCCACCTTCACACATGGTCTGCAATCCGTATCGACCATTCGTGCGCTCGAGTTCGTAGAGCAGTGTGGTCATTAGTCGCGCACCGCTGCAACCAAGTGGATGTCCGAGTGCGATTGCACCACCGTTGGGGTTCACCGTGTCCATGTTGGGATGCAATTCTTTTTCCCATGCCAACACCACTGAGGCAAATGCTTCGTTGATTTCGGTGATGCTCATGTCCGCCATTGACAAACCAGCGCGTTCAAGAACTTTTTGTGTCGCCGGAATTGGTGCTGTCAACATATAGCGCGGGTCTGCACCTGCGAGTGAGAAATTAACGAAGCGTGCTCGCGGTGTGAGTCCGAGTTGACGCGCTTTGTCTTCGCTCATGATCAAGATTGCCGCTGCACCATCGGTGATTTGACTGCTGTTACCAGCAGTGACGCGACCACCGTCTTCTTCGGAACGAAACGGAGTCTTGAGCGTTGCCAGTTTTTCGATCGTTGTCTCGCGCAAACCTTCGTCCACGGTCATCATGTTTCCGTCGGCATCTAGAACGGGCAGAATTTGCCCGTCAAAACGACCTTCGCGAGTGGCGCGCGCTGCAAACTCTTGTGAGCGCAAACCAAATTGATCCATGTCGTCGCGACTGATGTTCCATTTGTCAGCGATCATCTCGGCGCTCTCGCCTTGTGGCACTAAACCACCAGCAGGTGCATACCGTGCGCTCATCTCTGGTCCGAACGGATAACCGTATTTGCCATCAGCAACAGCAGAACCCATTGGCACGCGAGTCATGATTTCGACTCCGGCTGCAATCACGATGTCGTATGCGCCGGCCATCACGCCTTGCGCGGCGAAGTGTGCTGCTTGTTGGCTTGAACCACATTGACGATCAACAGTGGTGCCCGGAACGGTGTCGGGGAGTCCTGCAGCCAACACCGCATTGCGCGCGATGTTGAGTGATTGCTCGCCCACTTGCATCACGCATCCCATGATGACGTCTTCGATCAGCGCAGGATCAAAATTGTTGCGATCCATCAACGCCTTGAGCGTGTGTGCGGCAAGATCAACCGGATGCCAGTCTTTTAGTTTTCCATTGCGCTTTCCGAGTGGCGTGCGAATGGCATCAACGATCACAGCGTTTGCCATGTGGGTCTCCTTTATCTGACGGCCAAGATATGCCGTGTCAATAAGTGTGCCTTCTCCGTGCCGCTGGCGAGAAGTTGGAGCCACCACGTCCCATGTGAACTGTGACTTAGTCGGCTTCGAGAACCTTGCCGAAGATGCGATTCAGAGCAGACACATCTTCGTCGGTGAGACTCGTGGTGAAGACCCGTCTGACAATGCGGTAATACGTTGTGCTCGCACGACGCCAGCGTTGGCGACCCTCGCGAGTGAGCACCACTAGTAGCGCACGGCCGTCATCAACTGTGGCTTTTTCGCGCACCACTAAACCAAGTTTTTCGAGTTTGTCAATTTGTCTTGAGAGACTTGATGGGTTGACCATCACAGTCTCGGCAAGTTCATTGAATCGTAGCGATGCTTCGTCGGCGCTCGATAACGCTTCAAGTATTTCGTACCACGGCAATTGCAGACCATGATCTTTTTCAAGCGACCGCGACAACATCTTTTCCATTGCGGCGTGCGAAGTAAGAAACTCACGCCACACGCGCAGTCGTTCGGGATCTGGTGCAGCCATCTGTTTCTAGGCTAGTGCGGCTTGAAAATGAGCAAGCGCCTCTGCTCGAGATGTTGTTTGTTGCAACAAGACTCGCGCAGGCATCACGAGCTTTGGCATCGACACCCCGAGCACTGCCGTGAGTCGATCATTCGTGCTGTATATCGCGCAGAACCGAGAATCAAGATCGCCAGCAACAACGTCCACCACCGAATCAGCACGAGCACGACCAAGATACGCAACACGCGAGTCAAACTGATCACTCCAAAAAAACGGAACCGCCGCATACGGCGTTGGTTGTTCGCCAGCATGCACCATCAGAAGATTTTTTGCTGCAACTGCGCCTTGTTCGGCAGCATTTGTCCAGTGTTCTACGCGCATATCAGGCTCAACATCAGCAAATAAAGCATTTGGCCAACGTGCTACATCACCAGCGGCATAAATTGCTGGCACGCCCACGTTGAGTGTGTCGTCGCACACCACGCCATCACGCAACACCAACGAACTGCTCTCGAGCCACTGCGTTGCAGGCGCTACACCAATACCAACCAGCACAACATCTGCTGCAACTATTTCGCCATCGCCAAGTTCAACACCTGTCACAGATGTGTCTCCGACAATGCGTTGCACCTGTACGCCACACCGCACGATCACTCCGTTGCGCTCGTGCACACTGGCAACAGCCGCACCCATCTGCGCGCCAAGCGCACGAATCAATGGTGACGCCAAACCTTCTAACACGGTGACATCAGCACCACGAGTACGTGCCGTGGCGGCGACTTCTAAACCAATAAAGCCAGCACCAATCACTACTAATCGTGCACCTGGCACAAGTTGTTCGCGCAACGCCATCGAATCTGACAGAGTGCGCAATGTGTGCACGCCTTTAATCTTGGGCTGATTCGGCAACGTGCGAACCACACCACCAGTGGCAATAATCAAACCATCAAATGACACAGTTGTTGCATCCGACAATTGCAGTGTTCGAGACACAGTGTCAAGGGCCGTTGCCGCAACACCGGTGCGCATGGTCAGTCGTAATGCATCGATGTTGTCTGCTTTGCGCGATGCAATACGATCTGGCTCCCACTCACCAGACAATAATTTTTTAGACAATGGCGGACGATCATAAAATGTCTGTTCTTCTGCCGTGATGACGGTGATATCACCATTGAAACCCTCAGCACGCAATGTCTCTGATGCTCGCAAGCCAGCCAAAGATGCACCAACAATTGCGATGTGATTCATGCCTGCAGTATGGGCCATCTATTTATCCAAACACGATTGATCGATTGCCCCAAGTCAACAGTGCAGTACTGACTGTCATAAACGTGGAGACGATGGGAATCGAACCCACGACATCTACCTTGCAAAGGTAGCGCTCTGCCAACTGAGCTACGTCCCCGTTATACGGAGTTCTTAGGCTAGCGCAGTAGGCGCAAGAGTGGCATACGATATGGAGATGTCTGCAGCCCGCATCAAATTTGGAACCTTTCTCGCGCCTCATCACCCCATGGGTGAGAACCCAACACTGCAATTCCAGCGCGATCTCCAATTCGCCACCCACCTCGACTCTCTGGGATTTGACGAGTTCTGGTGCGGAGAACATCACAGCAGCGGGTGGGAAATGATCGCCTCGCCAGAGATGTTCTTGGCTGCTGCTGGTCAGGTCACCCACACCATTGGGCTAGGCACCGGAGTCATCTCGTTGCCGTATCACCACCCCTTCAATGTGGCTCAGCGCATTGTGCAACTTGACCACATGACACGAGGTCGCGCCATGTTTGGTTCTGGCCCCGGTGCATTGCCAAGCGACGCCTACACGCTCAACATTGATCCGCTCACGCAACGCGATCGACAGGACGAAGCGCTCGGAGTCATCACGCGTCTGTTGCGTGGCGAGGATCGTTTTAGTTACGACTGCGATTGGTTCACTCTTCGTGATGCGCAGTTGCAGTTGTTGCCCGTGCAAGAACACATCCCCATGGTGGCAGCATCAACAATCTCGCCAAGCGGAATGCAACTTGCTGGCAAATACGGAATGGGCGTGTTAAGTATTGCGAGCAATTCCGCAGAAGGCATTCAAGCCTTGCCAACGCAATGGAGTTTTGCGCAAGAATCTGCAGCCAAGCACGGCAACACGGTTGACCGCAAAAATTGGCGCGTGATGTTGAGTTGGCATATCGCCGAGACTCGCGAAGAGGCGCGTTCGCAGGCAGCGCTCGGATTACAACGTTGGCACAACGAATATATTCACACTATTTTGGGACGTCCCGGCACAGTCGCCGTTGAAAATCCGTGGGAACTGCTCGACCAATTCACCGGACCTGCTGGTGGTGGCGCTGCAGTTGTCGGAACACCTGATGATTTGGTGCAAGCGATTCGAGCGATTCAAGAATCAAGTGGTGGCTTTGGAGTTGTGTTGGGATTTGCACACGACTGGGCAAACCGTGAAAACACACTCAAGTCATGGGACCTTGTCGCTCGCTATGTGATTCCCGAAATCAACGGCTACACCGCAAACTTGCGTAAGTCAGCAGATTTTGTGATTGAAAAGCAATCCGAACTGATGAGCGGTGCAACAGCAGCAGTCATGCAAAAAATTATGGGAGATGAAAAGGCTGCTGCCGCAATGATGACCACAATGCAACAAGCTGCCGAACAAGCAGCAAACGGAAGCAAAAAACAAGATGCTGCATTTCAACCAGGTACCGGAATGCCAACGACAACAAAGGACAAGCCATGAACCGACTAGTACAAATGGGCCTGCAAATACCTGTCTTTTCTTATGACGGAGTCGCCCCCGAAAAACTCTTTGAAACAGTGGCTGCTCAAGCAGTTGCGGCTGAAAAAGCAGGCTTCGACAGCGTGTGGGTAATGGATCACTTTTTTCAATTACCAGGACTCGGCAAACCTAGCCAAGAAATGTTTGAGTGCTATGCAATTCTTTGCGCGCTCGCGGCACGAACATCAACAGTGCGACTCGGGGCAATGGTTGGTGGTGTCACATATCGCAATCCCGCAGTGTTAGTAAAATCTGTGACTGCACTTGATGTGATCTCAGGTGGCCGCGCAATCTGGGGAATCGGCGCTGGTTGGTTTGAGTTGGAACATAACTCTTTTGGAATTGAATTTGAAACTTTTACGGAGCGATTTGAAAAACTAGAAGAAGCGTTGCAAATTGCCAAAATGATGTTTGTTGAAGAGCGCACAACATTTAACGGGAAATGGTTCAATATTGATAAGGCGTACAACTCTCCAAAGCCCATTCAGGCTGGTGGTCCACCAATCATGATTGGTGGCAGTGGTGAAAAGAAAACACTTCGCATGGTGGCTCAATATGCAGACGCGTGCAATGTTTTTGGCGAAGCACACCAAGTTCGTCACCTCATGGACGTGCTCAACGATCACTGCGATCGATTGGGACGCAACCCCGACGACATCTGTCGCACACGACTCGGAACAATCGCAATTGGTCGCACTCGCGAAGACGCCGAGGCAATGGCTCTCAGTAGTCGCGGTGTGAAAAAATTATCCGATCTGCCCGAGGCCGATGCTGCCCGAGTGCGCTCGATGATGATTATTGGTGATGCTGATGATGTGCGTGCGCAAGTGCAAGGACTTCTTGATTCGGGCCTAGACGGCCTGGTCTTTAATATGCCTTTTACTCATGACCCCGATGTCGTGGCGCTTGCTGGCGAAGCCCTGAGTCCGATACTGAAGCGATAACCACCGCCACCAAGCCGACTCTCGGGGGTACCCTTGCAGCATGGCAGGCGACCTCATCTACGCATTTCGCATCATGCGACTCCCCCTGCTTGACGCGGGCGGTGCGGCTATTGGCCGCATTGACGACATCGTTGTCGTGCCCGGAAGCAGGGGCACAGCGCCGCAAGTCTTGGGATTTGTGGCCACCAGCCAACGTCGACGCATCTTTGTAAACGCTGCTCGCATTGTGTCTCTTGATGGCGCCGGCGCTCGGCTCAGGTCGTGGGACGTGGATCTCAATCCATTTCGTCCACGCGACGGAGAACGTCTTATCGGCACAAATATCATTGATACGCAAGTCGGCGACGAGACCGTGAGTGATGTTGCTTTGCGGCCCACCACTAATGCGCGCGACAACGGATGGGAAGTTTCCAAAGTTCGGCTCACAAAGCGCGGACAACTTGGTCGCCGCGCAAGTTATCGGTTGATTGATTGGAACCAATTGTCTTCGTTGTTTGCTGCAACAACAGAAATGGCTGCTGAGGCTGCACGACTTCGCGGGATGCACCCAAGTGACGTAGCCGCAGTTGTTCGCGCACTGCCTCATGCCCAACGACAACTCATTGCTCGTGAAATGGACGATGAGCGCTTGGCTGACTTGCTCGAAGAATTGCCAGAGGACGAACAGCTCACGCTGATTGCCAACCTAGACCTTGATCGCTTGATTGACGTCTTGGAAGAAATGGAATTCGACGACCTTGCAGACTTGCTGGCAGAAATGCCCGGCGAACAACGCAGCACAGTTCTTGAAGCAATGGACGAAGACGACGCGGCGGTTGTGCGTCAACTTTTGTCATATCAAGAAGGCACTGCTGGTGCAATGATGACTCCAGAAATTATTATTATGGCGCCAACTGCAACAGTTGCTGAAGCACTTGCCCAAGTACGCGACCCCGAATGGCTTGTCTCAATTGCAGCGCAAGTGTTTGTTGTGCAGCCGCCACTGAGTGCACCGACTGGCGCATACCTCGGTGTTGTGCACCTGCAGCGCTTATTGCGCGAACCACCAAGCACCGAGCTCGGTAAGTGCATCTCAAAAGAACCAACCATTAGTCCAGATGTATCGGACTCAGAAGTAGCAGAACGCGTCGCGTCATACAACCTGTTAGCAGTTGGTGTCTGTGACGATGCCGGGCACCTGTTGGGTGCAATCACAGTTGACGACGTACTAGACCACATGTTGCCCCGTGACTGGAGACAACGTCGACGACAGGCCACGTCATGAAGCAACGCGAAGATCTCTCCACGCCACGTCAGCGCCGCCGTGTTGGAATTCACTATGACCCCGATGCATTCGGTCAATTCAGTGAAGCAATCGCACGGTGGTTAGGTACTGCCCGATTTTTGGTGATTCAAACCTGCGTCGTCATCGTGTGGGTCATCTTTAATGCTGTTTCTGATTCAGCGCGTTTTGACAAGTACCCATTTATTTTGCTTACTTTGGCATTGTCATTGCAGGCCGCATACGCAGCGCCACTGATTTTGTTGGCGCAAAACCGTCAAGAAGACCGCGATCGCGAGCAACTCGAAATCGATCGTGCTGTTGCAGCACGCACACAAGCAGACACCGAATACCTGGCCCGCGAACTTGCTGGTGTTCGAATGGCGCTCACAAGCGTTGTGACAACAGATGATTTGCGCGAGCACCTCGAGTCTTTGACAGAGATGTTGGAGCGTTTAGTAGAACAACAAGAATCAACACCAAACGAACCATCCACGTAAATAGTTATTGACAGGACGCACACATCCCGATGAGATCGAGTCGATGGTGCTGCAATAAAAAGCCAGCACGTTTGGCGACAACTGCAAGTGTTTTATCAAGTTCGTGTTCGATTGAGTCGGGGACAACAATGTCTTGTACAACTCCACAACCAGCACACATCAAATGATGGTGATGTCCGATTAAGTCTTCTGCTAATTCAAATCGTGCCCACTCATCACTCGACATCACTCGCGTGACCACACCTACTTTTTCGAGCACAGCAATATTGCGATATGCCGAACTCTGCGCCACCTCTGGAGTGGCTTCCAAGATCTCCGGAATCGACAATGGCCTGTCTTGAGCGGCAAGCACTTCAACGATCTGACGTCGACTTGCCGTAAAGCGCTGCTGTTGGGTATTCATGCGCGCAGCGACCTCTGCGTATAACGATGCTCCTGCAGCCATGCCCCAAGATTACTTGAGAATCACTGAGAATCAGCCAAGTGCTGGCATGACGTATTTCTCCACGCGCTCAAGGCTTTGCCACGAGAACTCCGGAGGAAGCCCGCCCATCAACGGATGCAGAATCAAACGCCCCGCCTTGGCGAACTCAATCGCTTCGTCAATTGTGAGCACCCGATATACCCCGCTCGCACGAATATCGTCGATTGTCATTGCGCCACGAACAGTGACCGCCGATGATTGACGTGGGCGTTGCCATGCCGCGTACGACTGTGCATCCCACAATGCATGACGACCAATGATGTCCCAATCTCGTTCTGGATCTTCAGACACATGAATAAACCCAAGACGCTCTGGCACCATTACGAAGCCGTTCGTGAATCCGACCGCCGCACACTCTTCTTTGTACCAATTAGCAATCATTGGATTGCTGTCGGCGGCGGCAAACCCGATTCGCAAACGAGCCGCCAATCGCGCGGCTGCTTCCCCTGAGCCACCCAACAACATCATTGGTCCGCCCGGAGTATGCGGTGTCGGTGTCACACGTTTCTTTTGACCATCAATCTCAACATATTCACCTGTAAATAGTTGTTTCAGTGCAGCCACATGATGTTCAAGGATCTGCAAGCGCTCACTGAATTTGATTCCCATCATGTCAAATTCTTCTTGTCGATAACCGGTGCCCAAAATCAGAATGACTCGCCCCCGTGCAATGAGATCAGTAACGACAATCTGTTCGGCAAGACGCACTGGATCGTGCATTGGCAACAATAGTGCCGAAATCGAAATAGAAATTTTCGTGGTGACTGCGGCGATAGCTGATGCCAGTGTGAGCGGTGCAGACATATAACCATCGGGAGTTCCGTGATGCTCGCTAATAATGACCCCAGAAAGACCTATACGGTCGGCCCATTGACACATTTCAAGGCATGCGTGGTACTGATCGGTGCGAGTCACTGTCGCGAACTCTGGAAGCCGCAGATCGAAGCGTAACATTGTCATTAATTGTTCTCCCGTGTGTTCGACATCAATACAAACAGCAATGTCTCGAAAAATGTTTATCTCTACTGATAAATTGTTTCGTCATCAACGTCGTGAAAATCATACAAAACCTCGTACGATTATCAGCACCGAGCGAGAGATTGCTACCGCTAAGCACGTAGATCGCGGCGTGTTATATTCCAACTAGCGTGTTTTGAAAGGCTTTTTATGTCGCTTCCCCCACATCTCCAAGAACTTGCCGCTCGTGTCTCGAATTGGGGGCGATGGGGTGCTGATGATCGCCGTGGCACTCTGAATCTCATTGACAATGCAGCGCTTCGTCGTGGCCTTGCCGCAGCCCGTCAAGGACGGACATTTCTACTTTCGCTTCCCTACGACGAAAATGGAGTTCAGTCCGGAGAAATTAAAGGTCGCAGCAACCCAGTGCGATCAATGCACATGATCAATGTTTCATACACGGGAGACCCAACAGATTTTTGCACGAGTGACGACTCCGTGACAATGGGCGTTCAATCATCAACGCATTGGGACTCATTGGCCCACGTGGGCTACGAGGGCTTGCTGTACAACGGTGTCTCTGATTCAACTATTGACGAAGCAGGCACTCATCAACACGGGGTCGAAACTTTTGGTCCTGTAATTTCGCGCGGTGTTTTGCTTGACGTGGCTCGAGCACTCGGTCTTGAATTCTTGCCCGGGGGATATCCGATTACGGGCGCAGATCTTGATGCGGCGTGTGCACTCGGCGGAGTAACGGTTGAGCCAGGCGACATTGTGTGTGTGCGAACCGGAAACCAACACCATCTGCGCTCAGGCGACACAAGAAGTTACGCGGTGACAAATCCAGGACTCTCAACAAAGTCAATTGAGTGGGTTCGCGACCATGACATCGCCGCCATTGCAACTGACACCATGGCGTTTGAATGTTGGCCGTGTGAAGATCCCAATGTCTTATTACCTGTGCACATGATTCATTTGCGTGACATCGGATTAGTGCAAGGACAGAATTGGAAACTCGATGACCTTGCCACAGATTGTGCGACTGATGGTCAATATGATTTTTTGCTATCGGCAACTCCGTTGCCCCTCACCAGGGCCCTTGGAGGCCCAACCGCACCGATTGCTATTAAGTAATCTCGGCGAGCAGTTGAGTCAACTGCCCACAAATTGATGCAGCGTGAGTCCGCCAGCAACTAAAGCATTCAAGATCTCTGCGTTTGGTAACGAGGACTCGCCCAACACATGCACGCCTGGCACCACCGGGGATTTGAGAATCGCAAGCGCAGTATGGGCCGCCACAGATGCAGCAATTGATGCAATGCGCTCTGCCATGCCGCAGATTTCAATATGGCGAATGCCTTCTTTAGTGCCACGCACCTCTACTCGTAAAGCCCCGATGCCACCTTCGGCGTGAGGAGGCAAAAGCATCGGCAGTCGCGCTGTGAGTCGATCACGTCGTGTTGCTGATGTGCGAGCACTAATACGACGCAATGACGGCTCAACACGCAACATCAAGACAGGCTCTGGCGTTTCGAAACGATAACAATCACGGGCATTCACTGGATCAGGAAACCAACACAATTCCCGACCGCTGCCCCCTGGACGCTTGAACCATTCGCCATCGTGCCAACCAACCGCTACACCAGCCAAGCCATCGTGATGCGCTCGTGCGCATTGAGGGCCACCTGTTCCGTGAACAGCAAGATGGACTTCGTCAATCGTGTCAAACATGTCGAGCATGTAGTGCAACAACAACCCACTCGCGCCCGGTGAGCACGCGGCACCAACGATCACGCTGTGTCCCGCTGCAACTGCGCGCTCATTCAAAGCAAGCATGTCCATCGTGTCGTCAAGGCCACCACCGACACTCACAACTGAACTTCCTTGACCCATCAGGGTTGATGCCAACGCAGCATGCGGCGTGCGATGCGCCAACACGACAACATCTGCACCATATGCCTCAACTACGCGATCACGACTAACCGCGATCACGGGGATATTTTGTGACATCACATGCTGCGCAACGCGCGCACCAACGAGACCCCCGCCAACGATTGCAATTGTTGGTTGCGCAGATGCCATACGTTATTTCTGGGGATTCACTTCGCGCCATCCACCTTGTTGGGTGGGAACTCCGCCACGGCCTTTGAAACGGACAACGACTCCGGCAATCAGAGTAAATATCAACGCTAAAATTGTTCTGCGGATGAACTTCACCATCTAAACCTATCATTTCAGTAGGTTTTTCATCATGCTGGTGTGATGGCAATACATTTCTGCAGGAGTCGCTCATCCGTTGTATGTCTTCGTCCTAATCCCATTTTCCCAGAATCATTTGTCTCGCCTGAGATGGGCCTGGTCACAGCACTCCCAACGACCCGCTGAACGTAGACCAATGTAAATACGCTGTGTTTAGCGATTTACATCACGCTACCGCCCGCCATGATGAGCGCGAACATTATTACAAGGGTGATTATTGCAATAACGGGGAATATCACATAGAAAATGATGAACATGCCCACCCACATTATTTGAGAAGCCAATATCCGTATTAGATGTGTGCCGCCGCCGCAATGGTGTTGCGGTGTAGTTCGACAAGTTGTGCTTCATTCAAAGATGCACTGATGTAACCCCCCGCAAAGACGAACGCCACTGGAACTCCATGCTTCGCCGCCCAAGAAAACACCATTGATTCACGTGTCTTGAGGGTTTCAGTGGTGATGCCACCCGCACCACCGGTGCTGCAATTCTCGTGCGGGTCAACGCCTGCGTTATAGATCAACACGTCGATATCTGTGGGGTTGGCAATCGTGGCAAGTTCCCTTTGCACAACCTCGAGATACTCATGACCACTTGCCAACGTGTACTTAGCATTCGCCGTGCTGGGGTAGCGGTCATACCCATTCACCGCAACATCCACTTGCTCAATGCCTTCAACGCCATCAATGAGCGATGCAGTTCCGCCACCACCGTGCGCATCGAGATCGAGGATCACAACGCGTTTAGCCCCTTCTTGTAGTGCCAACTTTGCCGCAATAACGAGACCATTGATAGTGCAATAGCCGTTTCCATAATTGAAACGCGCATGATGTAAGCCGCTTGACATAGATCCTGTGTTGCACTTCGTGAGTAGAGCTCCAAGAACTGCTTCGCGAACACCTCCGGTTGCCCAGAGTCGAGACGCTGCAAATTCTGGAGTCCAATCACCAAGACCATTGTTGTCCGCTAACTGTCTGTCATTGCCAGACACAATCGCATTTGAGTATTCGGGGGAATGCACCTGTGCAATTTCACTTTCCGTAATGGCTCGCGACGGCCTTACAACCTCGACATTGGCAATCGGGTTTGCTGCTAATGACGCTGCAATGGGACCCGCCTTTCTCGTGGTGTCACGAGACGCGCCGTCGTAGAGGTACTCGGGTGAGTAAAACACTTTGATTGATTTCATGACCGCCGCCTTAGATTCCTGTCCGTGAACCGATAGAGCCGATGACCCAGCTCAAGCTAAGTGGATTTCGATCTAACCATTCCTCTACTTCAAAGTATGACTCGCATGCCTCGCTCGACGACCCACCATTACGCTCGACCCACCAGCTTGCTGCGTCAGGTGCGTAGATGATTCCCGCGATGGGACGTGCTGTCCGGATTGCCCGCAGTGCGGGAAGAGGCTTCCACCCAAGAGAAAGAAGAATTGCAAATGCCGCAGATGGCCCACGGTTCACGCCCATCCAACAGGTGACCATGACCACTGCATTCGGATCTTCGAAAATTTTATTTGCTGTAGTTGCAACTTCGTCAAACCACCGTGGATCACGAGGCGTTCCATTGTCATCAACACCGATGTGGGCGTATTTAATATTTGAATTGCTTTCCACAAAATCGCGGTCGTCACACTCTTCGTGAACCGCAATATAGTGCGTCACACCATCTGCGACCCAGTTGTTAAGTTGGACGAGTGCATGCTCTGGATTCTGCGAAAGTCCACCGCTCAGAAAAAGACGCGGAGTTACTTTACACGTGTTACGCCACCACTGAACTGGATGTGCTGGCCGCACTTCGTGCGCGAATGACTCCAGGAGGTGCCTAGGAATGGTTGGGGTGCTTTTCATATTTTCTCCTTTTAACTTGCCCGCCAGACTGTCTGACAGGGATTTATTGTATATATAACAATTATCACACAAGGGTGTTACATGGTTTTGCTACGATGGTGGTATGTAGATCTTTCTCACCCGTGCCTTTTATCCATACGAGTCACCCCTAAGGGCGGCTCACCAGCACAAGGAGAGTTATATGTCTGCACCACACGACGACCCCACCCCGGAGTCTGTACCGGGATTTCACCCACTTAATAAGCAATTTTTAGAGAGTTTGCACAACCTCGTATCTTTTAAGGCACGTGTTGAAAACTTCAACGGGAACATGGTCAAGATCAGCACTCTGTGGAGCATCAATATTGCAGAAGCGGCGATATTTGCGCACGACGAGTTTGAGGGTGATGGTTGGTACGTCACATCCGTTGAACGCGTATTTGACGACGTCTTTTTTGACAATCTCGACCCAACCGCAGAAGTTATTGACGAAAATGACGAATCGGAAAAAGACCATGACGACACCGACTCCCGTTTTTTTAATATCGTCAAAAATATCGACTGGGATTAATGTGTCAAGATAGGTAGATGGGCGTTCTTATTCCAGAGGATTATGATATACGGATTATTCCTAACTCCGCTGAGAGGCTAGTAGTGCAGAATCTCCGTGATCGTCTCTCTGATTCATGGAAAATTATTCCAAGGCTCGATGTGGCAACGGGGAAACGTTCCTACGAAGTAGACGTGCTCATTTTTCACCAACAATACGGTGTAATTGGTATCGAAGTAAAGGGCGGCCAGGTGTCGGTGCGAGAAGGTGAATGGTACGTTGGGGAGAGGCGTCTCGATACTCCTGCACCTCGACAGGCTCAAGATGCTTGCTATAAATTGCGAGATCGGGTTCGACAATCACATGATTGCTTGAATAAATTCCACATACAACACGCAGTAGCGATGCCTGAAACTGATGACTCTGGTGTTGACCTCGTGCCATTACAAGCAATACGTGAGTCGCTTATCTTTCAAGAGGACCTGAGAAATATTGGCAGGCGTATAATCGCTTTGCTGATGTCTCATCCGCGGGTGAAGCGCAATATGGATGAGGGAAACCCGATTATGACTCCTCAACAAATCGAAGAATTCGTAAAGGTAGTGCGACCAACCATTCCCTATAGGTGGGACCCAGTGGCACAAGCACGTGATGCGCGTATTTCGCTAAATGCCATTATGCATGAGCAGATAAGAGCGCTCGCCACGCTCGATATGAACACCAAGGTATTAGTGCATGGTGCAGCGGGTACGGGGAAAACACAACTTGCACTGCAATGGACCCAGCGCGCTATTGACCGCGGTGAGCGTGTGTTGTTGACGTGTTACAACAAGCCTCTGGGACAGCATCTTGCTACTCTGTTTGAGCACAACCCGAACATAGTCGTGGGTAACTTTGTTGATTCCATTTCAGCTATACCAGGCATGCCCCCACTCATTGAGCCTGCCGATGCGACAAGTTCGTGGTACCAAAATGCCCCCGCAGCACACATTGCTCAACATGGTCCCGGGCTTACAAGGAAATTTGACACCATCATTATCGATGAGACTCAAGACTTCTATGGCGAGTGGATTACTGCGCTCCCCTTCTTACTTAACGACGAAGGCCCACAACGGGTGTTAATGACGGGCGATGCGTATCAGAATTTATACAATCGCGACGCACTCGACCGTGTTGGTGAGATGTTCCCCTCAGAGGCGGAACTAAGCGTGAACTGTCGTAACACCCAAAAAATTGGTGAGTTGTTGCGTGATCTTGGCGGTGCGCTCGTCGCTAATGCAAGCCCAGACGGAATGGGCGTGTTTCAGTATGAGGTGAATAGTGCCGACGACATGATTACGGCCGTTGCCTCGGAACTTGAAGACCTTGTTTGCTCACGCGGTATTCACACCTCTAACATTTTGATTGTCACGCAGAATCGAAATGATCGTGATGCTATTCGGGCAGCCATGCCGGGGGGCTACGCATGTTCCACATACGAAGAACGCGAAGACCAAAAAATCGTGTGTGAAACAGTCCACCGTTCGAAGGGTCTCGAGTTTGATGCGGTAATTTTCGCCACCTCGTCGTCCAGCGCGAGAGATGAACTGTTGTATGTGGGCTTAAGCCGTGCGGTTTCGCTGTTGACGGTGATTGCCCCGGTGCCAATTCTTCAAAGACTTGGGTTGGTGGATTAATTAACCACTTCAACAAGCATTACGACTCATCCTCGTTCTTCAACATTTCTGCGATTTTGCCGTCCTCAAAGAATTCATCCGGATCAATGGTTTCTCCACGACGCTTTTTATCACGAAGATTGATCAAGTTCTTGGACAAACTGCTAAACGCAAGTTCGGTCCCCATTGCGTCGGCCTTGAACGCTTGGGTGTGAGTTGCCTTCACACCCATGCCGCCTGCTTCACCGTATGCATCGAGTCCCGCCGAGAGAAAGACGAATGTCCAGCCTGCTAATTCACACTCCGCAATGAGCTTTTTGATACGACGTAGTGAGTATTCCCTGCTCTCGTTTTCTTCACCATCAGTGACAGTAACAAAAACGATGTCATCTTGTGGCAGACCAGTGAGTCGACGACTTTCTTGTTCGCCGCGGATACGACCAATGAGTCGTCCCGTTGCATCAAGTAGCGGCGTGCTACCTCGTGGGGAGTAATTTTGGGTGGAGAGGTTACTCACTTCTGCGATAGGAACTCCGCTGAAGACCACGTTGTGCGGGTCTTGCGAATCAAACTTCACCAGGGTGACCTTGGCATCAAGTCCATTATTGCGCTGGTCGCTAATAAGGCTGTTGACACCACCGATGACGTCGCCGCGAATGGACTCCATAGAGCCCGACTCATCGACGAGGGCCACGACGTGGGTATTTGCCACATGTTCTGATCTCGGAGATGATCCTGATGAATTGACTGTACTGGGCATATTGGTGCTCCTTTCAAAAAGCAATTAGTGACAATATGACCATAATCAATCGGTGTTGCAGTGATAACGAAACGGGGGATTAATCCTGTTGCACGGTAACTCGCAGAAGGATTTGCTTCGTCGGGTTGATGTGCAGGCGTTGGAAGATTCAGCTGCTAGAGAATTTACGACGAAAACGAATGGGCGGATTCAGGTCTTTGGCCTTCCCTGCCGTGTATAAACGTGCAGGGCGACCTGGCTCACTGCCGAACGTAATGAGCGAATCAGAAGGCCGTACGAAGTCTTTAGCCTGCTCCACTTTGCGTCGAAAATTAGCGGCGTCAACTGCTTCAAGCACGAAGGCTTCGTACACCCAACGCAGATCGGTAAGAGTGAATTCTCTTTTGCAAAACTTCAATGCAATCGGCGTATCTTCAAGTTGCTGGCGGGCAGCTCGCCGAGCGTCTCGAATGATAGTGCGATGGTCAAATTCGAGTACTCCTTGGTCCCGCAGTGCGCGATACGACATGAACTGCGCATCGTCTGAGTTGCTTACTGGTCCTAGCATTTCGGGCTCTGGCACCAAGGCGACGTAGGCCACTGAAATTGCCCGCCACCGAGAGTCCCGATCTGGTTTGCCGTAGGCGCCCACCTGAATGAGATCGGTCTTGGGCACGGTGATTCCTGTTTCGCGCTTCACGATGCGCAAGGCGGCATGAGGGAGGTCTTCGTTGTCGGCAACGAGACCGCCTGGCAAGGACCAACGATTGGGGGGAGCCTCAGGGCGATGCATTACTAGAACCTGCAGACGATGCTTGGGATCGAGTGACTTTTCTCGCCCGACGGTGAGCACAACAGTATCGACATACACGAAAAAGTCGAGTTGTCGGTCCCGTTCTGCGTTGGCCATGTTGTCAAGTATGGCATTTTGTGCCCCTGAAATGAGTATTGATGACCATTATGCGAGCCCCGGAGGTTATGGAAACTATAAAACACCCCGTCTATATAGTTTTATATGTACACTAAATGCCGATCTTTAACAAAGGAGTAGCCAAACATGACTATTGAAGACAAAAAGAAAGTTCCTTTCCTAGATCTTGCTAAGTACGAAAACGCCGCGGCCGAAGAACGTCGTGAAATGGTCAGGGAAATGCTCAATGCCATGTGGAAAAAGCAAAACGTGGTGGAGTTGTCAAAGAAGCACATAGTACTCATGTGTGACTGTGGAAGTTGCGACTAATGAGCGATCGTATAGAGATTGAAGAGTGCATCGTTAGCAAAATGGCAGCGGTAGGAACACTCGTTTCTCGCGGTGATCTTACGAGGGAAAACCCACTGCTCGTCATGCCACTCGGAGAAACGAATGTGGTATTCCACCTAGCAACATATGAGCGCTTCAACGGAGCCTACGTGCTGTCAATTGACCTAACGCTGGGGACATTTGTGCGAAGCGATGCACTACGCCGACAGTTATGGAAAATGACCGAGTGGTTGCCTTTTTGTTCGGTCCGATATGAAAACATCAACGACGACCAGTGGGAAGTGTGTTTCACGCACTCACTGCTTGTAGATGACAACTTGTCCACCGAACAAATCGCACAGGCTATGGGCAGCATTGTGCACACGTTCCAACAAGCTCGGCCAATGATCGAAGAACTTGTTCTTCAAAACGCAAGCGAAGAGAAAGTAGATACTCAAGATATGTACGAAGAAGATTCCCCAACAAAATTCAGCGCACACTTCTCTACAACCTCGCGCACCATTGCTCCCTCGCACAGTTCGAGGTCAGGTGTACTGAAGGCATTAAACAATTTGGTCGGGCTGGCTCCGGTAAAGACAGTGGTGCAGCAACTTGTGGCACGGCAAGAGATGGAAAAACTGCGCGCGCGCGCTGGCATGAAACGTGTGCCCCCTTCACCTCACCTGGTGTTCACTGGCAACCCCGGCACGGGGAAAACCACAGTTGCCAAACTCATTGGCGAGTTGTATTTATCGCTTGGCATTTTGAAAAAGGGACATGTGATTGAGGTCAACCGCAGCGGCCTTGTAGCGGCCTACATTGGCCAAACAGCGTTGAAAACTCGTGCTGTATGCGAGCAAGCCTTGGGTGGTGTTTTATTCATAGACGAGGCGTACTCGTTGCTTGGCGAAGGTATGGACTTTGGCGCAGAAGCTATCGAAGAGTTGCTTACCTTTATGGAAGCTCATCGCGGAGAGTTTGTAGTGGTAGCGGCTGGCTACCCCGAAAAAATGGAAGCACTCTTAGCATCAAACCCCGGCTTACGCAGCCGCTTCGACACCGTCTTGCACTTTCCCGATTTTGACGATGCTGAACTGTTGATGATCTTTGAAAAACTAGTCGCAGAGAATGACTACGTGCTTCGGGGATCAGCTGTAGATGCAGCAAAATTCCTCATCAAAAATATGAAGCGTGATGGTTCGTTTGGCAACGGACGTGAGATGCGGAGATTGTTCCACGATGTACTTAATGTTCATGCCATTCGACTCTCCAAATATTCACGGCCGAGCACTACCATGCTCAATCACCTCAGTGGCCTCGACTTCTCCCCCATGGTGAAAGCTGAACGCCAACGCCGCGGCGAGCGTGGGGACAATGGAAAGCGCCATAATCATTCGAACGGCTCGCGCAATTTTGCGTATGGCGGCTACCTGTAAAACAGCGCTGCTACAAAGACGAACGGTTGGGTACCGCAATCCCTATTTCAGAACAATCTATGTATCACCGGCATGATGATGCCCGGTCAAGTGTTCAGTGATGCTTTTCACTTCATTGCTCGAGCGATGCTGAGATTGCCTGTCCTGTGATGCGAGCCTTAGTTTGTCGCACAACCTCTATCTGATCTAGCACGCCATCGTCTCCAAGTGAATACTGCAAAGACAGCCGACGACCTATTGCATTAAGTGTGGGAATTGCTACTTCGCCAAAGATTGCATGGCGACGTTCCTCTACTTCGCGCCACACCTCAAGTGCTTCGCTCGTCATGCCTATCCTTTCAAGTAAGTCACCAAGGTGCGCCGATAGGCTAATCGTGTGCGGGTGATCACTTCCATATTCAGCCACGTATTGAGCAAGTAACTCAATTAGTGGTTCTCCGTTATTGTTAAGTTCTGCTTTCATCACGGTGAGGTTGTACCAACTACAGCGCGTGCGATCATCATTTTTGCCAAAAGCCTGGCATCGCTTGTCATACAATATTGACATCAAATATGTGGCGTGAGCAATGTCTCCAGAATCACACATCAAGTGTGACAAGTGGCCCAATGAATTTAATGTGCCGTTATCAAGATCGCCAAATACATCAATGCGCTTTGTGTAAATAGCGTTGGCGATATTAATGGCCTCTTCAAAACGGCCAACACCGCCGAGCGCGCGACACAGGTTTCCAGCACAAGAGAATGTCACGCGATGCTCCAAACCAAGTGACTTTTCTGCATCAGCCAATACGTTCTCAAGGATGGGAATGGCCCGCCTCGAAAGACCACTGAGCCACATTGCCCTGCCCAGATACATGCGCAAATTGATGACAGTTTCGTCGTTCATTGCCAACTCTTCGCATGCACGCACAAGGAGATCTTCTAATGTTTGGACAGCTCGTTCGGGATGGGGTCCATCAACAATTCCCACAACCGTGAGATAGTTCTTTTCAAAATCTTCTTCTGACATTGACCGTGGATCTTGCATTGTGAATTCCTTCCGAGAAAGCTACTTATCAGCCGTCCCTATTAATGTAGAAACTACCAAAACGGTGTGTCACGTTTTTTTCTGACACATTTGTTCTCTTTTTGGTTATCGATACTCACTATGACGATTTATTGAGTTCGTTTTCACTACTTAGGCGGGGAGCAACAGGGTTGTCGTTTTGCGCGCGCAGATTAAGGGCCCTCCAACGCGAGGCTGGTGCGATACTCTCAAGAAATTTTCAATGGACTGGGGCATTGCCAAACCGAACTGAAGCGCATTACTTCGACGAATGGGACCCACCCCGACCGAAACCCCAAACCACGCACCTAATCTCTGATGCTGGGGCTTCTGCATGGCCAAGAACCAGTAGCGAGCTAGTTTCACCAGTATCACAGCAATTTCAGCGCATTCTTTCCACCCTGAGCGCTCTCCAGTAACCTCTATAGAGATGACGCAAGGTGTGTCGGCGAATAACGCTCCACATTTCGCACCATCCCCGCCTTCGTAGCTCAGTGGATAGAGCAACGGTTTCCTAAACCGCAGGAATGCATTTTGATTCCCACCGAGGGCGCTGTTGAAGTGCCTGCAAAACAAGGGATTTTCTGCATATTTACTAGGCTTTTCGTGTTTCGCTGCATGTGCCGTATTCACGGTGTTTCACAGTTATTCCCGAGATTTCGCGGGACAGGGTGGGACAGAACTGAACAGTAACGCCTGGGTCGCAGATTTTTATATGTACGCTCGCGATATGGCAGTTATTCCGCATTTCACTCGTTCTTCATCTGCAGACGACATTGCCTCTGCGCTTGCCAGTTATGGCTGCGTGATTATTGACGAATTAGTTGATCGCCAGCAGGTTGACACGCTCTTGTCTGAGATGCAGCCATTTATTGATGCCACACCGCTTGGCCAAGACGACTTCACGGGACGCAGCACACAACGTACTGGTGCACTGTTGGCTCGGTCCGCTGCAAGTATCGACATGGTTGCGCATCCACTTGTACTGGAGGTAACTCAAAAAATTCTCGGCCTTTCTGCCACAACATTTCAATTACATCTCACCCAAATCATCAGCATCTCGCCCGGCGCGCCAGCACAACCTCTACATCGTGACCAATGGTGTTTTGACTTCTTTGAGTTTCCATCTGAAATGGATGTGGAGATTTCAACGATTTGGGCGCTCGACGATTTCTGCGAACTGAACGGAGCAACTCGAGTGTTGCCTAATAGTTTGATGGAACCTTCGTCAGCCGTTACACAAACAGATCGAACAGTGGCAGCCGAAATGACCAAAGGCTCAGTTGTTATGTACACCGGTCGAACAATCCATGGCGGAGGTGCAAATCAGTCGACGGCAGTTCGACGCGGACTGAATGTTGACTACATCTTGGGATGGTTACGACAAGAAGAAAATCAATACCTCTC
>CANLAH010000016.1 GCA_947488685.1 Acidimicrobiaceae bacterium | reverse complement strand
GAATGGGCAACCAGAACTGCGCCACTCGATATGACAATACGCTCACGGTGGCAATGGTTCTTGTCAGCCCAAAGCCCACCAATGTAGGAATGTAAATACCTTCCACGATTCCAAGACCACCTGGTGTAATCGGAATCACTGCCATCACATTGGCTAAACCAAAAGCGACGATGAGACCATCAAAGCGAAGCGAACCACCAAACGCATTAATCATCACCCACAGCGATGCACCATCAAGAATCCAATTGACTGTCGCCCAACCAACAACTCGAATCAACAATTTGCGATCAGCAGCAAGAAGTTCAATACGCATCCCAAGATGTTGCAAAACATCAGCGATACGCTCTTCGTCGTAACGCACTCTGCGCGCCATTTTGCGAACCATTCGCTCAGAGCGACCTTGTCCTTCGACTAAACCAAATACCAAGAAAGCGGCAAACGCCATCAACAAAACACCGATAATTGCCGCGGTGCCATAGATCGGGTTTACTCCTCGGCCAGGAATTGAAATGATGAGTCCTAGCCACAAGATGACATTGAGCATTAGCGCAGAACCAATACCCGCCGTCGCTAGAGCAAATCCGGCATCTGGTCCTGTGACTCCGCACGTTGTGAGCAGGCGATATCCTAGAGCAGAACTCGCAGCGCTCCCACCAGGCATTATGTTGCCGAGTGCTTTTGTGCTGAGCTGAATTCGAAACAAACGAGTTGTGCTTATTTTTGATGATTCATGGCCTAAGGCAGCGCGAGTAAGAAGTGTGTACGCCAACAACGAAAAACCCTGTAGTCCAATGCCAACGAACAACATTCCTGGATCAACTTCGGACAACTGATTGATTGCCGCACGAAAACCCGGAACGAGTGGCAACACAAAGAAATAGATCACCGCAAAGAGTGAGACCATCTTGGCCGTGCGTAGATATTTCAGTCTTTGCTTAGGCACTCTCACCACTTTTACCCACGCGGGGTGTCGAAATAGGGAATGCACCAATAACAGAGAGTAAATGTTGCGTCAGCGCATCGCGTTTCGCTGCATCTGTTTTGCCGAGGCGCACTAATACAAGGTCTCGGTGTGGAATCACCCATGTGTATTGTCCTTCATATCCCAGCGCAACAAGGCTGTCTGGCTCACTTGGCCATGTCCACCAATGTGATCCGTAGCAAAAACCATTGTCTGGATCATAGGCGCTGAAGTTTCTTGCGTGATTCACCCAATTGGTGGGCAAGATGCGATTGGCATCGACTATTCCGTCATTGAGATACAAGTACCCAAATTTGGCAAAATCTCGCGCAGTGGCAAAGACATACGAAGAGCCGACAAATGTTCCGGCCGAATCAAATCTCGCTGTCGCAGTACTCATTCCCAAAACATCAAAGAGTCTTTGTTGCAAAAGTTTCATCATTCGATCAGTGCTACCAGCAGTTTCTCCAATGGCAAGTGCCAATATGTGCGTGACGATATTTGTTGTTCCAGAGGAGTACAACCAGTGTGACCCTGGCTCATGCTCGAGCAACTTCGCTGTTGCGAATGCCGCATTATTGTCACTGCCGCTACCAAACAACATGTCAATGACATCGGACGATGTGTCATCAACGTAATCTTCAATCCACGACAAGCCCGAGCGCATTTCTAAGAGATGTTGCGTTGTGATTCGGCACCGGTCATCGTGTGACCACTCTGGCAATGCAGTTGGTGCATCGACATCAAGCAGACCGTCACCCACTGTTATGCCCACGAGTGCATGAGTGATGCTCTTGGCCATTGACCACGAGATGAGAGTGCTGTCAGCATCGACTCCTGGCCCATACGCCTCTGCCACGACGTTGCCCCGATGCACTGCGACGATGGCCTGCGTTTCGCCGAGGGCTTCTGGCTGACTCATGAGGTGCGCTATTTGGGCATCAAGTATTCGTCGATCGACGTCGGCGTCGGGCACACTTGTGGCCCACTCAACCCATGTTGCGTCGCCACTGAACGATTCAGGCATGCTTTCAGACTAGGCGCGACGATCGTCACGCCTTTTCATCAGAGAAAATCCTAAGAGAGTGCTAGTTCTTGCGCGTCTCCTCACTAGCGTTTAGTGCCATGACAACTGTGCAACCTCCCGACCTACAAGGTGCCGCTCAGGCAATTGCCATCGCGAAAGAAATGGTTGCAACTGCAATCACCACGCTCTCTTTGGCGGGCGGCCCAGACAAGAATCAAACACTTGCCTACGAACTTGCTCACACAGCAGCGGCAGTCGAAACTGCGCGATCAATGCTTGACTATGGTGCAAAAGGAGACCTCGAAGGTCGCATCACATGTGCGTTCACCGCCGACATGGTGCATGAATTTGTGTCTCGACTTATTGGTCGCGAAAAAATGTGGGGCGTCGACCCTGCTGCTATTGCTAGTGCTCATGATTTTGTCACCACATATCGTGCACCAGAGTTCTTAGCGACTCTTGCAGACACGCCAGGACCTCGCCATCTTGATAGTGATTTCGAAATGGTGCAGGATACTTTCCGACTATTCGCTCACAAAGTGATCGCGCCAGAAGCAGAGCACGTACACCGATTCAACGGTGATGTTCCAGAACACATCATCTCCGGACTTGCAGATATCGGAGCCTTCGGACTAAGCGTGCCATCTGAATACGGTGGCTACAGCGAAGGTGGCGAAGGCGAATACATGGCATCAGTCATTGCAACAGAAGAACTCTCACGGGCATCATTAGGAATTGGTGGTTCGCTCATCACGCGACCAGAAATTTTGACACGAGCCCTTGTCAAAGGCGGAACAGAAGAACAAAAACACGAGTGGTTGCCAAAGTTGGCAACTGCCGAAGTCATGGCGGCAGTCGCGGTGACCGAACCCGACTACGGAAGCGATGTCGCCGGAATCAAAACCACTGGCACGCCTGCAAAGAACTCTGCTGGTGAAGACGGCTGGGTGATTAATGGCGTCAAGACATGGTGCACATTCGCCGCGCGTGCCAACGTGTTGATGCTCCTTGCCCGTACGAACCCCGATCGATCACTCACCCATCGCGGCCTGAGTCTGTTTATTGTTCCAAAGCCACAAGGCGATTCGCACGGTTTTGTCTTTAATCAAGATGGTGGCGGACGCATGGAGGGTCGCCCAATTGACACCATCGGATACCGCGGCATGCATTCATATGAAATTGCAATTGAGAATTGGTGGGTTCCTGCTGACAATTTAATTGGTGGTGAAGCAGGGCTCGGCAAAGGGTTTTACTTGCAAATGGAAGGTTTCGAAAACGGTCGACTTCAAACAGCGGCACGCGCTGTTGGTGTCATGCAAGCCGCATACGAAGCCGCACTTGATTACGCAAATAACCGCGCCGTATTTGGTGAGAACATCTTCAACTATGAACTCACAAAAGTAAAACTTGGACGCATGGCGATGGTGATTCAAGGGTCACGTCAATTTTCTTACTCCGTTGCCAGCCTCATGGGCAAAGGCGAAGGCGCAATGGAAGCCAGCATGGTCAAGGCCTACGTATGTAAAGCAGCCGAATGGGTGACGCGCGAAGCGCTACAGATCCACGGCGGCTATGGCTATGCAGAGGAATACTCTGTGAGTCGTCTCTATGTAGACGCTCGCGTACTGTCGATCTTTGAAGGCGCTGACGAAACACTGTGTCTGAAAGTTATTGCACGCCGTTTAATCGAGTCACAAAACAAGTAACTCCTTTAGCGAGCCAATCACTGTCGCATTGCACGCAGGAGAGTCGCCATCTGGGTCTACTAAATACGGCGTGAGTCCTGCTGCTAAAGAGCCTTCGACGTCCATCATCACGGAGTCACCCACATAGGCGATGTTGGCTCGTTCGATTCCTGGAAAGAATGGCAATGCGAAATCAAATATTTTGGGATCTGGTTTTGCAACGCCAACAATATGACTATCAATGATGCACCTCATTGGGGCGCCGGGACCTGCGCCGACTTGACACACGCCACTTCGTAATAATATTTCCTCGATCTGTCCACTCGCATTGCTCACTACTCCAATGGGCATTCCGGCATCGTGTAATGCCATCAACGCCGCCGCACTGTGAGCAACCGGATAGCGCCACAAATGTGCACTTCTGGTTCGAGCAAGGACAGCACTCGCAACCGCACAATCTGCTTCGGGTACTCCGACGTGTCGAACATAGGCCTCGTTATACGCCGACCAATCAGACTCAAGGGATCGTGAACGGGATTTGGCGGCCATGCCCAAGTAGTGCGCCCTCACATACTGCTCAATCGACGCTGTCGCGCCATAAAACTCAAGGAGCGGAGCCAGTACGGTCGGGTCTGGCAGCACAAGCACGCCTCCGGCATCAAACAAAATTGCCTCAATTTGCGATCTCATCTGCATCAGGATAGGTCCACTGCCTCGCAAAGACCGCTGATTCCTTCTACGCTCTAGGTGTGCGCCCTCCCCGTGATTTCTTTAAACCCCTTGCCGCTGGAGCTCCAGCACCCCTTCACGAGATTCCGGTACGCCCCAGTCGAGTGATTCATTTCTTCCCGCCACAACTTGAAAAAGTTGTTGCCAAATTGCCAGAGGTCGTGTCGACCGTTGACATCTTGCTCGGCAATCTTGAAGACGCAATTCCGATGGCAGACAAAGAGGCGGCGCGACAAGGATTCATCAACGTTGCAAAGAACCTCACAATGGGCGACACACAATTGTGGACTCGGGTGAACAGTTTGGATTCTCCATGGTTCCTCGAAGACGTCACGCGAATTGTTTCTGAAGTTGGTGACAAAGTTGATGTCATCATGATCCCAAAAGTAGAAGGCCCTGAAGACATCCATTACGTTGACCGTCTTCTGGCTCAACTCGAAGCGCGCGCGAATGTTAAGCGCCCTATCCTCGTTCATGCACTCTTAGAAACTGCGCGCGGAGTCGCCAGCGTCGAAGAAATCTGCGGTGCATCTCCGCGCATGCAGGGTCTCTCGCTTGGGCCAGCAGACCTTGCAGCCAACCGACGCATGAAAACAACTCGCGTCGGAGGTGGGCACCCTGACTACATCGTGCGCCAAGACCCTGATTCCAATAATCCGGACGCACCACGCTCGGTGTTCCAGCAAGATCTGTGGCATTACACGCTCGCTCGAATGGTAGACGCGTGCGTGATGCATGGCATCTTGCCTTTTTACGGACCTTTCGGTGATATTAAAGATGTCGTTGCCTGCGAAGACCAATTCCGCAATGCATATCTTCTGGGTTGTGTTGGAGCATGGAGCCTGCACCCCGTACAAATTGAAATTGCCAAGCGTGTCTTTAGTCCTCGTGCTGAAGATGTCGCTCAGGCACAACGAGTAATTGATGCAATGGGTAACGGAACCGGCGCCATCATGCTGGATGGCAAAATGGAAGACGATGCATCAGTGAAGCAGTGTCATGTTGTGGTGCAACTTGCTCGTCAGCTTGCTGCGCGTGATCCACAACTAGCGTCGTTATACGGATTCTAAAACATTTGTAATATTTGTAACAGGAGACAGCCATGACAGATTTACGCCCGCGTCGCTCAGTGTTGTATATGCCTGCAGCCAATCAACGAGCACTCGAAAAAGCCAAAAGCATCGCTTGCGACGCACTTATCTTTGATCTTGAAGATGCTGTTGCCCCCGATGCCAAAGATGCAGCCAGAATCAATGCCGTCGCTGCTGCTTCATCTGGGGACTATGGCAACCGCGAAATCACAATCCGATGCAATTCACTTTCTACGCCGTGGGGAGCAGCAGATATCGCTGCTGCAGCAAAAAGTTGTGTGTCGTCAGTGGTGATTCCAAAAATCAACAATGTCAACGAAGTCCAAGCAATCTCTGATGCCCTCGACGCAGCAGGGGCGCCTGCTGGCATGAACATTTGGGCAATGATCGAAACCCCGGAGGCGATCTTTAATGTGCGTTCAATTGCAGCGCATCCACGCGTAGTGGTTTTGGTCATGGGCACAAATGATCTCACTAAAGAATTACGCGCCAAGCAAGTTGCAGGTCGTGCACCTTTGTTGTCACATCTGGGAACCGCTCTTTTGGCGGCACGTGAAGCAGACAAGGTCATCCTGGACGGTGTATACAACGACATCAAGAACACTGGCGGATTCTTGGCTGAATGTGGACAGGGTGCCGACATGGGCTTTGATGGCAAGACACTGATACATCCGGATCAAGTTGATGGTGCCAACGATGCGTGGGCCCCAAGCGAGTCAGAGGTTGAACATGCTCGACGTGTCATCGTTGCCTTTGACGAAGCACTCGCGGCTGGCGTTGGTGTTGTGCAACTAGACGGACGCATGATCGAGAACTTGCACGTTGACAATGCTCGGCGCAGTATCGCTATTGCCGAAGCAATTGCTGCTTTACAAAACTAGATGTAGCAGAGTTACAGATTGGCAGCAAACAACGCCAACGTGCGATCCCATGCTGTTTGTGCTGCATTGGCGTTATACACATCTGGTCGTGAGTCATTAAAAAAAGCGTGCTCCGTGTCGTCATACACATGAAACGTCGCATTTTTTGTCCGAGAACGTAGATCGGTTTCCATCGCACGCGCTTGCTCTGGTGAGGCAAAACCATCGTTAGATGCGTAATGGCCTTCGACAACTGCCGTCAGTGCATCCCAATCAGGTTGTGCACTTGCCCACGGAATAACACCATAAAAAGGCGCAGCAGCAGCAACTGCGTCTGGTCGTTGACATGCCAACGCCAGTGTGAGGCCACCACCCATACAAAAACCGACAACGCCTACTTTTTTGCGCCCAGTGCGCTGTTGCAAAAGGTCAACTGCTCCGCTCATATCTGTCGCCGCTTGGCCGAGATTGAGCCCCATCATTAACTTGCCTGCACCATCTGGTTCGGTGCTTGATTGGCCGTGATATAGGTCAGGTGCAAGTGCCGTGTATCCGGCAGCAGCAAATCGATCAACGACATCGCAAATGTGGGGCACGAGTCCCCACCATTCCTGAATCACAATCACTCCGGCGCCACCTGTGCCAGCAATGTATCCGTCGCATGTTGCGCCATTACTTGTAAAACTTATTTTCTCGCCCATGTGAGCTCCTTTAGTAGACGCCACCCAGTTTTGTGTGATCCCAAGTCACCGTTTTTTCTACATCAATCACCACACCGATGCGCTTGTGTGCTTGCTTGCTTATAAATTCCATTCCTTCTGGTCCAACTGCAATGTCGCCATTATATTTTTGTGCAACCAATGCCCCGATGCGCACGATGTCAGCATGATCTTCTACAAGACGCGCCGTACCGACGAGTTCGACGCCTCGTAGTTCGTTGTAGTCCTCTCCTGTTTCTACAAGTGCAGTAATGCGAGCATCACGCCGAATGTTGAGAACTTTTTGTGCCTTGCCAAATGTCCAGAACACAGGTTTGCCGTCGATCAGTGAAAACCACATCGCAACTAGGTGTGGATGACCACTTGGTCCATTTGTTGCAATGTTCATCACATGCCGTCCGTTCAAGAATTGCTCTACTTCGGCGGGTGTCATCTCTATCTGATTTCGTCTGCTGGCCATCGCTATAACTTAGTCCATCAGAAGCGAAAATTTATTGGTCAGTACACACTGCGTCGAAGCAACTCAGGCGCATGTTGACATTCTGGCGCGAGACTCGCCGTTGTTGCTGGCTTCATGCCGTCTGGGCCAATCACAAAAGAGCAGACCGCAAGAGGCACTAGGTCTACTCCGGTCGCCCACACGTCAGGTCGAAAGCGAGCACCTGCCAAAACCGCGTCCCACAATGGATCTGCGAGTCGTGTTCCGCATCCTGCCACCAACCACACTGGCTTTTGGGTGCAATACGCAACGCTGGCAATTGCTAGTGCACCACCTGGTGCCAACACAGAATCCCGACCACACGCATCTGCGGACACGATGGTGATATCGGAATACTCAGCGGCCGCACCGGCACCTTCTGGCGCCACCAACTCTGCGGCAACATCATGTCGATCAAAATATCTCAGCGCATGCTGACCGTCGCCATTGCTATCAATCACCAAGACAAACGCATCGCCACGGCGAGCGAGAGCATCAACAACATGTCCGTTCCAGCCGACAATGCACACAGTGGAATCATCAGGCAGTGCATCAACAATGTGTGTTGACGTGGCGTCGTTTTGCAATGCGTCGACACAGTGACGCAACTCAAGGCGCGGATCTAGTGCTGTCAAGACACGTGCGCACATCCACCACAAGGGTGCATTTGTGGGGTGATGCTCCACAACGCGACGGGCTGCCACAACAAGGCCAGCGGGGTCGTTCACGAGTGAACTAAAGGCACCAGCGGTCTCAAGAGCCACCTCTATAGGGTCGGACCCATGAGAGCGAGCCACATATCGCAGATGTTCGATGGGGTGCACCTTCCAAACGCTAGTGCCAAGGCACTAGCGTCGTCTCCGTGGCCACCGAACAATTACCCCCTCCCAACCTTGATCTTGTCCTGACATCTCTCACCGGAGAAGCCCGCACCTTGCGTGAATGGCTCACGATGTTTCATATGGCCACTGTTGTGCTTGATCCGTACACCAACGAAAGCGCCTGGATTCTCGAAACTGCTGCGCGCATCATGCACCAATTCAGCGGTGCAGCCGTTCGCATAAATTGGCTCATGACATGTAGCTCGCAAGAAGCACGCGCATTTCTTGGACCGTACGCTGACGAGTTTTTGGTGTTTATCGACCCAGACCGCATCGCAGTAAAAGCACTTGGTCTCTCAGAATTGCCTGCGTTTGTTCTTGTGCAATCCAACGGAACGATTTCTGCTTCTGCACAAGGATGGTCCGCAGAATCATGGCGTCATGTCAGCCACTCCATTGCCACTCTCACAAACTGGTCAACACCAACAATTCCCGCACCAGGCGACCCAGGAACCTTCCGCGGTACTGCCGCTCTTGTCTGAGCAACTGACATCCGATCCTCTTCCGATTGAAGCCGTTCTCGAGCAGCTTCGAGACGCGCTCTCACATCGACACGGAGTAGTTCTTGTAGCGCCACCTGGAGCCGGAAAAACAACAGTTGTTCCTTTGCGCCTGCTGCACGAACCATGGCTCAACGACAAACGTATTTTGATTCTTGAGCCCCGACGACTAGCAGCGCGCGCAGCGGCACGACGGATGGCTGATCTGTTGGGCCAACAAGTGGGCCAAACGGTTGGCTATCAAACTCGCGATGAGCGACATATTTCTAGCAACACTCGAATCGAAGTACTCACAGAAGGAATCTTGACTCGTCGATTGCACACAGATCCATCGCTTGAAGGCGTTGGGCTTGTCATCTTTGACGAGATTCACGAACGCAATGTGCCAACCGATATTGGGCTTGCGCTTCTTCTCGACGCACGGGGCACTTTTGATACAGACGTGCGTATTCTGGCGATGTCTGCAACTCCGCAGGCTGAAAAATTTTCTGCGCTTCTTGCCGACACGCAAGGACCTGCTCCGGTCATCACAAGTGACGGACGAAGTTTTCCGATTGATGTTCGTTATGTGCAACGGCAACGAAACGATCGGCTCGAAAATATTGTCTCTTCTACTATTTTGGATGCGCTCAAGAGTGACACTGGCGATGTCTTAGTGTTTCTGCCAGGCATCGGCGAAATAAATCGCGTTCGCGATGTCTTGTTGCCATTAGTGCCACCACATGTTGACGTCTTGCGCCTCGCCGGTGCCCTCGCCTTTACCGAACAAGATGCAGCACTCAACGCATCGACTGGCTCGCGTCGACGAGTGGTGCTCAGCACCGACATCGCCGAGACAAGCCTCACCGTCAGTGGCGTACATATCGTCGTTGACGCAGGACTTGCGCGCACTCCAAAACTCGACCCTCGCACTGGCCTCACAGAACTCGTCACTGTCACCTCTAGTCGCGCATCTGCTGACCAACGCAGTGGCCGTGCTGGTCGCGTTGCCCCCGGTATTGCGTACCGTCTATGGAGTCGCATTGAGGATTCCACCCGCCTCGCACACTTGCCTGCCGAGATCACTCAAGTCGATCTATGTGGTGTTGCTCTTGAGCTTGCAGCGTGGGGCACACCACTTGAACACTTGAAGTTTCTGGATGCTCCACCACCACGAGCCTTGCGACTTGCGCACGACACATTGCAAATGTTGCATCTACTCGACCACAACACACATGTCACTGAACTTGGACATCAAACCCTGAGGCTTCCCCTTCATCCACGTCTTGCCACAATGGTGGCTCGTTCTACTGGCTCAGATGCTTGGATTGCGTGTGTTATCTCTGCATTACTTGATGATCGCGATATTTTGCGCGGCCGACCGGACTCATTGCCAACTGATCTAGCACAACGCGTCGCCATCGTATTAGAAAATGAGCACCACCCCGATGCAGACCGAAACGGTGTGCGCCGAATCATGGAGCGCGCTACCGACATTGCGAGGCGTGCCAATATCGAAGTCGACGACTCACTCACGCTTGAACATATTCATACGCGGGTTGGAGCACTTCTTGTACTTGCGTATCCCGACCGTTTAGCGATGCGTCGCGCCACAGCAGGACAATTTGTCTTGCGAGCGGGTGGTGGCACATGGATGGATGCCAAAGACTCTCTTGCTCACGAGCAATTCATTGTTGCCGCAGATCTTGATGGTGACCGTAAATCAACTCGCATCCGTCGTGCAGCCGCACTAGATGCAAACGATGTCATTCTTGCTTTGGGCGATGACGTCGAGACCACCACCGTGACAGAGTGGGACTCCAAGCGCAGTGACGTTGTGACTCGCACAACACGCAAAGTTGGCTCACTTGTACTTGATGAACGCATAATTGCTACTCAACCATCACCAGAAGTCACAGCCATTGTGATGCGCCATATTGTGATTAATAAACTCTCGCCACTTAATTTTGATAGCGATGTTCGCTCACTTCAACAACGCATCATGTTTATGCGTCACCATAATTCTGATGCTTGGCCAGATGTCAGCGACTCTGCATTGCTTGCAACAATCTCAGATTGGCTCGAGCCATTTCTGTCAGGCTGTACCAGCAATGCAGATCTTGCCCACATTGATATTGGCATGGCATTGCACGCTTTGCTGTCGTGGGACGCCGGCATCGAGCTCGACACGCTCGCCCCAGCCGTGTTCGAACCACCAACCGGTCGCACCGTGACAATTGATTACTCTGAACCTGACGCACCCACCATTGCGATTCGAGTGCAATCGCTCTTTGGGCTCCTCACCCATCCGTGCGTGATGAACAACGCTGTCGCTCTCAAGGTTCAACTGCTCTCACCTGCTGATCGCCCCATCCAAGTCACCTCCGACTTGCCAGGGTTTTGGACTGGTTCGTGGTCTCAAGTGCGCAAAGACATGGCGGGTCGTTACCCCAAACACCCTTGGCCGATTGATCCGACACTGCGTTGACCACTCTGCGCTCTAGCGTAGGGGCATGCTCGAATTCGCCTTCGCCGACATCTTCCCACTTGGACCTGATACCACCACGTATCGACTGATCTCGACAGAGGGTGTGTCCACTATCGAGACTACGGCTGGGACTTTCCTTCAGGTCACACCCCAGGCCATTACTGCACTCACTGAAATCGCGATGCGTGATATTGCACATCTCTTGCGATCAAGTCATCTCCAACAACTCGCTGACATCTTGAAAGATCCTGAAGCAAGCGCCAATGATCGCTTCGTTGCTCTTGATCTCTTAAAAAATGCAAGCATCTCGGCAGGTGGTGTGTTGCCAATGTGCCAAGACACTGGGACTGCAATCATTAAAGCCAAAAAAGGACAGTTCGTTTTGACTGGTGGTGGCGACGAAGCAGCAATCGCTCGGGGCGTATTCAACACCTACCAAACAAGCAACTTGCGATACAGCCAAATGGCACCCATCTCGATGTATGAAGAAGTCAATACCGGAAACAACTTGCCAGCCGAAATAAAAATTGCGGCAACTGACGGCGATGAATACAAATTCTTATTTTTGGCAAAAGGTGGTGGCTCTGCCAATAAGAGTTACCTTTTCCAAGAGACCAAGGCATTGCTCAATGAAAAGGCCCTACTCCCCTGGGTCTTTGAAAAAATGCAAACTCTTGGCACTGCAGCCTGTCCGCCGTATCACCTTGCAGTCGTCATCGGCGGAACATCTGCCGAGCAATGTGTCGAAACTGCAAAACTAGCGAGTGCGCGCTATCTTGACTCACTTCCAACAAGCGGTGATGCGACTGGTCACGCTTTTCGAGATCTCGAACTAGAGCAAAAAATGCTATCGCTATCGCAGCAAACCGGAATTGGTGCACAATTCGGCGGTAAATACTTTTGTCACGATGTTCGCGTGATTCGCCTCCCACGGCACGGTGCAAGTTGCCCCGTTTCATTTGCAGTCTCCTGCAGTGCTGATCGTCAGGCGCTCGGAAAAATTACCCGCGACGGAATTTTCTTAGAAGCACTCGAAACAGACCCCGCGCGTTTTCTGCCAGACATCACTCACGAAGACCTTGCTACCGAAGTCGTCAGCATTGACCTCACCCGACCAATGTCAGAGATCCGTGCCACGCTCAGCAAATATCCCATCAAGACTCGTGTGATGTTGACGGGTCCGTTGGTAGTTGCACGCGATATTGCTCACGCAAAACTCAAAGAACGCCTCGACGCTGGCGACGGGCTACCGTCATATATGAAGGACTACTGCGTGTATTACGCAGGTCCGGCCAAGACGCCCACAGGCATGGCATCGGGTGCATTCGGTCCAACAACGGCAGGCCGAATGGACAGTTATGTCTCTGAATTTCAAGCAGCCGGTGGAAGTTTTGTGATGTTGGCAAAAGGAAACCGATCACGACAAGTCACTGACTCATGTCAGACTCACGGTGGATTTTATCTCGGATCAATTGGCGGGCCTGCTGCACGTCTTGCTCAAGATTGCATTACCAAAGTTGAAGTCTTGGAATATGCAGAACTGGGCATGGAAGCCATCTGGAAAATAGAAGTACAAGATTTTCCAGCTTTTATCGTTGTCGACGACAAAGGTAATGACTTTTTCGAAGTAGTTGCCGCCGAACACGGCACTCCCATAAGTCTCAGGTAACAATTCTCTAGTCGTTTATTTCGTCGGCTAAGGCTCCGACTCGAAGTTCGCCATCACGGGTTTGACCACCTCGCTCCAGAAAGTTTCGCATTGCTGTTTGCGCACGCGGGTCACCAAGGAGACGATTAAAACCAGCACCTTCTTGCAACAGTTCTGTTTCGATGTTGTGCTCAGCACGCAAGACAGCAGCCTTGGCCTCGGCAACTGCTTGGGGCGGAAACGATGCAATACGCCGCGCCAAGTTATTGACAAATGGCCATAACTCATTTGTGTCGAGTGTTCTGTTCACCCAACCCCACTGCTCAGCAGTGTGTGCATCAATGTCATCGCTCCCCAGAATGACTTCAAGCGCACGCGAACGACCAATCAAGCGCGGCAAACGCACTGTTCCGCTACCACCGGGCAGGATCCCGAGAGCAACTTCTGGTTGATTAAAGATGGCCTTGCCAGCAAGAGCAAATCGCATATCAAAACTACTCACTAGTTCGCTTCCGCCGCCGCCCACGCGACCCTCGATCACGGCGATAGTTGCTTTTGGCATTGTGCGAAAATTCTCACACATCCGATGAAAATCATTGAGTACTTTTGGAGCAGGCAAATCACCCGGAAACATCAAGATCAGGTTTACATCAAAATGTGCAATGAAAAACTCAGGGTTAGCCGACCGCATGACGACAACACGTACGGCATTGTCAGCGCCAAGCTGGTCACTGAGTCTCACCATCTCGGTGTACAAGTCAAGCGAGAATATATTGATCGGTGGCGCATCAATCACCACTGTTGCGATGCCCTCTACAAGCGTGACTGAAAGAGATTTATAGTCGCTGTAGGGCATATTGTGCTCGTTACAGAAGACCCTTTATTGCGGCACGGGTATTACTGATTTCATCAGGCGTCGCACCAAATTCAACGGCCGCAAAATCTGTCACGCCAATATCGCCGAGCGCATGAATGCGATCTTGCACCTCTGATTGCGTCCCAATGATGGCGATATCGGCTGGACCCGCGACTCCTTCGTGGTCAAGCATTGCTCGATAACTTGGGAGTTGGCCATAAATCACGAATACTTTTGCAGCACGATCCATTGCTGCCGCTTTATCATTTGTCACGCACACAGGCAATGCAGCAATGACGCGCGGTTTTGGTCTGCCTGCTGCATCTGCTGCTTCGTTGATTGTGGGCACAGTGAGTGTTCGCAAAGTGTCTGGACCGGTGCACCATGTCAACGTTCCGTCTGCAAGAGCACCTGTGACTTTGAGCATTTGAGGACCAAGCGCGGCGACTACAACTCCAAACGGAGAACTTCCTTTGACATTGACCGATGCATGCGACTTGTACACCTCGCCGTTAAACGAAACAGCACCCGTGTGCGCGAGGGGCATCAACACTGACAAATACTCCTTGAGGTGCCGCACGGGTTTATCAAAAGACATTCCCATCATGTTTTCGATCACAACCTTGTGCGATAAACCAATCCCAAGTGTCAGACGTCCGTTCGATGCAGCGTTCACCGTCAGGCACTGCTGTGCCAACATCATCGGATGCCGTGGATATGTCGGCACCACGCTCGTTCCAAGTTCGATACGCGGAACCTCGCGTCCAACAATTGCAAGAGCAGTCAATGCGTCATGTCCAAAGATCTGTGGCGCCCAATAACTAGCAAAACCATCTACCTCGGCACTGCGCGCCTCAGCGACCATGTCATCAATTGTTCCGTCATTTACTGTTCCGCCAAATATGCCAATTTTCATGATGCAGACGGTATCAGGTCTTACTGTTGGCTAAGCAAGGCTGACGAGATCGAGCCATTCATCATTGAAATAGTCAAGTTGGCCGTCTGGCAGCAACAAAACCTTGGTTGGTTTCAGGCTCTTTACAAAATCTGTGTCGTGACTCACCATGATTATTGAGCCCTTCCAATTCATGAGAGATTCAGCAACCGCCTCGCGACTCAAGGGATCAAGGTTGTTGGTTGGTTCGTCAAGTAGCAGAACATTATTTCTACCGACCATCAACATCGCAAGCGCCAACTTGGTTTTTTCTCCACCTGACAAGGTGCCTGACTCTTGAAACACTTTGCTTCCCTGTAATCCAAACATGCCGAGTAAACCCCGCAATTGTGTTTCTGTGAGACCGGTGTCTGATGGTGCTTCACGGCGCATATGGTCAAGCAACGATTCATGCACGTTGAGATTGTCGTGCTCTTGGGCGTAATAGCCAGCACACACGTTATGACCCCACTCAAATGTTCCGGAGTTTGGCTGAGTTTCTGCTGCCAAAATACGCAACAGCGACGTCTTTCCCGCACCGTTCAGTCCGAGAACGAGCAATCTTTCGCTGCGACCAAGATCAAATGAGACGTCTTCAAAAATTGGAGGACCACCATAATGTTTTGAGAGTCCATGCGCCTCAATAACAGTGATACCACTTTGAGGTGGATCAGGAAACTTCACACGAATTTGGCGATCTTTTGCTCGCACCCCAGTGGACTCACCTTCAATTCGGGCAATGCGTTTTTCGATACTGTGCGCCATTGTCGCTTTGCTCGCTTTTGCGCCAAAACGATCGACCACTGTCTGCAAACGCGCGACTTCTTTGGATTGCAACATCGCTTTACGTTCTGCTCGTGATTCGTCTTCGGCACGTGATCGTTTGTACTGCGAATACGTTCCGCGATATTCCACAATTTCACCAACGCCATCTTCATCGGGGCGGTCAAGATGCAAAACGCGAGTAATCGCTTCGTCAAGCAATTCAAGGTCATGACTAATTACCAAAAGTGCGCCACGATAGTTTCGCAAGAAATTCAGTAGCCACATTTTTGCATCAACGTCAAGATGGTTCGTGGGTTCGTCTAACAACAACACATCGCTTCCGGCGAACAATATTCGCGACAGTTCGACACGCCGACGTTCTCCTCCTGACAACACGCCAAGTGATAGGTCGAGTCGATCGGCGACCAGTCCGAGACCTGCCGCTATCGAGCGCGCATCACCCTCTGCGGAATATCCACCTTTCATGCGAAACTCATCTTCGAGACGCGCAAACTTGGCGATGGTGCGCTCATCTGGAGTCTCTTCCATGGCAATACGCATTTTTTCAAGACGCTCTAGATCGGCATCAATATTGCGTCCGCTCAAGATGTGCGTGATAGCGGTGCGACCATCTAACACGCCAGCAATTCGAGGGTCTTGAGGCAAATACCCAAAACCACCACTGCGAGTAATTTTTCCGCCAGACGACTCAGACTCACCGCCTAGAACTTTAAACAAGCTTGTTTTACCGGCACCGTTACGCCCAACAAGACCTACCTTGTCGCGAGCCATCACCGTGAAGGATGCCGCCTCCACCACATTACGGCCACCGATTTCGACGGTCAGAGATTGGACTTGAAGCATGTCTCTATTCTGCCGTGCGTCGCACCGTTTATGGCGTCTTCGTCAATGTTGTTGTGGATGCCACGGTTGTTGTTGGCGCCACGGTTGTTGTTGGCGCCACGGTTGTTGTGGATGCGACATCAGTGACAGTTGGCTCAGTGGTCATCAATGTTGTGGTGGTCTCAGTGGTCATCAATGTTGTGGTTGGGGCAATCACGCCAGGTTCGAGTGAGTCATCAACAAATTCAGAATCCAAACACTTCCCGCCCTTGGTCTCTGGTGTACCAATAGCCCGACTGATTGCCTCAACAAGCACGGCTCGGCCTGCATTTGTTGGATGGACCCGATCCTTATTCAAGACGCCATTAGTCATTGAAATTTCTTCCCAATTAAGCAATGTCACTGATTTATTATCCGCAGCAACGGACCGAATCTCAGCGTTCACTTCATTTTGTATATCTCGGAATGCACTTGTCGTCACCAAAAGTGTTGGACGTGGCGCAAGAGACTTGACAATCGCTATCAAGTCTGTCCGAAAATCTGAGATCCGACCTCCGACATTTGTTCCCAAAAATACAACCGCTGCATCCCATCCATCGTAGATACGCGCCTTTAACACTTTTCTGCCAAAATTAATTGACTGACCCGTCTCTGCCTCAACCGCAACACGCCAACCCATTGGCACCAACTTTGAGCACATTGACCCGCCGTACCGCGATGCTGTGCCAGCCAAAATTGAATCCCCAATAATAATAATTCGATTGCCTTTTATCTTCTCGGCAAGAACTGGGCCGTCAACTTCGGGGTAGTCAATTGTGTTGACAAGATCGGTCGCAAGTCCGCCATCACTGAAGCCATTTCCGGGAATATTGCCGACACCGCCAAGGGTGTCGCCGCTCGACCCGCCGAACCCACCCGATGAGCAAGCACCCAAAACAATGACCAGAGCGAGAACACGAATAGTTGATGCGCGCATGACTGCCCAAGTCAATCCAGTTTTGGCGCCAGTTCCACGTTATTTCTGCCCAATATCTCGAGTTCGCAGTTCATCACGAATTTCTAACAGAATCTCATTCGTACTTGGTATCGGTTGTCCAGTTCGAAACTTGTTATACACCTTGACTATCGCAAACAATCCGGCCGCAACGAAAATAAAGTTGAGCCCCGCCGTAGCAAATGCTCCGAACGGAATATCACTCCCATTAACAGTCAGAACTTTTTTGCTGAAGTCGGGCTGTGAACCACCAAATAGTGCACCTAACAGCCCACCAAGTATGCCGGGAGCATCTTTGCCATTGCCAGCAAAGGCATCAATCACCGTCTTAAATGCCGCTCCCATAACGAAAGCAATTGAAAGATCAACCACGTTTCCGCGATTAATAAATTCTTTAAATTCATCGATGATTCTACGTTTTTCTTTTTTGGACACGATTACTCCTTCGTTATCTGGACACGAGCTTCATTGAAGCACGCCCCGCCAGCCAAATCATTGATGTCATCTGAAATCAACGCATTACTGACGTTTCCGCTCTCAGTATGTCGGCGCCATAGACCTTTTGGAATCTCGCAAGTGCCACGTCGCACACGATCCGAAACAACACAGTCAAGTGCAACTACGCCGAGTGCGTTATGCACGGTCACTCTTGTGCCGGTAGTGATATGCCGCAACGAGGCATCCTCTGGATTAATAGTGACAACCGAATCTGGTGGGTCAAATTCGGCAAACATCGAATTAATAGTGCGTGATGTTGCTGGCGACAACATAATAAGTGGATAATTTTTATCTTGTGTGATGCGGTGTGGCGCTGGCAAAGCAAGTTCACTTGACTCATCAAATAACACTGCTCGACTGTGCATTGGAAAAGTTGTTTTGAACTGAATTGGTTCGTCTCCAGAACGCAATGTGACTATGTCACTAATGCCAAACTCGTCAGCAGTGGGCGTCAGTAGTTTGATCCCCATTGCGGCAGCCAATGAGAGTGCGAGATTTGTATTGCTACGGCTCTCGCCAACCGGCTCAATCACTTTGCGCACGCGCTGCAGTGTAAATGTTCCATAACTAGACGCAATATCATCAACCTCAAACTGTGTAGTAGCGGGCAACACAACGTCTGCATACATGGCAGTATCTGTGAGCACTTGATCATGTACAACCGTGAATAGGTTCTCTTGCTCTAGCGCACGAGTGATGCGATGTTGATCTGGAGCAGTAACAGCCGGATTCGCACCTTGCACGACAAAAACTTTGACAGGAGTTTGGCCATCTATATCGCCTAGCAAATACCGAGCGACATGATTCATGTTTATTTTTGTGCGTGAACTTTGGACAACTGGTATTTTCTGCAGCATTGGCTCTTGTGAAGCTGCAGAAGTACTCGCGACAATCCCACTTCCGCGTTGACCAAAGTGTCCGGCAAGAGCCCATAGTCCGAGTACTGCCAGCATGCCGCTACCACCGTTGCGATTTCGTTCGATTCCCCACCCGACGCGCAACATTGCGGGTGACTTTTTTGCAATCAAATCGACCAGCGCGACAATAGTATTTTCATCAAGTCCACACTCAAGTGCTGCTGCTGCCAAGGTCCACTCTCGGGCAGCATCCAAAAACTGATCTGCCCCTTTGGTGTGTTGCGCAATGAATCCAGTGTTTAGTACCTGTCGGCGCTCAAGCTCACGAGCAATCGCCAGTGCGAACACGGCGTCAGTCCCCGGAAGCAACGGCACATGCATGTCAGCGCGCTCAGCCACCCCTGTGCGACGCGGATCTATCACGACAACTGTTCCGCCACGCGCCTGACACTCGGTCAATACTGGCAACAAATGAGTATTAGAAACCGTGGGATTCGCCCCCCAAATCACAACAAGTTGCGAAAATTCCATATGCATCGGATCAGCGGCGTCCATGCCTGGGTATACCTGTTGCCAAGCGGCCCCAAAAGTGGCCGCACAAATATTGTGCTCAATTTCTGGACAACCTAAACGCGCAAACAACTCCACCATTGCGCCAGAACTCTCGAGCACTCCAGAAGAAGAGTTGTACAAGTATCCAAAGACACTGTCAACACCGTGTTCGGTGATCGCAGTTTTTGTTTTTGTAGCAATAAGTTCTATTGCTTCATCCCACGATGCAGTTCGAAATTGTCCACTCCCCTTGGGTCCAGTTCGAATCAATGGCGTTGTCAGTCTGGCGTCTGAGTGCACGCGCTTTACGCTTTGTTTCACTTTTCGACAAATAAAATCTGCAGTAAAACCATTGATATCGCCTGTGGTAGCAGCATCAATATCGACAATGACATTGTCTTGAACAGTCACATCAAGAGAACAGGTATCTGGACAATCAAGTGTGCACGCTGTTCGAACAACAAGTCGACCCGGAACCATAGATACCATTATGCCAGTTCGAGATCCTCAAATCTGTCGACATCTCGCAAAGACGGGAACCCGAACCACCACACACCCACAATGGCAAGAGTTGCTATCCCACCACCCACCACTGTGGCTGGTGTGCCAATAGCACTCGCTACTAATCCAGACTCAAATGCACCAAGTTCGTTCGACGCACCAATAAAAACATTCTCAACAGCCATGACTCTTCCGAGTTTTTCATCTGGAGTCACAAGTGGCACAAGAGAACCGCGAATAAAAACGCTCACCATGTCAGCAGCACTCACGACGGCCACAGCCAAAAAAGCCACCGCATAGATATGTGTTGTACCAAGAACGATTGTTCCTGCTCCAAAAAGTCCGACTACTGCCAGCAGCACTTTGCCGATATTGCGCGTAATGGGTTTCATGGCCAAAAAGATCGCCATTGACGCCGCACCAATACCACCGGCGGCACGCAACCAACCGTAGGCAATATCCCCGACATGTAACTGTTCTTCGGCGATTACTGGCAACAACGCAATTGCTCCGCCAAAGAGAACGGCAAAAAGATCAAGGGAAATCGCAGCCAACAAGATCGGTGTACGCCGCACAAATTGCAAACCTTCAAGAGCATGTTTGATGGTCGGGCGTTCGGCTGCTTTTTGTCGCGCAAGATCGTGCGGCACTGCAACGCCAGTTAACAACAAAATGCCGACAAAGATTAAAACCGCAGATGTCCCATACGCCACACTCGGATCGATGGAGTACAAGAACCCGCTTGCTGCTGGTCCGACAATTACTGCACCTGTCCACGTTGCGCTGTACATCGCTACCACGCGCGGCAGTCCGCCTGCTGGTGCAATCATCGGGGCGATTGATCGAATACTTGGCGCCATAAACGCACGAGATGCTCCAAAGAACACGGCGATTATAAACATTGGTGTCGTGGACGTCGGATCTGATCGTGCATATAACACAAGGGCAACCGAGCACAACATCTCGCCGATTAGCCCGATGATCGCAACGTACTTGCGATTGAAATGATCGGCAATGATTCCGGTCACTAACACAAGTGCTGCGGCGGGCAAAAATTCAGCCAACCCGAGCCAGCCAATATCGACTTCATTTCCAGTGATATCAAAAACGTGTTTGCCCAGCGTCGCCGCTTGCACCATGACGCCAACAGTGATGATGAACTGAGAAACTAAAAATGCCGATACGGCAGGCGATGCCAGTACTTGACGCGCAGAAAGAGCCAGTGGTGTCTCTGGAGACTCAGTGCTCATCGAGCAGTCCAACCACCATCAATGACAAGTTCCTGTCCAGTCATAAACGATGACGCATTACTCGCAAGAAATAGCAGTGCACCATCTAGTTCATGTTCTTCACCGAGTCTTGGCATCGGAGAATTCTGAGCGATGTATCTTTGTGACCCTTCATCTGTATCCATACCCGCTGTCATCTCGGTCAAAAACCAGCCAGGACACAATGCATTGACACGCACACCTTTGCGTGCCCACTGAAGTGCTAGTTCTCGCGTCAAACTGATCACTGCACCTTTACTTGCGCAATAGTTTGCCTGCTTCACAGGAGTAGAGCCGACGAGTCCAAGCATGCTCGCAACATTGACGATACTTCCGCTGCCGTTTTGCACCATATGAACACCAGACAATTTTGCCAAGTGCCATACCGCAGTTGTGTTGATCTCCATGACTTCACGAAACTGTTCGAGAGTTTCGTTCTCGACTCCCAAGGTGTGGCCAAGTCCTGCGTTATTCACAAGCACATCAATGCGACCACATTGCGCAATAGTTTGAGCAATCAGATTTTCTCTTTGAACAGAGTCGGCTAAATCACACGGAATAACAATCGCACCAGGCAGCTCAGCCGCTACACCATCAAGCCGGTCTTTGCGACGAGCAGTTATCACCACAGTCGCTCCGGCTGCATGCAAGACCTTGGCGAAACGTGCCCCCAACCCAGACGATGCCCCCGTCACAAGGGCAACCTTGTTATCTAGTCGAAACTGCTGCACGGGGTCAGATGTCAAAGAACTCATCCTCTGAGGTTAGAGCACTGAGTCACATGTGCGAACATGCTTATCGCTGAATGATGCCAAGTTCGACGACAAATCGTGCATCATCTGCATTAAGGCTATTGGCGTGGGCTCACGCGCCATGAATTTATGAAGCGAGGCTAGATCTCAAAAAAAATTTTTCTGCCTGACGGCAGAAAAATTTAAATAGAGAAATAGAGAAATAGATCAAAAAGCCCGCATTGGACGCACGTAGAAGGAGTTGTTCTTGTAGCCGAGGCTCTGATCCCCGTTGTAGAAATTCTGACCCCACGCGCCGTTCGCGAAGCTCTCAGAAGAACTCCAGTAGTAGACAGCGGCAAAACCAGTGCGTAAGAGCCCTCCGCTACAAACCGTGTCGCCGCCCACTGCCTGATTGGTCTGGCGTGCGTACTTGCACAATTCGTTTAGCTCATCTCTAGATGGCAAGAACCATTGACCTGCAGCAGCCGTACTTGTGGAGTATTTGTCGGCGACATCAGCAGCAATACCAGCCATTGTGCACCCTAAAAGAATCGTGGCTGTGTTGGCTTTTCCGGTACCGATCGCTGTAGCCATTGCCTCCGTAGAGATCCCATCGCAACCCCATACAAGGCTTGCGCTCAAGCCATTTACTTCGTAATCAGTTGGAGCTGCTTCTAAGTAAGTTCCCCATGCTTGTCGTGTGGGTGCTACATAGAACACTTTGCCACCACCAGGACCAATGTCTCCCACCTTGCAGGTTCCACCTTTTGCGCAAGTAAGAGCGGTTGGATCGCCAGCCCCAGGCATAACTCCAAGACTTGGCAAAGTTGGCGTGGTTGCTGGCGTGGTTGCTGGCGTGGTTGCTGGTGGGTTT
>CANLAH010000015.1 GCA_947488685.1 Acidimicrobiaceae bacterium | reverse complement strand
CTCGCGATTGGTTCTCGATATATTCCCGGCGGCGGAATCATTGGCTGGCCTCGTAACCGTCTGTTTTTGTCTAGATGGGGAAACCGCTATGTCGCCTTAGTTCTGGGCTTAGCGATCAACGATGCCACATCTGGTTTTCGCGCATTTCGCGCTGACACCGTTGACCGTCTCGGGCTCACTAAGACCAAATCCGATGGATATACATTTCAAATCGAGACGACGTACACACTGGTTCGCGCAGGCGCTCGGATTGTCGAGATACCGATTGTCTTTAGAGAAAGAACGACTGGGTCATCAAAAATGAATCAGTCAATTGTGACCGAGGCGTTATGGCGCGTCACTCGCTGGGGTTTGCGTGACATCGTGAAACGCAAAAGAGTCGTGGTCACGAACATCACTAGCCAAGATTCTGTCTAAAACGGCATCCTTCTCCACAACGCTGTTGGTAGGTGTCGAAACACCATAAAAACCCAACGCAGAATGCTCGGGGTCCAGATAATACGTGCGTTTGAGTCAATAGCCCGTGCAACACTTTTGGCTACCGCTGCGGGCGTAGCGCTGAACGGGGCTTTTTGCATTCCGGTTGTCATCTTGCTTGTCACAAAACCCGGACGAACAACAAGAATTGAGCCGCCACCTGACGACAACTCATGATCAAGCGCAAGCGCGAAAGCATCAATACCAGCCTTGGTTGCGCCATACACCGCATTACTGCGCCGTACACGTTCTCCCGCAACAGACGACAACAAGACGATGCGCCCGTATCCCTGCTGGTTGACTTGGTGTCCAAGAGCGAGCAATAGCGTCATGGTCGCCGTGAAATTAACCGTTGCGAGTGGTATTGCCTCGTGTGGATTCTGTAAGAAATCAATTCCGTCGCCAAGCAATGCCTGAGCAACAATCACAACATCAATATCTGCAACAAGCGAAACGACTTCTTGCACCACACGCGTCATTGCGGCTGCATCTTGACCGTCGAATCGAACATGATGAACATCGATATCTGGATACCGCTGCGTAATGTCTTGACCGAAACGATCTGCTTCCTCGATATTGCGACTCACCAACACAACATGTGCCACCCCGGGGCGAAGCAAGTCTGAGACGATTGCCTGCCCAATATCGCTCGTGCCGCCAAACAACACGATGCTTTGCGCAACGCCAAGCCCGTTTTTCATAACTTTTCTCCCTTGTTGTGTTTCATGGATCGACTAAACCCAACCGTCGACCTAAATCGCTTTTCCAAACACCTGTTGGGTCCATTTCATTTCGAATGGTTTTCCATTCTTCAAAGCGGTCGTAACCTTTGCGAACGGCCCCCGGTGATACATGCGCATCTTTAGCCAAGTAATGTCGCCCTCCAGCATCAAGTACCACTGTGTCGACGGCTGATAACAATTCTGGCAAGCCACGCGCACCGGCGGCTATGTCCAACGTCAATGTCCAGCCGGCTGTCGGAAAAGACATCGGCGCCAGATTCGATTCGCCCATTCGTTTGAGAACAGCCAAAAACGAAGCGACACCGGCATCAGCAAATTGACCAATGACTGTTCGCAGAACATCAGTTTGATCGAGCGGCACGATGAACTGGTACTGAATAAAGCCTTGCGACCCGTACAGCCGATTCCATTGACGAACTCCATCAAGAGGGTGAAAAAATCCTGCTATTGACTCAATGCTTTCGGTGCGTCGTCGTGGAGCCTTGCGATACCACGCTTCGTTAAACGCCTTGATTGACAACTTATTGATTACACCGTTTGGAACCCAAGGTGGCGCTGACACCCTCACTTTTGGGTTATACACCAGGGGCTCTGAGCGCGAATCCTGATCCCGCGTTGCATGCTCCCCCCTGCTAAGAACGCCACGCCCCAGTGACGAGCCACTTGCCAAAAGATCGACCCATGCAACTGAATACCGGTAACCATCATCGTCACTGGATGATCCCATTGCCGCAATGAGAGCGTCAAAGTTCTGTAGTCGCTCTGTCTCAACGTGCATCATTGATGAAGAAATTGCCAACATTTGAAATGTTGCATCAATGACAATCCCAGTCAAGCCCATACCTGCGATAGTTGCCCAAAACCAATCGGGCCGAATCGACGGTGACAATTCAATGATCTCTGTCGTTGACAACATCACTCGCATCGACAGCACGTGAGCACCAAAACTTCCGTCAACGTGATGATTCTTGCCGTGAATATCAGAACCAATTGCCCCGCCAATTGTCACGAAGCGGGTTCCGGGCGTCACAGGAACAAACCATCCACGCGGCACGCAGTACTTGAGCAAAGCATCAATGCTGACTCCTGCTCCTGCTGTCACGACTCCGGTACGAGGATCAAGCGCAATAGGTGACGCCTCGTCGTTTGCCATTTCGATAACAGTTCCGCCCGCATTTTGTGACGCCGCTCCGTACGAACGGCCGAGTCCTCGGGCAATAACTCCACGGTGTTGAGGCGCTGCAATGACGGCAGAAATATCCTGCGACGACGAAGGAGTAACTACGTCAGAATACGACCACGCGGTGCGACCCCAACCAGAGAGTTTTTGTCTCATGATGTCAGCGTGACCGTACGGGTCTTTTTGCGATGGCAAAAAGTACGAGAGTTTTGTCGCTAAGTATTGGTGTTACGAAAAAATTTTTCTCCGTGATAGCTGGACCATCTGAGGTATGCCGATTCGTGAACGGATATACCACTCTGCGCCCAAACGCATGAAGCGCGATATACCACGATCTAGGCAACTTTTTGCGTAAACCAAATACATCAAGAGCCAACAGTCTTTTTCCGGTCTGACGCCGAGTGTCGAAATCAGCATGCACGATGTCGTCGCCATCAAGACCCATCACTTCAACATCCGCAAAGTGTTTCCGCAACATTGTCTGTAGAGACGACGGAGTAAACAAGTGAACATGAAAGGGATTCTCAAAATCAGCGGGTTCGTTGGGCGTCAAGAAAAATACTGCTCCGTCATCTTTAGTTACTCGAGCAACTTCTGCCACATGCGGCTCTGGATCGACGAAATGCTCGATGATGTGGCTCGAACACACTGCATCAATGCTTGCAGTCCGCAGGGGCAAAATCGACCCATCGGCGCACGTTGCATGGACGCCATTTCCGCGAGCCATCGCAGCGGTGTCAGCGTCATAATCAATGCCGAGCACCACGCTGTCACCCACCGCTAGGCGAATTGACTCATCTCCGACGCCACAACCCACGTCAAGCACGACTCCTGACGTGATCCTGGCGCGGATTTCTCGGTACCCAGCGTCATGAAGGGCCAAAAGTGCCGCCGGCGTACTGTCCTTGAGGGGGCGTTCACCTGTCTGCTTCATGGAGATTCCTAGTATAGAAAGGACATGCCTGAGCCCACGGTCAATCCCCAATCAATCCAGCCAACGCTAGAGATGATCTCCACAGAGCTACAGGGCCTCGGCGTGCATCAGATTGCCAGTTTTGCCTGGCGAGATCTGGACGATCCAGATGCTGGAGGCTCCGAGGTGCATGCGGATCAGGTTTTTTCCCGTTGGGCGAGCACAGGCCTACAAATCGCGCATCGAACATCAAGTGCATCGCGGAGTCGTGAGTTTGAACGAAATGGGTATCAGGTAGAACAACGAGCAGGCAGATACGGCGTGTTTCCGCGCGTCATCACCCACCAACTATTGAGCAAGCACCACTACGACGCCGTCATAGAGATTTGGAATGGAGTCCCATGGTTTTCATCGTTATGGGCACGGCGTCCACATGTCACGTGGCTACATCACATTCACACTGATATGTGGAAAGAATCACTGCCAGCGCCACTTGCTCCCTTTGGCCGATTACTTGAAGGCACGATTGCGCCACCGTTCTACAAAGCACATCCGGTCATTACGCTTGCGCCCGCCACGAGTGATCATCTCTTGAGCCACGGCTACAGACCAGACCTCGTTCATGTGATTGCTCCGGGCATCGACGCTTCTTTCACAAGCCTGAATGCAACGCCGCGATCGTCGTGGCCGCTTATCTGTGCAGTGGGACGGCTGGCTCCTGTCAAGCAATTCGACGCACTCATCAAACAGATGAAAATTATTACGCAACAACTACCGGAAGCTCGTCTTGTGATCGTCGGAGACGGACCACAGCGAGCAGAGTTGCAAGATCTCATTGACGACTTGGGTCTCACGCAGCAAGTCTCGCTGCTCGGGCATATATCGAATCAAGAACTCGTCTCGCTCTATCAGTCATCATGGCTATTGACAAGCGCATCTCACTCAGAGGGCTGGGGAATGACAATAACCGAAGCCGCCGCATGCGGTACACCGTGTGTTGTGCTTGATAATGACGGGCATCGTGCAGCAGTAAGACATAACGTCAGCGGACTGATTGCGCCTACTCTTGATGATCTTGGGTTGGCTGTGTTGCGAGTCTTACTTGAACCACCACTTCAAAAGATCTTGTCCGACGGAGCACTGATGCATGCCAAGTCGCTCACGTGGGATGCGACGGCTACGCGCACATTAGGCGTGCTATTGGATGAGACAAAGAGACAACAAACGCGCTGATTGTCGAGCCTGTCAACTGGCGTATATACCCAGTCCATAGACAATCAACCAAACGGCTCCATACATTTGAATCGCTCTGTCTGTGGCAAAAACATCTTCTGGCGCCGACGCTTTACCTTGCTCAATCACCATTAAATATCTAAAAACACTCAGCGCCATAGGAACGATTGATAGTTCAAAATATGGGAAATTCGTCGAAAGCGCCTCTGCACTTTCGAAGGCCCAAAGGCAGTATGCAAGCAAGGTCGCACCACATGCAACGATGACGAGCATTCGTAAAAATGTCTCTGAGTAATCTTTGAGAGCAGCTCGAGTAAGCCCAGCGTCTTGGCCCATTTCTTGCATCTCTCCAAAACGTTTTCCGGCAATAATAAATAAAGAACCAAAACTCGTACACAAGACGAACCACTTAGACATATGTGTATCCGTACCGACCGCTCCAGCAACCGCTCGCAAGACAAAGCCCGATGCAACGATCACAAGATCCAGCAGCACGATATTTTTCAAGCCCATGCTGTACGAAATTGTTGTGATCGCATACAGCGCAACGATCACACCAGCGGCCGGTCGAGTTGTTGCTGCCAATAACGGCCCGACCACCAATAGTGCTGCCGCTATTAGTCGAGCAAGCGGTATTGGGATTTCTCCGGCCGCGATTGGTCTCCGACTTTTTTTCGGATGAAGTCGATCATTGGCAACATCTTGCACGTCATTTAAAAAGTAGGTTCCGCTCGCAGTTAAACAAAACGCGCCAAACATCACGAGGGTTGGAGCCAGCGATGTCCAGTGCCCCAAAACTCCGAGTGCTCCGGGTGCGGCAAATACCAAAATATTCTTGACCCATTGCTTGGGACGCGCTTCGCGAAGTAGTGCGCTTAGCATGCGGGCTCAAGTATCTGCCGCGAGACATTGTGCCCAACTTTGGCATACGACAACATCTCCAAGTCACCACGAGAATCGCCGTAAGCGACACTGAGCCAATTATCTCCAGCAGTCCCCCGATTTTGCGCCCACCTCTCGAGTCGATCCACTTTTTGTTGGGCACGACAATTGTCGCCGACGAGGTTTCCGGTGAGCACGCCATTCTCATCTGCTTCAAGCGTTGTGCACAAGACTGCTTCTGCGCCAATTGTCTTGGCTAACGGAACCAAGTATGCATTGAGTGATGCCGACACCAGCAGCACAATGTGACCATTTTTTTGGTGCCACCGCAGTCGTTGTGCGACATCTGCGCGCATCCACTTTTTTAGAACAACGCTCGCAAACTGTTCGCCGAGTTCATCAATCTCACTCGCATCCCTGCCCTTGAAAACCGCACGAACAAAAAGCCTTTTTAGGCCATCCCTGTCTTGGCGTCTGAGCAAGGATGCCACCTGTAGTGGACTTCTGAGCACGACGCTCACCAAAAACAATCGACCCGCCACAAGTGACATAAAGGGCAATACGCAATCTTTTGTGGTGAGTGTCTTATCAACGTCAAACGCTACGACTGTCTCTGTGCCCACTCCAAATACGGTAGTGCCCACAGTTGAGTCATCCAAGCACCTGTGTCATGTCGAGCCAAAAACTTGGCCAACTTTTCGATACAACGGCCGCGTCGTTGACGCTTATTCCGCTGACAACTGTTCCGAGCACTGCAAATGCCATCGCTAGCCGATGGTCGTCGTATGTGTTCATGGTCTGGCCGCTTAAGGAGTCAACACCTTGAATCTCTAGACCATCTGGAAGTACTTCTATTCGTCCTCCCAACTTGACGACTTCACGAGCCAAGTCGCCTAGACGATCGCTCTCCTTGGCTCGAATAAAACCAACTCCGTCAATTGAACTCTTGCCTGTTGCCCTGAGACACAACATCGCCACAATCGGCACGAGATCAGACGAATCGCCGAGATGCAGTTGTAGTGGCTGTAATTCTTGCCCCATTTGTGATGTAACCACGATGTCATCACCATCGCGCTTAACGATTGCTCCGGACTGCTCAACAATGTCAAGGATGCATGCATCACTTTGGGTAGTGGCCAGACCTAATCCCGTCAAACGAATCGTGCCACCTCGGATAGTTGTTGCCACTATGGGCACAGCAGCCGAAGAAAAATCCGGCTCCACAACAAAACGCGTTGGCTTGTAACTATCCGCATGAACCGTAATTATTTTCTCAGAAACCGTGACGTGGGCGCCGAAAGACTCCATCACCACTCGCGTCATGTCAACATAAGGCCGTGACACCAACTGTGACGTCAACTGAATTGTCAGTCCCCCAATTACTGGCCCAATCATCATCAGGGCCGAAATAAATTGACTCGATATATCACCACGAATACTCACGACGCCACTTCTCACAATGTTTGGCCCAAGAGTGACAGGCAGCAGTCCGTTGGAACCCGAATATCTGATATCGGCCCCAATCTGTCCCAGCGCATCGTGTAAGTCGTTCATTGGTCGTCGACGCAAAGCATCATCGCCATCAATCGTCGTAACACCAGCACGCACTGCGGCGACTGCAGTTAAAAACCTAGATGTTGTTCCGGCAAGACGAGCATTAAGGGTGACATCGGAATGACCGAGGTCACCACCGATAACTGTTACTTGTTTATTTGCCACCTGGCACGGCAAGCCCATTGCCTTGAGAGCATCGAGCATCGCAAAAGTATCGTCCCCATCAGGGATATTTTGAATAACTGATTCACCATGCGATAACGCAGCACACACCAACGCTCGATTGGCAATGCTTTTTGAGCCCGGAACCTGAACAGTGCAATCCAGAGGCGTTCGCGAGGCATTGATAGTGCGCACTGACGACATCATGACAACCTGTGTACGGCAGGACGAAATGTCCGCGCAAGTAATCCGCCTTTAAATAAATCAACTTGATGATTATCGACAACCATTACGATGATGCCACGGTCTCCCTCAAGAGAATGCACGACTTCAAAGTCAAAAATATTGACCCCTAATTCTCCGGCCAAAGCAAAGACGTCTGCCGCTGCACCAGGACGATCGGGTATCGGAATGCGAACTTCTGCGAGCTCAGTTGACGGACCAACACGAGAAGGCAGATTCATCCGAGCTTGTCGTGCTCGATCTAGGTGAGCCATGAGTGCCGGCCTGTCCTCATCTTGTACGACCTGTCGAATGTGTTGCAGCCCATTAATCAGTGAATCCAAAGCAGCCACAATCGCTGGACGATTTTGTTGGCAAATATCCAGCCAAATGTCAGTTCGTCCGGACGCGATTCGGGTCATGTCTCTAAATCCGCCCGCCGCCAACCGCAGCAGAGCGAGATGCTCTTCTGAGCGTTCGTCAGCGAGGCCCATAAGCGTGGCAGCCGTCAGATGCGGCACATGACTAATAAGCGCCACAAGTTCATCATGCTTTTGCGGAGGAAGCGCTACGACGTCAGCACCAAGACGCGAAATGATCCCCGCTACTGCTGCGAACGCAGCGTCAGATGTCTGTGGCGACGGAGTCAGCACCCACACTGCTGATTCAAACATGGTTGCATCAGCACCGTCTAAACCGTCAAGTTCTGAGCCAGCCATCGGATGCCCACCGACAAAACGATCTGATTGTACGCGCGCAACAATGTCGTTCTTGACAGAACCAACGTCCGTCACGAAGCCCGACATATCGGCGAGTAACTGCGTAATCGCATCAACACTTGCAGCGACAGGAGTTGCCACAAAGCCAATATCCGCTGTCGGGAAAACCGTGTTGTCGTCGATGATGCCACGCTCGAGAGCAACGTGAACGCGTGTGATGTCAGAATCAGTGCCGTGGACAATAAAACCTTTGTCTTTGAGTGCCAAACACAATGATCCACCGATCAGCCCAAGGCCCACCACATTGGCATGACGAGGGATATGTAGTTCTTGAGACACGTTCTTATCGTATCCGTGGGGGTTGACGGCGACCCCCTGCTTTTCCCATAGCCACGGCCTCGCGCAATAATCGAAGCTCTGCATGTGTCAGATGACGCCATTCACCTGGACTTAAGTGCTGATCTCTAATCGGACCAATGCGCACTCTTACAAGCCTTTGCACGGGATAACCGACCTCTTCACACATTCGACGAATCTGACGATTCTTGCCTTCGTGAATCGTGATGCGCAGCACGCCGTTTTCTGGTTGCCCGACTTCTGCTGGCGCAGTTATTCCATCTTCTAGTTCGATGCCAACGCGCAGACGACGAATCGCACTTTGCGACACGCCTTGCGGACCGCACTGCACTTCTGCAACATATTCTTTTTCAACCGCACTGCTTGGATGCGCAATTACATTGCCAAGATCACCGTCGTTGGTCAAGATGATCAGCCCCTCTGTCTCCATGTCGAGTCGGCCAATTGAAAAAACTCGAGGCTCTGCGGGCACTAGTTCTAAAATAGTTTGACGGTCATGGGTGTCAAAGGCAGTTGATACGACTCCTGTTGGTTTATTCAACAAGTAATACACCAAGCCGGGCCGAACCCCCAACGTGACCCCATCGACTTCGACCGTATCGGTATCAATCAACACTCTTTTGCCAAGTATTGCCACGACACCGTTAACGGTGACTCTGCCATCTTGAATGATCTCTTCACACACTCGTCGAGAGCCGTATCCGACACGAGCAAGAACCTTTTGTAGGCGCTCCCCTTCGTCGGAGGCATTTTGCTCCCACAGTGGCTTCTCCGGCGTGGCGCCTCCCGGCGCGGATGTGTTCACGTCAGTCTGGGGCGTCAGATGTCAAGGGGGCTTCTTCTTCAAGTTCTAACGACCCACTGAGCGTTTTCTCAAGAGCTTCAATGATATTTGCGTCAGGAACAAACGAAGAAATCTCTGGCATATCTGCCAGCGATGCAATACCGAGTTTTTCAAGAAACAATTGTGTGGTTCCCCACATTGAGGCTTGTCCTGGACCTGTGTCGGTGCTAACAATCGTGACGTAACCGCGACTATGCAGGGTTCGCAATACCGCATCTGGATCGACTCCTCTGATTGATGCAATCTGCATGCGCGAAATTGGTTGCTTATACGCAACAATCGCCAAAGTCTCAAGAGCCGGATTCGACAGACGTGCCCGTTGTCCGTCAAGTAAAAATTGCTCAACATACATCGACATCGAAGGGTGTGTCTGAAAGCGCCATCCTCCGGCAATTTTGGCTAGTTCGAATCCGTGGCCGGCTTGTTCGTACGACTCAGAAAGTCGCTCACACATGTGCTCAATCTCAACAACGGGCCGTTCAAGTAACTGTGCCATCAACTCAGATCGAACAGGTTCTTGAGAGACCAAAACCATCGCTTCAATTGCTCGTATTAAATCAGCGTCCATCATGTCATCCTTCGTATGCGTCGGTCTCAGTGTCGCCCACTTCTGGACCGATTCCTGTCCAAGTAATTTGAATGTCACCAAATCTCTCTGCCTGGTCTAACTCGATGTAGTTCTGTTTGTACATCTCGAGCAACGCAAGAAACTGAACAATGACATCAAGTCTTTCATGTACACCAGCTGTGAGTTTTCTTAAAGACGTTTGACCAGTCGAAGGCAAGGTCTGCATCAATCTCTGCACGGCTTCTGCAACGGTGAAGCGAATTGGAGACACATGCAACATCGATACTTCGTCTGGCCTCTTTGGCGTAATGGCAGTCACAAAACCCTTTTGAAGTTTCTCTATCGTGAGCCCCTCCAACAGATCAGGGACAACTCCATCAAAGCGGTCATCTGGTCCGACGGTACGTGGGTAACTCAGATCAGCATCGTCAACAAATTTGCTCAAAACTCGAGCTACATCCTTAAAGGTTTTGCAGTCCAGGAGCCGCGCCAGCAAGACATCTCGTTCTTCCCAGAGCGCTAGTTCGTCGTCAAGGTCGATGTTTTCTTTTCCGGGCAGGAGACGCCGCGCCTTGAGTTCGACGAGGGTTGCAGCAATGAGCAAAAACTCAGTCGCAATATCTAGATCTAGTTGTTGCATTTGAACAAGTTCCGCCAAAAAAGCGTCAACGATAGTCGTTAATGAAATCTCGTGGATGTCTACTTCTTCGCGCAAGATGAGGTGCAACAACAAATCAAAGGGTCCCTCATAGAGGGGTGTTGCCACGTCGTATGCCACCTCTCAAATGTAGTGCTCGTGACCCAACAAAGAGTGAATCAACCACCTCTGACTGTGCCACTGTTGCTAGCGTTCCAGAGGTGACCCGAGTCTTGTCTTGTATTCAGCCCACCGGATCAGTCCACCTTGGCAACTACCTCGGAGCACTCGTCAATTGGGTCTCAGGTCAACACGAGTCAGAGGTGTTTCATGGCATTGTCGACCTACATGCCCTTACGGTGACTGATCAGCCCAAGGTATTAGGTGTTCAGACTCTTGAACTCGCAGCGATGCTCTTTGCCGTTGGGCTCGACCCCTTGCGAGCCACAATCTTTGTACAGAGCCATATCCACGAACACAGCGAATTGGCGTGGGTAATGGAGTGCACGGTTTCCTTTGGCGAACTTTCTCGAATGACACAGTTCAAAGACAAAGCCGCCAAACGAGAAGCCGACTTCGTATCGGCAGGATTATTTACGTATCCCGCTCTTCAGGCCGCAGATATTTTGTTGTATGACGCCCAGGAAGTTCCGGTCGGAGATGACCAACGCCAACACATCGAGATTACGCGCGACATCGCCACTCGGTTTAATCACCGATTTGGAGACACCTTCGTTCTTCCTCGCGCCGTACATCCCAAAATGGGGGCTCGCGTGATGGACCTTCAAGACCCAACATCAAAGATGTCCAAGTCAGCACACTCCGATGCCGGAATTATCTACATGCTTGACGACAACGAGACAATCATGCGCAAATTCAAACGTGCTGTGACCGACAGTGACAATGACATTCGATACGATGCTGCAACGAAACCTGGTATAGCAAATCTGCTTGAGATACTTTCGGCGGCCACTGCTACCCCCGTCGAGTCCCTCCTCAGTCAATATCAGCAATACGGTCCACTCAAAGCCGATGCCGGAGATGCTGTTATTTCTTTACTCGAGCCAATCCGTTTGCGCTACAAAGCACTCATGTCAGATCCAGCAGAACTCACGCGACTCCTAGCAATTGGCGATTCTCGGGCACGCACGATTGCCGCTGCAACACTGGCGCGTGCGCACTCAGCAATTGGACTCCTGCCAAAGGCCTAGTTATTTTCAGGCATCGTCGGCAGCAAATATTGCCAACGCTGCACTATCGCTAGCCGTACCCGACAAGATCTCAAGTGTTCGCGCCGACGAAACCCCTTGCAACATTTCAACTCCCACGTGTTCATGATCAAGATACTTTTGTAAGTTTTTCGTGCGACCACCAATGAGGGTGGCAACAATACGCCCGAGCCAGCCCACGTTCGACTTAGATTTGCCGAGGTCGTGCAACAAAGCTGCTCGTTGTTCGTCAATTGTTGCGTGATTATATGAAGCAACAAAACGGTTCCACACCGCAACTGAATGGCGTTGGTCTCTGGACTGCTGAAGCAACCAAAGACTCATTTCAGCGGGTAGAAGAATCTCTCGAACTCGATCAATCTCAGTGATGCTCAATTGCGCACGAGACCATGACGATACAGCGCGTCGAGCAAGATGCGACGGAGAACGATTCATGTTGGGCGCATTCTGGGATGAGACTTTTTATACACCTGAAAAAGCAATTCGGGCGACACTCGCGTGTACACCTGGGTCGTCGAGATCGTCGCATGTCCCAACATCTCTTGAACAATTCTCAGATCTGCACCATGTTCGAGCATGTGCGTGGCGCATGAATGGCGCATGACATGAGGCGACAGTTGGCGAGTTATTCCAGCTCGAACCCCAGCGAGGCGTACAATTTCCCACGCTTTTTGACGATTCATTCGCAGTCCTCTGTTCGTCAGGAAAACTGCATCTCGATCAGAAGAAGACCGCCATACCTCAGGTGCCAGACTCTGTCGACCATCTCGTTGCAGATAATCGCGTAATGCTTCTGCAGCAATTTTGCCAAATGGTACAAGACGCTCTTTAGAACCTTTGCCAAATAATCGAACCATGGAATTATTGAGATCTAGGTCATCAATGTTCAGACCACAGACTTCAGAGATTCGAGCGCCGGTCGCATACAGAAATTCTAAAAGTGCTCGATCTCGCAATGCATCGGCGGACTCCCCGACTACCGAACCAAGTAAATCTTGAATTTCTTTTTCTGATAACGGATGCGGGATGCCCAATGGCACCCGAACACCTTCTAGCAAAGACGTTGGGTCATCTGTTCGCACATCCTCAGTCAAGAGGTAACTATGAAACATGCGCACGGCAGCGAGCAGTCGTGCTGTGCTGGCCACTGCTTCGCCGCTGTTTCGTCTCTCGTCAATCAAATCATCCAGGTGTCGAGCCTTGACGGTTAAAATCTTGAGTTTGTGCTCTGCAAGCCATAATTCGTACGCCATCAAGTCACGTCGATAAGAGATAATCGTGTTAGTTGCCCGACCTTTTTCGACGGTGAGCCATGCAAGAAATGCTTCAACCAACTCACCCGCGCGAACAGGAGACAACGGTGAACGTGTCACTTCTTATTGACCTCGTGCAATACGCCGATGTGCCAGCATGAGCCCCATCACGCTTTTTGCATCGGTGATTGATCCGTCCTCGACCATTTGGAGGGCGTCGTCTAATGCGATCAACGAGATCTGCATCTCTTGTTCTTCTGGGCCGTGACGATCAAGATCAACTCTCGATAGGTCTCGGGCCAAAAACAGTGATACAACCGAATTTGTCATTCCGGCTGCAGACACACAGTTGCCGAGATAGTCCCATTTTTTGGCTACGAAACCAACTTCTTCTGCAAGCTCACGCTGTGCTGTCAATAAAATGTCCTCACCATCAACATCGCGCATACCCGCCGGGATTTCAAGATTCATTGCGTCAAGTGGTGCGCGATACTGCCAAACCATCACGACATCCCCGTCGGCAGTCACCGCTACCGCTCCGACCGCTCCGGGCGACTCAACAAATGTTCGCTCAAATAATTCGCCATCAGAATTGGCGACTGTTGCCTCAACAAGTGACCACACCCCCCATGAGTGCAGTTCCTTTTTTTCGCGCACTTGAAACCCGTGTGGCGGCGTTTGGGGCAAACTAATGGGCAACCTCAGTTGCTACAGCAACGTTGGACATCAGACCGACGCGACCTCGACGAAACTCGAGGGCTGCTTCGATCAATCCTCTGAACAACGGATGTGCCCGATCTGGTCGGCTCTTAAACTCAGGGTGCGCTTGAGTTCCGACCCAATACGGATGGTCGTTGAGTTCAATAAACTCAACTAATCGTTTATCGGGTGATGTACCACTACAAATAAACCCTGCAGCCTCAAAGCGAGTCCTGTAGTTGTAGTTGAACTCATAGCGATGACGATGTCTTTCGCTGACAACATTTTCCCCGTACAGCGTCGCTACTTGAGAACCGGGCTGGAGCACGGCGTAATACGCCCCAAGCCTCATGGTGCCTCCCTTATCTGAGACATCTCGCTGTTCAAGCATCAGGTCAATCACTGGGTCTTTAGAGGCTGCATCGAATTCCGTACTATTGGCTTCTGAGAGACCCAACACATGACGAGCAAATTCAATTGTCATGACCTGCATGCCTAGACACAAACCCAGACATGGCACCAGGTTCTCGCGCGAAAACGCAGCCGCCGCAATCTTGCCTTCGATACCGCGTGGACCAAAGCCTCCAGGGATCACCATTCCGTCAAGTTCTGTCAATCGACCTGACGCCAACAAACCTTCGACGTCTTCGGCTTGGATCCAATCAATCTCAACTTTTGCACCGTAATGAAACCCGGCATGTTTGAGGCTTTCTACAACTGATAAGTACGCATCTTGCAGTTCGACGTATTTACCGATCAAGCCGATGCGCACCGGTTGTGTTGCTGCATCAACACGAGACACAAGGTTTTCCCACGGCGTGAGATCAGCCTCTACTTCAAGTTTTAGGCTTTCGCACACAAAAGTATCGAGTCCTTCTTCGTGAAGAATCAAAGGCAACTCGTAAATATTCCGAGCATCAGCAGCATTGATAACGGCACGTTCTTCGACGTCACACATGAGTGAGATCTTTCGTTTCAAACTGTCGCTGAGCGGATCTTCGCTACGGCACACGATGACATCTGGCTGTACACCGCGACTGCGTAGTTCGGTCACGCTGTGCTGAGTTGGCTTAGTCTTTTGCTCACCGCTCGGACCAATAAATGGCACCAAGGTCACGTGCAGATAGAGCACATTGTCACGGCCAACTTCGTTCTTGAACTGCCGAATTGCCTCTAAAAAGGGCAGAATCTCGATATCGCCAACAGTTCCGCCCACTTCGGTAATAACGACATCAACATCTTCAGTTGCCAAACGACGAATGCGCCGCTTGATCTCATCAGTGACATGAGGGATGACCTGAACGGTCTTTCCTAGATAATCGCCACGACGTTCTGCAGCCAAGACAGCTTGATAGATAGAACCGGTCGTTGCATTTGAACTGCGAGTGAGATTTTCGTCAATAAATCTTTCGTAGTGACCCAAGTCAAGATCGGTCTCACCGCCATCGTCTGTTACAAAAACCTCACCATGCTCAAACGGGTTCATTGTTCCGGGATCGACGTTGATGTACGGATCAAGTTTTTGCATCGTGACACGAAGACCACGCATTTTGAGCAACCGACCAAGCGACGACGCTGTGAGCCCCTTGCCAAGTGAACTGGCAACGCCACCTGTTACAAATATGTGCTTTGTCACTTGACTCCCGTCGGATTTACATCGCTAACGGGAGTTCATCTTATCGTGTCTGGGTCTTGGATCGTGGTTGCTTGGGTGCGGCCTTTGGGGCTCCCAATTGTTCAATCAAGTCCGAGGCGTGCTGGCGTGCGCTCTGGTCTGCTACCCCGCCAGACAACATGCGGGCAACCTCTTGAACTCGCTCCTCGGCGGACAAAGTCGTGGCGGCGCCAAAGGTGAGGCCCTCGCGGACTTCTTTGGTGACAGCGATCTGATGATGAGCGGCTGCGGCAACTTGAGGCAAATGCGTCACAGCCAAAACCTGATGCAGACGACCAAGGTCAGAAAGTGCAGTCGCAACGGCGACCGCCGCCGCCCCACCGATGCCTGCATCAACCTCGTCGAACACCAATGTTCCTGGTTCTTCAGAAAGCACCAACCGCAATGCAAGCATTGTGCGAGCCAGTTCGCCACCACTCGCAACCTTGGTGAGTGGCAACAGCGGACTTCCGGGGTTTGCGCTCAGCAAGAAAACCACCGCATCACCAGCGTCGATATCTTCCTTGGACGCCTCAATCTCAACCACTATCGACGCATGCGGAAGTGCCAGTGTTTGCAGACGAGATTCCACCTGAGCAGCCAGTAACGGTGCTGCGGTGCGTCGGGCCTTGGCAACTGCGCGTGCACTCGCCGCCAACTTTTTCAAAGCTTCTTCGCGTTGCTCCAACAACCTGCGCACGTTTTCCTCGTATCCCTCTAACTCTGCGAGACGATTGGACGACTCCAGCCCATAGGCGATGGCATCTTCGAGATTGGCTCCATATTTGCGCATAATGTCACGCAACAAATGGCGACGGGCACCAATCTCGGCCAGACGTTCAGGATTTTCTTCCGCGTTCTCTGCTTGAGTGCGAAGATCAGACGCTAATTCTTCTGTCTCGACGATAATTGCGCTCACACGCTCTGCGAGAGCCTGCAAACTTGCCTTTGACTGCACTGCACTGCGCGCTTTGCCCAAAAGATCCAGCACGCCAGAGTCTTGCGTTACCTCTGAATACGCCTGCCAAAGTGCCTCTCGGTGGGAGTTTGCATCCGCAAGAATTGTTTCTTCTTCGAGCAAATCAGACTCTTCGTTAGGGCCAAGAATAAGCGCTCCGAGAATTTCTTGTGACTGAAAACGTAATAAATCAATTTCGCGAGCACGGGAACGCTCATCGCCTCCGAATGCCGCCAAGGCTGCATCAATTTCGGTAACGCGACTGCGCGCTTCACGCAAACCAGTGAGGTCGATATTGGCAAAGCGATCGAGCGCCGCACGCTGCGTCGCGGCTCCAAGCAAGCGCTGATGGGAGTGCTGTCCATGAATGTCTACAAGATCAATGCCAGCCTCTGCTAGCGAGGCAACGGTTGCCATGCGCCCATTGATGTACGCACGACTCCGACCTTCGACAGGAATGATCCTTGAGAGAACAACTTCTTCCTCGCCGCTCTCGGTAGTTCGCACGAATCGACCTTCGACACGTGCTTCGGTTGCGCCGGCCCTCACCACAGATGGATCTGTGCGACCACCGACGAGCAAACTAATTGCCTCGACAAGCATGGTTTTTCCGGCGCCCGTTTCGCCAGTGAATACAGAAAAACCAGTTCCGAATGAGACCTGCAAACTCTCGATCACTCCGAGATTTTCAATCTGCAACTCAGTCAGCATTATCTGTCCGCCAATCCAAACTTTGAACGTAATATTTGATGAAATCGATTGTCGTTGAAGCGAAGAAGACGTGCTCGCTCAGTGGCGGCAAGCACCGACACACGATCACCCTCTAAAAGTGTGTGCACCGCCACGCCATCAATGGCAATTTCTACAGGCCGTTGACCTATGACCTCAATCACCACTTCTTCTCTAGGGTCAAGCACCAAAGAACGGTCAAACATCATGTGGGGGGACACAGGGGTCATCAAAAGAGCATTGAGACGCGGAGACAAGACAGGGCCTCGCGCTGACAAGGCATAGGCAGTTGATCCTGTTGGTGTGGCAATTATCAATCCATCTGCTGAATACGTCACAAAGTGAGTTCCGTCAATGTCAACTCCCAAGCGCACGGTATGGCCCGATTGTTGTTTTTCAAGCACCACTTCGTTAAGAGCCAACCATGATTGCTTTGTGCTGCCGTTTTGAATCAAGACTCTGAGCATCATTCGGTCGTCATAGTGAAACGCCGAACCTTCGGTTCCGCGTAACCATTGATCAAGTGCACCTAACGCCATCTCTGGTTCGACATTTGTAAGATAGCCAAGCAGCCCCACATTGACGCCCATGACTGGCACGGGTGTTCCGTTCAAAGAATGCACTGCTCGCAGCATTGTTCCGTCTCCGCCCACTGACACCAAAAGATCTGCGTCTCGAAAAGAACTGCTCGCCGTCACATGAGAATGACCACCCTGCGAAATGGCATCAACATCGCTCTCGTCACAAACAACATTGCATCCTGCTTGATGTGCCCATGCGGCAACATCACGAGCCAGACCAACAGCATTCGGCCGCAACCGATGAAACACCAAGGCGATGGTGCGCGTTGTCACTGTTGTGCCCCTGCATCTGAAATTTTTATCGCGTGCATGACGAACTCCGTGTTTCCGTCTGCTCCCTTGATCGGAGACATCACAGTGCCTAGAACCTTACAACCAGCATCTTGGCTGGCCTTTGCTACATCGCGAATTGCTTGCTCGTGTAGACCTGGGTCGGTGATAACCCCCTTGCCACGCGCCACATCCTGGCGTCCCACTTCGAACTGGGGCTTGACAAGAACGAGCAGTTCCACGTCGTCGTACCCGGGCTCGGCAGACCCGACTGACGCAAGAGCCACAAACACTTTTGTGAGAGAAATAAATGATAAATCTGCCACAATGAGCGAACAATCGAACGGTAGGTCCGCTCGTTTCAGATGACGAACATTGACCTTGTCATGTTGTTGAACCCGTGGGTCGGCCAACAGTCGCTCATGCATTTGATTTCGCCCGACGTCATAACCCGCCACTCGCCGTGCTCCGTTCTGCAAGACACAGTCCGTAAACCCGCCAGTCGATGAACCCGCATCAAGAACAGATCGATTACTCACGGTCACCCCGAAATGTGCAAGCGCATGTTCAAGTTTTTCTGCGCCTCTTCCGACGAACTTGCGTGGCGGACCCTGTAACTCGATGGGGTCGCCAGGCGCAACCAACCGAGAAGACTTGTCAGCAATCGAACCTCTCACGAGCACCTGACCGATTTCAATTAGATCGGCAGCCTCGCGACGACTTGAGACAAGACCTCGGCGCACCATTTCGGCATCAAGTCGTGCTCGCACAATCATCAGTTTACTGCGGGGTCCACCCGTGAGGCGTGTCTACATTTGATCAACAATTTCGCACAAGACTCGCCCAACGAAATCTGCATCGCTGTCAGTCGGGTCAAGAGTGACCCCCGACAATACAAGTGCAAATTTGCATCCCAATACCTTGGCAAATTGTCCGTCTGTTGACACGCGGTCCCCGATCATCAGCATCTGACTCGGTTCGACGTTTGCACAACGAGATCTCACGAGATCAGCCATTGCCTGATGGGGCTTTCCGGCAACCTGAGCGGTTTCGCCACACGCTGCAGCAATCGCATCCATGATCGCTCCTCCCCCAGGGATCGGACCATCTGGAGTCGGATACGTTGCGTCGTCATTACTGGCGATGAATCGAGCACCGGACCTGATCGCTTGTGCGGCGCGGCGCAACACGACGTCATTGAACTCCCAATGAAATCCCACAACGACCGCATCAAAAATACCTTCTGGTTCTGCTTCTTGATGTCCAACGACAACATCGGCGATCTCCCCGATCTGAGCAACCAAACCAGGTCCGCCGCATACCAGCACTCGCTCGGACGGACGCACCAATCGCACTGCGGCTTGTGCTGATGTAAGAACGCACCCCTCGGCCGGAATACCAATGCGTTCTAATACGGCCTCAACTTCATGCACTGGAGTTGCGGAGTTATTGGTGACAAACAACACCTGTGCCCCTAGTGTGCGCAAACGGGCAATCGCATCAACAGATCCTTCGATTGGTTCATGACCCAACCAGATGACGCCATCGAGGTCACACAGGACCACTCTTGGCACGCCGATTTTGTTCATTTGATGTGTTCCTGTCACTCTGTATGGGTGCCACGCTTTGAGCCCTTTCGAGCCCTGCGCTACGCCACCGATGATATTGGGGCGGTGACGTCTCCACCATACGATGTGTTTGACGAGAACACGCGCGCCGACTATGCCGCCCAACATGCCCACAATGTGGTTCACGTCGATTATCCCGTTGAGTCAGACGGCGATGCTCGATATGAATCAGCCGCTCACACTCTGGCGCAATGGATCTCGACCGCTGTACTCGTCACTGATGCCACGCCGTCGTTTTCGCTCTACAGAATGTCGTTCACCGACGATGCAGGGAGACCTCGATCGACCGTTGGTGTGATCGGTGCGCTCGAGGTTGTCGATGTCGGCGGCTCTGGAGTACTTCCTCACGAACGCACCACACCTAAAGCAAAAACTGATCGGCTTGACCTCACTCGCGCAACTCGAGCCAATCTCAGCCCCGTCTGGGGACTCTCTTTGACTGCAGGACTAACGAGTCTGCTCGAAGAACCAGGCGATCTCGTGTCTTCGTTTGTCGACAACGAGGGCGTTACTCACCAGATTGAACGCGTCTCACAGCCAACTCGCATTAGTGCGATTCGCTATGCCGTCTCATCGCATCCAGTACTTATTGCCGATGGCCATCATCGTTACGCCATCAGCAGAACCTATCGAGATGAACAGCGCAGTCAGAGCGGCGACAATGCAAGTGAACTCACCATGACCTATGTGGCTGAGCTTGTTGAAGAGCAACTCAGTGTTGCCGCCATTCATCGCCTCTACGATCTTTCGCCCTCTCAGCTCATCAGCGCTCTTGAAGGGTTTTATGTGCCACGTGCCGCCGGACCTGTATCCGCCGAGACTTTGCAGACAATGGACAGCACGTCATGCATGTGTCTTGTTGATGAAAGCGGAAACGGAACATTTCTTGAACCTATCGAGACCGCATTCCCGGGCGTGCGTGAAATGGATAGCGCTCGCCTTGAATATGCACTGCGCGACACAACTCACGCTGTGCAATACCAACATGGCGTCGATGAAGTTTTAGACGCGATACACACTGGCGTAGCGCAGTGTGCAGTTCTTATTCGGCCCGTCAGCATTGATGAAATTCGTCGCACTGCTCATACAGGCGACCTCATGCCACCTAAATCAACATTTTTCACACCCAAGCTTCGTACAGGGCTAGTGATGCGTTCACTCGATGCGTGATTAACTCACAGACGCAGCGTAAATGTCTGCAATTGCGGAATCGATTGCTGCATTAAATTGCGCATCGCTCTGCTGTGCCGACAGACCTTCAGTTAACGCGCGCGAGAAACTTGCAATCACCCCGTGATTACGGGCAAGACGTGCATTTGCATCCGCTCGGCTGTATCCACCCGAAAGAGCAACCACACGCAACACGCTTGGATGACTCACGAGTTCGCTATAGAAGCCGTCAATTTCTGGCAAGGTCAATTTTAAGATGATCGGTTGATCTGTCGGCTGCACGCGTAGTTCTTCGAGCAATGCCGCTTTCAGCAGAACCTCTGCTTGTGCTTTTTGCGTACTGTGAATGTCAACTTCTGGTTCGATAATAGGGATCAAACCTGCCCGCAGGATCTGTCGACCAACTTCAAATTGCTGTTTCACCACTGCGGTGATTCCGTCAGGATTGGCCATCTTGATAACAGAGCGCATCTTTGTGCCAAATATTCCGAGTTTTGATGCTCGAGCAAGCAGTGCGTCAAGATCGGGATTCGGTTTCATTATTTGGACATCGTCTTGCTCGTCTGCAAGACCTTTGTCAATCTTGAGAAACGGAATCACTTGTTTTTTTGTCCACAAGAACTCGGCGCTCCCAAGTCCCTCTATCTGGCGGTCCATAGTGCCTTCAAACAAAATTGCACCAAGCACTCGGGTGCCATTGAATGCTGGACTGATCACCATGCGACTGCGCATGGCATGAATCACGTCAAACATTTCTGTGTCACCTGAGTATTGCGTGTCAGCGATTCCGTACAGGTTGAGAGCCTTAGGAGTGCTCCCTCCACTTTGGTCAAGGGCTGCAATAAAGCCCTTCGCGTCGCGCATTCGGGTTAACTGCTCTTGGTTCATGACTCCTAGGTTAGTCAGAACTCAGAATTGTGCGAAGTCCACAAGTTCGTCTGTGGCCGCACCCACCAGTTTTCGAATTTGTGCCTTTTTCTTTCCGGAAATGACCTTGCTGGCGTGCACCTCAGTACGGCTTTGCAGAGCGGGACCTGCCCGAAAAAATCTCCGCTTCACGACACCAGTCACAAACACTTCGTCTCCAACACAAAGATCTTCAAGCAAGGTGTCTTTGCTTGTGACCGGAACCGAGATTCGACCGTCCAGGGTGGATGTTGTTACTTCTAGGTTGACGATTTTTTCCCCTGATGGCAACTCGCGCAGTACCGCATCGCTAGACAAAGAGCCAAACAACATCACGGTGTTGAGGCCGAATTCGTCTTCTTGCTCGGTGTCTTCTTGGGCTACATCTGATCTTCTTGACATGAACTCACCTTCCTGTATCGACCTTTTAGTCGTTAGGAGAAGTGTGTGCCGTTAGGAACCGAGCGTGGAAAGTCTTTCTGCCACATCAGCAAAGGCCGTATCAACGGCAGCTATTTGTTCAAAAACTTTGCGCGCTTTGACAACGTCACCCGACTTGTCAAGCAAGTTCGCAAGCACATACCACTCACGCATGTGGTATTCACGCACTTTCTTTGGCGCTGCCGCTACTTTTGTCATTACCAAGATTGCGTCCTCGACATGGCCGCGCTCTGCTAACGAACCGGCGTACACAATGCGTCCTTCAGCAAGCAACTCGGGGTTCGGTGACGCGGCTCTCAGCGCAGTCCACAGTTCATCAACACGATCGTGTTCACCGACAGCTCGATGACAGTCCGCCAACACAGCGTGATTAAAGATATTCGTTGAGTCCATCTCTATCACTGCTTCAAATTCAATAATCGCTTTGTGCCAGGATTCTTCGCGATAAAGACACAGCGCATGAAGTTCTCGAACTGCTCCGACGTCAGAACATTCGCGCGCTAACGGCGTGAGTATGATGCGTGCTTCGGTGTATCGGTGTTCTTCAAAGGCCTGTAGTGCAACTTCGTATCGGCGTAGATATTTTGCCGAACCAGTTGAACCAAAAGATTTTTCAAACTCACTTACGACTGGTGACATGGCCTTTACTGCCTTGCTGCCACCGCGACTTACTTTGACATCAGTGCGCGCACGCTTCTGGGCGCGTGCTGGCATGACACTGCCTTCGTCGATCCACTGCTCATCGACATGATTTGCAGCACCGGTTGGAGCGTCTGTTGTGCGTCTGCCACCCGTACGACGTTTGACCTCTAGAGATTTGCGTTCTTTGGCTGTTTGGGGGCGCGCAGGCTTATCGGAATCACGGCGTGGACCTTTTGGACCTCCGCGTGAAGCGCGATCACTTGTAGGACGAGGCCTACTCTGCCACTGGCCACTTGGTCTGTCACCTTCGGTGCGCGGACGACTCGGACGTGGTCCGCTTGGTCGATCATCGCGTCGTGGTGCGCGTGCATCGTCGCGTCGTGGTGCACGTGCATCATCGCGTCGTGGTGCACGTGTTGGCCTGTCACCTTCGGTGCGTGGACGACTTGGACGTGGTCCACTTGGTCGATCATCGCGTCGTGGTGCACGAGCATCATCGCGTCGTGGTGCACGAGCATCATCGCGTCGTGGTGCGCGTGTTGGTCTGTCACCTTCGGTGCGCGGACGACTAGGTCGATCATCGCGTCGTGGTCCACTTGGTCGATCATCGCGTCGTGGTGCGCGTGCATCGTCTCGTCTTGGTGCGCGTGCCGGTCTGTCACCTTCTGTGCGTGGACGACTTGGACGTGGTCCACTTGGTCGAGCATCATCGCGTCGTGGTGCGCGTGCATCGTCGCGTCGTGGTGCACGTGCCGGTCTGTCACCT
>CANLAH010000014.1 GCA_947488685.1 Acidimicrobiaceae bacterium | reverse complement strand
GACTGGCAGCAATCCAGTGAGCAGATCTGTCGCCAGGTGCGAGCACTGCCTGCATATTGTGAGCACAAAGGACAACGACTGCGCATTCTTGAAGCATGCCAACAGCCGCATCAGAACGGCGAGGTCGGGGAGTTTGTGGCTGCGGACACCATTGCAACCTCTAACGGCTCCGTTCAGATTCTTCGAGTGCAACCTGCTGGCAAGGCGGCGATGACCGCTCAAGACTGGCTGCGGGGCGCGCGCGTTGTTGTTGGTGACAACATTGGCAAATAACAAAAGGTACGGTTGATCTATGACACAAACGCGAGCAAAGGTACTGACCGTGAGCGACGGTGTCGTCGCGCGTACTCGTGATGATGTGTCTGGACGTGCACTCGTTGAGTACTTGACATCATCAGGTTTTGATGTTCAAGAACATCGCGTGTGTCCCGATGGCCAAGAACCCGTTGCTCAGTCGTTGCGAGAGATGGCTCACGAATTTTCTGGGGTCATTGTCACAACTGGCGGAACCGGATTCTCTCCCCGCGATGTCACCCCTGAGGCAACACTGATGGTCATTGATCGTCAAGCGCCTGGCTTGGCCGAAGCAATGCGGGCCGGTAATCCACTTGGTCGATTGTCGCGAGGGATAGCAGGCATTATCCAGAACGCGGTCGTTATCAACACGCCTGGCTCGCCTGCTGGATGTGTCGAGCAATTGGCATGCATCATTGATGTACTTGAGCATGCCGTGTCATTGCTGAACCAAACCCCCACAGAGCACTAACTCGCGTTTGACGCTTAATCCCTCGTGAGCAGGAGGGTGATATCGGTAGTCTTGCTAGGTGCTTCGTATCGTCATTCCTAAAGGCTCACTTGAAAAGGCAACCTTTGAGTTGTTCGAGGCAGCCGACCTTCAAATTCGACGGTCATCATCTGTTGACTACAAGGCGACAATCGATGATCCCCGAGTAGCCGACGTTCGCATCTTGCGCCCTCAAGAGATTCCCGTATATGTGGCAGAGGGTTTGTTTGACATCGGCATCACTGGGCGTGATTGGATCGAAGAGACATCGAGCAATGTCGTAAGCCTTGGCGAACTCAAGTATTCCAAAGTCACTGACAATCCAGTGCGCATCGTTGTGGCTGTTGCTCAAGATTCTCCTGCTCAATCTGTTGACGACCTTGGTGCTGGTGTTCGCGTCAGCACTGAATATCCAGAATTGACAAAGCGTTTTTTTGCAGCACGCGGAGTGCAGGCCGATATTCGATTGAGTTACGGAGCGAGTGAAGCAAAGATTCCAGACATTGCCGATTGTGTTGTTGACATCACCGAAACCGGAAGAGCATTGCGGGCTGCAGGACTCCGCGTGATCGACACAATATTGACGAGTTACACCGAACTCATTGCGTTTCCAGAGGCCGCACAGAATCCCCAAAAGCGTCATGCGATGTCGCAACTCTTGACACTGCTCAACGGAACACTCGAGGCACGTGGGCGAGTGTTGGTGAAACTGAATGTTCCTGAAGCGCAATTAGAAGCTGTTCTTAAAGTGTTGCCGTCAGCAAAATCACCAACTGTTTCTCGTCTTGCTTCTGGTGACTATGCAGTGGAGTCTGTCGTACCCAAGCAAACCATCAATGTTTTGATCCCAGATCTCAAAGATGCTGGGGCGACAGATTTGCTCGAAATCCCTATCTCTAAAATTGTCCACTAGTCAAAAACTAGGTTCCACACATGCCTCAATCTTTTATTGCTGTTAACGGTGAAGTCAGTCATTTTGACTCGGCATCTGGTCTCGGGCAGATCTTGACGACGCAAGGTGAGACGTATCGATTTCATTGCATCGAGATCAGCGACGAGTCACGTCAGATAAATATTGGAGCCCAAGTGACCTGTGAGATCTGGCCAATACTTGGCGGGTACGAGGCAGTCAATATTGCAACCCTTGACAGATAGGTTTTATGTGTCGCTTCCGACACTGCTTTTCACCTGAACGAATGCCAAGCGAATATTGCTGAGCGCGGTCAATAGCGTCTCAGATTCTTCTCCGAGTCGCCCCCCGAGTCCTTCCACCAAACAGGCAACGGCATCGATGGCGAGCGCTGCTTCGTGCAGGCGCGGTGGTGACGCGGAGAGGTGAATCGCCGCAAGCTCATAGAGTCCCATCACATGGTTGACGACCACGATTTCGGCTGGAGCCTCAGAGAGGCGTTCGCGGGCTTGACTCAGCGCGGCATCGGCTTGGGCCAATTGAGAATCTGTGTCCGGGGAAGTGTCTGCGGGAAAAGTGTCATCTGTACTCATCAGGCTGTACCCTACAGGGGGTTAATCGAGCGAAGCGGGGTGCAGCAGCACTCCCACCTTTCCACCCGATTCATGACGCGAGTCGTGACACGGAGTTGACAGGTTGTGTGCAGGTGGCGTTCGCGCCCTCTCATGGCTTTGTGCGTGCGACGCAGGAATCCAACGAAGGAGGGTCATACCCATTGCATCAGAGTAGACAGTCATAGCTCCGCCAACTTCAGAGCCTCGCTACAACGAACGCATTCGTGCGCGCGAGGTTCGTCTCATTGGACCGGATGGTAGCCAGATGGGTGTTCGCAATACTGCGGACGCTCTCGTGTTAGCCCGTGAAATCGATCTTGATTTGGTCGAAGTTGCACCATTGGCGAATCCGCCAGTATGTCGCATCATGGACTACGGCAAATTCCGATACGAAGAGGCACAAAAGGCCAAGGAGTCTCGCAAGAAGACAACTCACGTCACTATCAAAGAAGTGAAGTTCCGTCCCAAAATCGGCAAAGGCGACTTTGATACCAAAGTTCGTCATATGCATGGGTTTTTGGAAGATGGACACAAAGTGAAAGTCACCTTGCAGTTCCGCGGACGCGAGATGGCACACCCCGAGTTAGGTTCCCGAATTCTTGATGCAGTCATCGAGCAACTCGGAGACATCGCCAAGGTTGATACCCAGGCACGACTTGAGGGACGCAATATGACATTGGTCTTGTCTCCAGACAAAAAACCAACGAAAAAAAGTGCAAGCAAGGATCCGAAAAGTTCTACAGAGTCAAAGGTGTCAACAAATACTGTTGTCGCCACAAGTAATACGAGCGATTTAGTCACAGAAAGTCAAGAACATGCCAAAGATGAAGACCAGCAAGACCGCAGCGAAGCGGTTCAAGAAAACGGGAACGGGCAAGTTGCGTCGCCAGCACGCGAACCGACAACACCTGTTTGAAAAGAAGTCAAGCGTCGTTACTCGGCGCCTGGCCGGAACCGCCGACGTACACCCCGGAGATGCTCGCAAGATCAAGCGTCTGCTGTGTGAGCGATAGTCAAGCATTTAATTTCTACGAGAGGAACATCAGATGGCACGTGTAAAAAGAGCAGTCCATGCTCGCAAAAAGCATAAAGAAGTTTTAGGAAAGGCAAAGGGGTACTACGGCAATAAGAGCCGTTCGTTCCGTGCCGCTAACGAGCAGGTCATGCACTCTGGGCAGTATGCCTTCCGTGACCGTCGCGCAAAGAAAGGCGAATTCCGTCGCCTCTGGATCCAACGAATCAATGCAGGCTGTCGTATCAACGATCTGTCTTATAGCCGCTTCATCGCTGGCCTTAATGCTGCCGGAATCGAAGTCGACCGCAAGATACTTGCTGAACTCGCTGTGAGCGATGCAGCGGCGTTTGCAAGTCTCGTTGCAGCCGCAAAGGCTGCGCTCAACTGACAAGAGAAATACTTTCGGTCACGAACCCAAAGGTTCAACGTCTGCGGCGCCTTTTGGGGCGCCGCAGTTCTCGTTATGACGAGGGTCTCTTTGTCGTTGAAGGTGAACTACTCGTTGCCGAAGCCTTTGATGCTGGCTGGAATGTAATCGAGCAGTTTCAGAGCATTGATGCTCGCGATCAGTTTCGTGATGGTCCACCAGTATCTTTTTTGTACGGCGACGACTTTAAAAAAATCAGTGATGTGATGTCACCGCAGGGAGTTGCCGCAATTGTGTCAATGGAACCTCCAGCGAAATTGACAAAGACCACCATGACATGGTGCGTGGTCTGCGACTCCATCGCCGACCCCGGAAACCTCGGAACCATTATGCGTTCCGCAGAGGCCGCAGGAGCATCAACAATCTCCCTTGTCGGAAACTGCGTTGATCCGTTCTCACCCAAGGTTGTTCGAGCCAGCGCTGGGGCTGTGTTTCACGTGCAGATGAGACTTGCTGACACGTACGAACAGCTACTAGCACAAGAAGTTCGTCTCCTGGGCTTGACCTCACATCACGCAATAGCGGGCAAGTCGCCATCATCGCTGTATGACGTGGCAACATCGGGTCGACTAGGTCTGGTGGTCGGAAGCGAATCCCATGGGATTTCCCAATCTGCTCCGATCCATGAGTGGGTCACGATCGCCCATGTGGGTCGATCAGAGAGCCTCAATGCGGCGATGGCGGCCACGGTTGCGTGCATGTATGTGGCCCACAACAGAGAAGCGACGCGTTAAGCGCCCCGTCTTGGGCACCGTGCTCTACTAGCGTCTACATCGGTTATGGCTTCTGATACTTCTTCTTCGAGTGCTGCGCTGAGCGCAGTCGTGGCAGGGGCGTTAGCCGCGATGAAATCAGCACCAACGACTGATGCCCTGAAAGCAGCACTTGCACAGGCATTGGGAAAAAAGGGAGAACTGAGCATTCTCAAAGCGTCTCTTGGGAAAATGACTGATGCCGACGAGCGTCGTGAGTTCGGTCAACTTATTAATTCTGCAACAGAGGCGATTACAGCAGCATCAAATGAGCGTCGATCTGAATTAGAAAATGTTGAGCGTGATGCACAAATTGGGCGGGAGCGCCTCGATGTCACGGAGTTGTTGTTAGCGCCGTCTGCAACACAACGCCGGGGGCGCATGCACCTTGTCACGCAGTCAACAGAGCGTCTAGAGGATGTATTTATTGGACTTGGTTTTCAAATTGCAGAAGGCCCCGAGGTTGAGTCTGACTTTTATAACTTTGAAGCACTTAATATGCCGCCATCACATCCTGCGCGCAGCATGTGGGACACGCTCTTCATTGATGCCGATCCACAGGGAAGCGTAGTTTTACGCACACACACCTCGCCGGTGCAAATACGCATCATGCAGGAGTGGCCTCCGCCGATCTATGCCGTCATGCCTGGTCGCGTATTTCGTCGCGACACACCCGATGCAACGCATATGCCAGTGTTTCATCAAATTGAAGGTCTTGTTATCGACAAGAACATTACGTTCGCTGATCTCGCCGGAACTATCGAAGCCTTTACCCAAGCATTTTTTGGCAGTGATTTTACGAGTCGATTGCGTCCATCGTATTTTCCGTTTACTGAGCCCAGTGCCGAGTTTGATATCCGCCGACCAGACGGAACGTGGATAGAACTTGGCGGATGCGGAATGGTGCACCCAAGCGTGTTGCAAGCCGGTGGACTTGATCCACAGGAGTGGAGTGGCTTCGCATTCGGTTTCGGAATCGATCGCATGGCTAAAGAACGTCATGGAGTGGGCGACTTGCGAGATATGTATAGCAATGATGTTCGATTCTTGGGACAGTTCACATGAAAGTTCTTCTGTCGATTTTGCGTGAGTATGCAGATGTCGGTGAAGACCAAGACGTCATTGCAACAGCTCTCAACACATTGGGTTTGGCAGTCGAGTCAATAGAGGTTGTCGGAACTGCTGTTGAAGGTGTCGTGACAGCGCGAGTGCTACGAACGCAAAAGCATCCAGAGGCAGATCGCGTGACGCGAGTGTGGGTTGACAGCGGCGACGGTATAGAAAAGCATGTGTGGTGTGGCGCTACCAATATGAAAGAAAACGACGTTGTTGCATTGGCGACGATCGGGACAACAATGCCAGACGGTCGAGACATCGCACGTCGGGGCATATTGGGTATCGATAGCGAAGGGATGTTGTGTTCAGCCATTGAGCTCGGACTTGGTGACGACACAGGCGGAATCATGATCTTTGCCCCCGACACAGCACTGGGGATCAGTCCATTCACCATGTTAGAAATCGAGCGTGACGTGCTGTTCGATTTAGACCTCACCAGAAATCGACCAGATTGTTGGGGGCACCTTGGCGTGGCACGCGATCTTGCTGCGCATTTTCAAATTCCGATGCGTCAAGCGCAGACATTTGCTGCTGGCAAGTCAGTAGGGCCTGGCGCATCGATTGACATTGCGCGAGATGATCGCTGTGCAATGTTTTCGGTTCAAGTCATCTCGGGCATCAAAGTTGGCCCCTCTCCAAACTGGGTTGTGAGCCGTCTCAATGCACTCGGCATGAGAAGCATTAACAATGTTGTCGATGCCTCGAACCTCGTGATGCTGGAGTTGAATCAGCCCAATCACGCCTATGACGCAGATGTCGTCAACTCTTTTCGTATTCGTTGCGCACATGAAAAAGAGACAATCGTTACTCTTGACGGAGTCAAAAGAATTTTGCACGCCGATGATCTTTTGATCTGCAACGCGGCAGATGATTCAGCCGTCGGGCTGGCCGGAGTGATGGGTGGTCTAGAATCTGAGATTACCGATTCAACGACTGTGTTGGCTCTTGAGATTGCGGCGTTCGTCGCTGACCCAATTCGGTTCACGGCGAATCGTCATGGTTTACGAAGCGAAGCATCAGCGCGTTTTGAACGCGGTGTCGACCCAGAAGGAGTCCGTGGGGCGATTGACCGTTTTGTCACAATCTTGTCGCACACGTGTCCTTTGGTTTCTTTGTGCGGAGAACCTGTTGTCGCAAGAGCAACAAATCAAGCCAATCCCGTAGCGATCGAGTTGCGCCTCTCTGAGATTGAGCGCGTTCTCTCGGTACGGCTTGATAGCTCCAGCGCAATCCAGATCTTGTCAGCGATTGGATTCAACTGCGTAGTGAACTCTGGCAATCGCGCAGAAACAATCGATGTGCAAGTGCCATCATGGCGACCTGACTGCACAATTGAAGTTGATCTCATCGAAGAAATCGCTCGTCACTACGGATATGAAAAAATTGGCAAAAGAGTTCCCAAATCGGCCGTACACGGAAGACTCTCGGTTTTTCAACAGCGCCGTCGCCAACTACGCCGAGTGCTGTTGGGTCTTGGGCTAGACGAGGCGATGCCTTCGCCATTTTTGTCTCCTGGTGATCTTACGCTTGCGGGGCTGAACGAAAGCGACGTGCTAGTGATCGCCAATCCGCTAGTGACAGAAGAGTCTGTGCTGCGAACAAGTCTGCGACCCGGTTTGCTGAACGCAATTCGCTATAACTTGTCACACCGTGCCCAAAGAATTGCTTTGTGGGAGATCGGCCATGTGTATCCACGAGGCAGTCAAGCACTGCCAGACGAGGCTGAAATGTTGTGCGTGCTCGTTGCTCACGCAGATGTTAGTGAAGCCGCCAAACAATGGAACACGATCGCTGATTCGCTGGGGATTGGCGCAAACATTGAGCAGTCTCGTGTGCCGGACGGATTACATCCAACCCGATCGGCAACACTTTCGCGTGGAAAGACCGTGCTTGGCGTGATTGGTGAAATTGATCCAGGTGTACTTGCTGCGTTCGGAATCGACTGCCGAGTGTCGTGTTTAGAGATTAACTTGTCAACGGTCTTGGCTGAAATGGCTCAGCCAGCACAGGCAAAAGATTTGAATCGTTTCCCATCAAGCGATATCGATCTGTCCTTCGTGCTAGAAGATTCAAGCACGGCTCTGTCTTTGCAACGCGCACTACGCCAAGCCGCCGGCTCGCAATTGGTTTCGATCGAACTGTTCGATGTTTATCGCGGTACCGGCGTCGATGCGTCAGCACGAAGTCTGACATTTCGATTGCGACTACAGATGCCAGCAGACACATTGACCGAAAGCGATATTGCAGGTATTCGGGATAAGTGCATCGGTGCCGCGCTAAAAATCGGAGCAGTTCTGCGTAGTTGATTAGTCTGATGAATTAATTAAATTCTGGATGATCGGGATAAAGAGCGAGACTGCGTAGTTCGTCTACTTGTCTGGCGATGATTCGTCGCCACAATGTTGCAGGTTCCTTATCAAAGACATCATTGATGGAGCTATCAACCACGAACCAACCGTTTCTGTTCAGTTCGTTGTCGAGTTGTCCGGGTGCCCAACCGCTGTAGCCGCGAAACATGCGCACAAATCCAAAGTGCTCTTCATCAACCCCTAGAGATAAATCAATTGAACTGACGCCAGTTTCTTTGTTCTGGGCATCTGCGACAATGCCGATAATTCCGTCAGTCTCAACAGGGCCTCCACTGAATAGCACGCGGGGTTCTGGTGTGATCGCGATCCAATCGACGAGGGGCGACACCAAATCCGATGCGTCCACCTCGGATGGGCGGTTTAAGACGATTCCCATCGCGCCAGCGGGGGAATGGGCCAGCATGTAGACCACGGCCCGTTCAAAATTGGGGTCGGCAACGTCAGGGCGGGCCAGCAATGCCTTCCCCATTATTCCGGGGGTACTTGCATAATTATACATCATGTTGTATAGTAATACACATATGGTCTCTGTAGGAATTGTAGGCGCATCGGGATACACAGGCGCGGAGCTGTTGCGTCTGTGCGCTCAGCATCCCGAATTTGACGTGCAATATGCCACTGGCGACACGCAGGCCGGAACATTGGCCCGAGTGTTGTATCCGTCGCTGGCTGCGGCGTATCCGAATCTTGTGTTTCAAGAGTTCGACGCAGCACGTGCTCAAGAAATGGATCTTGTGTTCTTAGGGCTTCCGCACGAAGCATCGCTTGAAGTTGTGCCTCAACTTGTCGGAAAAGTGAGATGCGTTGTTGACTTGTCCGCGGCGTATCGCCTCAAAGATGCTGCGTCGTATCCGCAGTGGTACGGATTCACTCACACACAACCAGCGTTGCTCGCACAGGCCGTCTACGGTTTACCTGAATTGTTTCGTCCCGAACTGGTCGACGCCAATCTCATTGCAACGCCAGGTTGTTTTGTGACAGCAGCGAGTCTTGCTCTCACGCCACTCGTACGTTCAGGAACAATCGAGGCAACAGGAATCATTGTCGATGCAGCCTCTGGAGTGAGCGGGGCAGGGCGGAGTCTCAAACATTCGTCACTGTTTTCAACGGTTGACGAAGACTTCACGGCGTATGGCTTATTGGATCATCGTCATACTCCCGAGATCGAACAAGTGACCGGTGCACAGGTGCTTTTTACACCACATCTTGCGCCAATGAATCGCGGAATTCTGGCGACGTGTTACGCCAGGCCTTCACAGAAAACACCAACGACTGCTTCGTTGCTTGCTGAACTCGCTCGGTTTTATTCAAAAGAGCCATTTATCGTTGTGGGTAAAACTAGTCCATCAACAAAAGCAACGCTTGGGTCAAACAGTGTTCATCTCACCGCACGGTTCGATGAACGAACTGGATATGTCATGGTGATAGCAGCGCTTGACAACTTGGCCAAGGGTGCATCGGGTGGCGCTGTGCAGTCAGCCAACGTCGCACTTGGTCTCCCTGAGACAATGGGGCTGTCGCAAGTCGGGATGTATCCGTGAGCACTGCTGACGTACTTGTTGAGGCACTGCCGTATATCCGCAGGTTTGCAGGCAAGACAGTTGTCGTCAAATATGGAGGCAACGCGATCGCCGGTACGTCAGAGCACGACGCTTTGTCTCTTTTTGCACAAGACATTGTTTTGATGCACGCAATCGGAATCCGTCCAGTTGTTGTACACGGTGGCGGACCTCAAATTAACGAGATGCTGGCACGTGTCGGTGTGGAATCCACGTTCGTTGACGGAAGACGCGTCACAGACGCGCAAACAATGGAGATAGTGCGAATGGTGCTACTCGGACAAGTGAACCCACAGATTGTCGCTGCAATTAATACTCATGGCACAGTTGCTGTTGGAGTCTCGGGTGAAGACGCAGGTCTTATTCGTGCAGTTCCCCGGGGAGATGGCTTGGGATTTGTTGGTGATGTGTCACGAATAAATCCAGAGGTATTGATTCGTCTTCTTGATGATGGATTTGTCCCAGTGGTGTCCACTGTTGGGGTTGACGAATCTGGTCAGGCGTACAACATCAATGCCGACTCGGTAGCTGGAGCCATTGCCGAAGCATTGCACGCAGAAAAGATTATCTATCTCACAGACATTGAAGGTCTCAGAAAAGTAGTTGACGATCCTGCGACACTTATTCAAAGAATTACTGCTGACGAACTAGTTCTATTGGTTGACAACGGAACCGTTGCCGGTGGAATGATTCCAAAAGTAGAGAGCTGCATCCAAGCGGTTCGCGGAGGAGTCAAAGGTGCCCATATTTTGGACGGCCGCATCGCACATGTGTTGTTACTAGAACTGCTGACCGACTCAGGAGTTGGCACAATGATTACACCCAAAGGATCACGGTCATGACGCACGAGTTTGTCAAGAGTCCAGCTGCAGAAGCAATCCTCAAGGGTCAGGAGTATTGCCCGTTTATTCCTGTCTTCGGGCCTCCTGCTGTGATGTTTGAGCGAGGTGCCGGCACTGAATTGTGGGATACCGACGGCAAACGGTATTTGGATTTCTTATGTGGCATTGCGGTGACATCGCTGGGGCATTGTCACCCCGCGGTCACAGAAGCGATTTCTCGTCAGGCCGAAACTTTATTGCATGTCAGTAATTTTTTCGCCAATCCTGTAGCGACACAAACTGCCGTAATGATTAATGATCTTGTCGTCGAGGCCGGTGGCTCACACGGTCAAGTGTTTTTTTGCAACTCTGGGGCAGAGGCGAACGAAGCAGCACTCAAGTTGGCCCGCAAATTTGGAGGTCGTGGACGTCACGTAGTCGTCTCTGCACTAGGGAGTTTTCATGGACGCACATTGGCCGCTCTTGCAGCAACTGGCCAACCAGCCAAGCACGAACCATTTCAGCCCATGCCTGATGGTTTTCGTCACGTTGAATACGGGGATCTTTCTGCTTTACAGGCAGCACTTGATCCGACAGTTGCTGCTGTCTTGCTCGAAACAGTTCAAGGAGAAGGCGGAGTCATTCCGGCATCGGTTGAGTATCTACGTGGTGTCCAGGCGATCTGTCGAGAACGTGGCATCTTGTTTATGTTGGATGAGGTACAAACTGGTTTTGCCAGAACAGGCAAATGGTTTGGATTCCAACACGCCAATCTCGATCCTGATGTGTTGACCTTTGCAAAAGCGATGGGCAACGGGATGCCAGTCGGTGCCCTATGGGCTAAAAAAGAAGTCGCAGCAGTATTCGCACCAGGGGATCACGGATCAACATATAGCGGTACTGCGTTAGCAACCGCCGCAGTTCGGGCAGTCATCACTGAAATGAAGCGCATCGATGCTCCTGCTTTGGCGCACGCCAAAGGAAAATATCTTCGTGATGCGTTAAGTGCGCTGCCAAGAGTTCAGAGTGTGCGCGGACAAGGTCTGTTGCTGGGCCTAGAACTCGGTGCTGGAGCCGATGCTAAATCATTCGTAAATACGATGTTGCAACGCGGACTAGTAGTGAACGCAGTGAATGCGACAACTATTCGGATTGCGCCACCCATCACGGTGTCGACTGCCCACATGGACGAAGCAATCTCAATCATCACGGAGGTGCTCTCATGACCGTGTCCCATTTACTAAATATTTCTGATCTCAGCAGCGATCAAATTAAAAAGATACTCGCCTTGTCGGCGCAATCAGTCAAGACCCTCAACACGCCTCTGCAAGGACAGGGTGTTGCCATGCTGTTTGAAAAACCATCAAATCGTACACGGCATTCCATGGAGATTGCTGTTGTACAACTTGGGGGACATCCCATTTACACCCGAGCAGAAGAAATAGGACTTGATGTTCGCGAGTCTGTAGAAGATGTCACGAAAATCTTAAGCGGTTATCATGCCATCATTGCGGCGCGCGTGTTCAAACATTCTTTCGTCGAACGAATGGCCAAGGTCTCTACGGTTCCTGTTGTCAATATGTTGAGTGATCACTCGCATCCTCTTCAAGCGCTCGCTGATGCCCTGACAATGGTTCAACATGTGGGCGAGCTGTGTGACCTCACCGTTGCTTGGGTAGGCGACTACAACAATGTTGCCCGGTCGTTGAGTGAGATAGTTCTTATTTCTGGGGGCCGCATGCAACTGGGTTGTCCTGTGGGCTATGGCGCGTCTGATGCCGAATTAAAGCGTCTCAAGGCTCTAGGCGGTTCGATTGAGCAGTCAAACAATGCCCAAGATGCTGCGAAAAATGCCCAAGTCGTGCATACGGATACGTGGATCTCAATGGGTCAAGAACAAGAGTCAATAGAACGGCGCAAGATATTTGCTGATTTCAGCGTGACGCAAAGTCTGATGTCGAACGCGCAGCAAGGAGCCAAATTTATGCACTGCATGCCCGCGCATAGAGGCGAAGAAGTTTCAGCCGATGTCTTTGATGGGGAAGCAAGTTTGGTTATTCAGCAAGGGCACAATCGTCTGCACTCCGCGCGCGGCGCACTTGCGTATTTGACAGGAGCAAAATAATGAGCAGCAAACAAGAGCGTCAAAGAGCAATCACCAAACTGATCGCCAAAGACGCGGTGACAAGCCAACCACAACTAAAGAAATTGCTCCATGCCCAGGGGATAGAAGCGACCCAAGCGACTGTGTCGCGTGATCTAGAGGAGCTTGGTGCGGTCAAGGTGCGCGTGCGTGACGGCGATTCTATTTATGCGATTCCAGAATTTGAACCAGAGCGCATTGCGCCCACAGATCAATTGAGACGTGTGATGGGTGAGTGGGTCGCCGAGATTACAAGTAGCGGGCCAATCGTCGTTGTGCGTACTCCACCAGGATGTGCGCACGTCGTTGCTTCGGCTCTTGACCGCAGTGCAATGACATCACTGATCGGAACCGTGGCCGGAGATGACACTATTTTGTGCGTGGCATCAGAGACCGCTGGTGGTGCTGGTCTTGCCAAGCAGTTGTCAGACCTCGCTGGCTTGACGACACATAAAAAAACAACTTCAACAAAAAGGTCCAGCCATGGCGCCACAGTCTGATTCAGGCAAGAATGTTCAACACGGCGCAGCATTGTGGCACGGTCGTTTCACGCAAGAGCCCGCCCAAGAGTTGATGGCATTTACTCAAAGTCTTTCTTTTGATCAACAACTGTGGCCATTTGACATCATCGGTTCGCTCGCTCATGTGCACATGCTCGGAGCAACAGGAGTACTGCCGTCTGGCGATGTTGCTGTTATTACTGAAGCACTTCATGCAGTAAGAACTGAGTTTGAAACTGGAGTCTTTGTTTTCATCGAGACTGACGAGGATATTCACACCGCAATCGAGCGCCGAGTCACACAACTATGCGGTGACGTTGGCGGCAAGCTACATACGGCCAGAAGCCGCAACGACCAGGTTGCTACAGCGCTGCGGTTATGGTGCAAACACAATGTTGCTCAAATTGTGCAACGTACATTTGGCTTAGTCGAGACACTTGTTCTTCGCGGTGACGAGTCTGGATGGGGTCAAGACGGCATCTATTTGCCCGGATACACGCATCTTCAGCGTGCCCAGCCCGTGCTTCTGGCTCATCATCTTGCGGCACATGCATGGGCCATGTTGCGCGACATTGATCGACTGCAACAATCCCTCGAACGACTTGACGTCTCTCCATTGGGAGCGGGTGCTCTGGCTGGATCTTCATTGCCAATCGATCCATCGGTGTCGGCAGCACAGATGGGATTCGGCAAGGTTTTTGCGAATTCACTTGATGCTGTGTCTGATCGTGATTTTGTTGCTGAAATACTTTTTGATCTTGCGCTGCTCGGAACACATCTATCGCGAATGGGAGAAGAGTGGGTCTTGTGGACCACTGAAGAATTTGGCTTCGCTCATCTTGATGATGCTTTTGCAACAGGATCTTCGATGTTGCCACAAAAAAAGAATGCTGACATCGCCGAACTGGCGCGTGGCAAGACTGGTCGGCTGATCGGAAACCTCACATCAATACTGGTTGTTCTTAAAGGTCTTCCCTTGGCGTACAACCGTGACTTACAAGAAGACAAAGAGCCATTGTTCGACAGTGTGAATCAAGTGAGTTTGGCTCTCACGGCAATGACCGGAATGATTGCGTCCGCAACATTTCATCCTGACGCAATGGCCCACGCTGCAGATGCCGAGGCACTTGCGGCCACTGATCTTGCCGAATGGTTAGTCCAACAAGGAATGCCATTTCGTCAGGCTCATGCAGTGATCGGAGAACTCGTACGCCAGGTGCTTGTTTCGGGTGAATCCCTGAAGTCCTTGACTGCAGCACATCCGAGCCTCGGAGCCCAAGCAGCACAACTCATTGGTGATGGAGTTGGCGTTCGTCAGCGCAAATCACCAGGCGCTGCGGGGCCAGCGTCTGCATCGGTACAGCAAAAATTACTGCGCCAAGAAATCGACAGATTGCAAAAGATCAGCGCATGACATATGTGCACTCGCTACGCGTTCGCTACGGCGAATGTGACATGCAACGGGTTGTATTCAACGCAAACTACTTGGTGTATTGCGATGATGCAGTCGATCGATGGATACGAGTGTGTCTGAACCTTGAGTTCGGCCATGACCCCGATGCACATTTTGATATGACGCAGTTGTCGTTTGATTTCATGCTGAAGACCTTGACAATAACTTGGACAACGCCCGTTAAATACGGAGATGTCTTAGATATGACATGTCGCGTGGTTCGTTGGGGTAACACAAGTTTTGATGTTGAGGTGGCAGGTCGTGTTGGTGGCGAGGAGAGGTTTGTGTCAACAATCACTTATGTCAGTGTTGATCCTTCAACGCATCTACCTGCCGCCGTGCCCACTCGCGTACGACATGCTCTAGCCGCGGAGTAATTGTTACAACCAACGCATGTGTTGTCCGTGGTATCCAACAGTCGCAAGCACGGATTCAGAAGTTGACACACCATCCCACATTGTGACGCGAACGTCTGCGACATCGCCTGCTGGCTCCATTCGAGCCCAGACAAGAGGTTGTTCCTTGGTTGCAGATCGCCCAGCACGCGTCAATGCATCTCGGATTCCGTCGTGAACTTTGTGTCCAAGGTATTGCCACACAATGGAATGAAACACAACCGTTGCGCCTGCTCGCGGGGTGTTGAGTAATTCATCAAGCCACGAATCAGCCGATGAGTTGTCGACGGTGTGTGCAGAATCTTGGGCGATTGCAATAGCCGCGTCCATGCGCTCAAAGCGGTCTATTTGATCAGGCCAGACAAATGAACGCAGACGGGATGCATCAGACGTGTTGTGAATATTGATGGGCGAGATATCAACGCCGCGCCGTGCAACAACGCGTGCCGGTGAAGCGCACACAGGTGGTGCGATGTCAAACCAATCTGGGGAGAACCACACAGCGGAATGTGTGTCTCCCATGACGCCAGCACCTGTGTCGGCGCCAAATCGATCGAACGACAAATTCAGACCTGCGCTTGCGCCGATCTCGTACCAAGTCACCTCGGTAACGCCACGCAATCCGAGCCAATGGACAAGCGTAAGTGGCACCACACTGCGACCAACCTCATTTGTTTGCACTTGGCGTTGGAGTCCATCGGTAATGGCGCCTTTGTGGCGCGGTATCGCGTCGAGAAAATCCTGAGCAAAGGACTCGCCGACTGTGCCGCCAACTGAGGGGTAATGCTGCGCCAAAGCATCATCTAGACCATCAAGAACAACTCGATGCATTGTTCCTGCAAGTCGCAGCGGCGTTGCGTCATGGAGAGGCGTGGCAGTGGCCCCGCTCAATGTGTGCGCAACAACACCGCCAGAGGCATAGTCCTGGGCAAGCCGTAAAAATAGATCGCTATACATTGTCGATCCAAGCCTTAAACAGCCCTTGGCCTGACGCATGAGCGCATCATGCATATCGTCAATGGGTTGTTGCGTCACAGATATTGATTGTATTGCCGCCATTTGTCCGTGTTGGCGTATGACTCGCGTGCCAACATAGGAAGGTGCCGATACACGGGTTAGTTGCAGATCTCCAAACCAGGGGACTCATCCATGATTCCACCGACGCGACTGCCCTTGAGGCGCGCCTTGATTCGTCACCGATGGGCGTTTATGTTGGCTTCGACCCCACGGCAGATTCGTTGCATGTTGGGCATCTTCTTGGACAAATCACACTTCGGCGATTTCAATTGGCAGGACATCGTCCTTTCTCACTTGCGGGTGGAGCGACCGGAATGGTGGGCGATCCGTCTGGTCGCAGTGATGAACGTAATCTTCTTGATGGTGACGTATTGCGTCACAATGTTTCTCGAATCACATCGCAACTAGAAAAACTGCTCGACTTTTCCAAAGGCGAAACGCAGGCGACATTAGTGAATAACGCTGACTGGACCGAGCCAATGTCGGCGCTTGATTTTTTGCGTGACGTAGGTAAACACATCACTGTCAATCAAATGATGGCTAAAGAGTCTGTCAAGAATCGTCTTCAATCAGAGAACGGGTTGTCCTACACAGAGTTTTCTTACATGTTGCTCCAAGCAAATGATTTTCGTCATTTGTGTGCAACACACAACGTAGAAATGCAAATGGGCGGCTCTGATCAATGGGGAAACATTACGGCCGGTATTGATCTCATTCGCAAGACGTTGTCACGACAAGCATTTGGCGCAACATGGCCGTTGGTGACAAAGAGTGACGGAACAAAGTTTGGAAAGACAGCAGATGGTGCAGTGTGGCTCGACAGTGCGCGAACAACTCCGTATCAGTTTCGACAATTCTGGATGCAAACAACAGATGATGATGCTGCAAAGTTTCTTCTTTGGTTTTCGTTGTCATCGTCAGAAGAAATTCGTGCTTGCGTTGCGACTCATTTGAATGCTCCCGAAAAAAGACACGCACAACGCGCGCTTGCTGATGAGATGACATCGCTTGTTCATGGAGCGACTGCCGCCTCCGACGCATCGGCCGCTGCTGACATTTTGTTCGGCGCAGATCCCGTGCGTGCATCTCGCGAAGCATTCGATGTGGTGTCCCACGAAGTCGAAACTGTCAGCGTCACGACGGATGATTTGCTGGATACGGTGGCTGTGCTTGTGCGCAGTGGTCTTGCTGTTTCAAACAGCGATGCCCGCCGGAGCCTGCAGCAAAAGGCGTTGAAGGCAAACGGGTCCGTTCTTGATGACGAAAATCCGCTCTCAAATACACCCCTTCTCCATGGCCGATACATCCTTTTGCGCAAGGGCAAAACCACCTACCGGTTGCTTGATCTCGGGCATTAAATCTTTTGCAAATCCTTGTGGGTCAAGGGTTGTGAGGGTCCCTTTGATGGCGATAAGGTAATGCCCTTGTCGCTCAGAAATGGTTCGCTTTTTCTGTGCGGCGGGCACCTCTCCGCGATGTGCCAATGAGAGCTCCTTGAAAACGGAAGAGAAAACTGAACGCCAGTGCGGACAGTATGAAGGGTTTTCCCTTTGTACTGCTCGTCAATTCGGGTCGGCTTAAAATCCGACCCAAAAGTAATGCTCAGAGAAATCTGGGAAGTAATAAGACAGGTTGTGATGGCGGCTATGGAAATTTATTTCCAGTTCATCACAAACTTTCCGAACTCCCTCACTTCGGTGAGATGTTCTTGATGGAGAGTTTGATCCTGGCTCAGGACGAACGCTGGCGGCGTGCTTAACACATGCAAGTCGAACGGAATCCAATGTGTAGCAATACACAGGAAGATTTAGTGGCGAACGGGTGAGGAACACGTGAGAAACCTGCCCCGAACTCTGGGATAACAGTTGGAAACGACTGCTAATACCGGATGCCGTCGAGGAGTCGCATGGCTCTTTGACGAAAGAATCTTGGTTCGGGAGGGTCTCGCGACCTATCAGCTTGTTGGCGGGGTAATGGCCCACCAAGGCTACGACGGGTAGCTGGTCTGAGAGGATGATCAGCCACACTGGGACTGAGACACGGCCCAGACTCCTACGGGAGGCAGCAGTGGGGAATCTTGCGCAATGGGCGAAAGCCTGACGCAGCAACGCCGCGTGCGGGAAGAAGGCCTTCGGGTTGTAAACCGCTTTCAGCAGGAACGAAAATGACGGTACCTGCAGAAGAAGGTGCGGCCAACTATGTGCCAGCAGCCGCGGTGATACATAGGCACCAAGCGTTGTCCGGATTTATTGGGCGTAAAGAGCTCGTAGGCGGTTCAGTCAGTCGGGTGTGAAAACTCTGGGCTTAACCCAGAGCCTGCACCCGATACTGCTGTGACTAGAGTTCGGTAGGGGAGCGGGGAATTCCTGGTGTAGCGGTGAAATGCGCAGATATCAGGAGGAACACCGATGGCGAAGGCACCGCTCTGGGCCGAAACTGACGCTGAGGAGCGAAAGCATGGGTAGCAAACAGGATTAGATACCCTGGTAGTCCATGCCGTAAACGTTGGGCACTAGGTGTGGGTTCCAATCAACGGAATCCGCGCCGTCGCTAACGCATTAAGTGCCCCGCCTGGGGAGTACGGTCGCAAGACTAAAACTCAAAGGAATTGACGGGGGCCCGCACAAGCAGCGGAGCGTGTTGCTTAATTCGATGCTACGCGAAAAACCTTACCTGGGTTTGACATGTTAGGAAAAGCCACAGAGATGTGGTGTCCTTCGGGGCCTAACACAGGTGGTGCATGGCTGTCGTCAGCTCGTGTCGTGAGATGTTGGGTTAAGTCCCGCAACGAGCGCAACCCTTATCCTATGTTGCCAGCACGTAATGGTGGGGACTCGTAGGAGACTGCCGGGGTCAACTCGGAGGAAGGTGGGGACGACGTCAAGTCATCATGCCCCTTATGTCCAGGGCTGCAAACACGCTACAATGGCCGGTACAGAGGGCTGCGAGACCGCGAGGTTAAGCGAATCCCACAAAGCCGGTCTCAGTTCGGATTGAAGGCTGCAACTCGCCTTCATGAAGCTGGAGTTGCTAGTAATCCCGGATCAGCATGCCGGGGTGAATACGTTCCCGGGCCTTGTACACACCGCCCGTCACACCACGAAAGTCGGCAACACCCGAAGCCGGTGGCCTAACCGTAAGGAAGGAACCGTCTAAGGTGGGGTCGGTGATTGGGGTGAAGTCGTAACAAGGTAGCCGTACCGGAAGGTGCGGCTGGATCACCTCCTTTCTAAGGAGTGTCTCTCAACTGTCTTTGCACTTTGTGCAATGCAGTTTGAGCACACCTGTTGATGCACTGTCGTGTCAGTTGAAATACATAATCGGGTTATAGGTAAACCTTCTCGAAAGTGCACATACAACTAACACAGTTTTCTCTTCCGTTTTGAGGGAGTTTCTCCCTCTACGAACATCAGTGATGATGTTCCTCTGGAAAATCGACAGACGTCGAAACCAATCCATTCTGCTTTTGCAGCGCGGATGAAGTTTTTGTCAGTTAATTGCCCCTTGAGAACTGCAGAGCAAGCACGAGCATCTTGATTTTTCAAGCTACAAAGAGCCAACGGTGGATGCCTTGGCACCAAGAACCGATGAAGGACGTGGGCGACTGCGAAAAGCCACGGGTAGCTGTCTACCTAGCGTTGATCCGTGGATATCCGAATGAGGAAACTCGGCACTCGTCATGGAGTGTCACTCCGGCCTGAATATATAGGGTCGGTGGAGGGAACCAGGGGAATTGAAACATCTCAGTACCCTGAGGAATAGAAAGCAAACGCGACTCCCTTAGTAGCGGCGAGCGAAAAGGGATCAGACTAAACCGTGCCGGTGCAATAGCCAGGTGGCGTTGCCGGTACGGGGTCGTGGGATAGCGAGATACCGCACCTGAGGTATCACGGAGTTACAAAAGTGCTACGTAGGAGAATGGTCCTGGAAAGACCAGCCACAGTGGGTAATAGCCCCGTATCTGAAACGTATGTACTCTCCGCGCTCGATCCCAAGTAACGCCGAATCCGAGCAAGTCGGCGTGAATCTGCGGGGACCACCCCGTAAGTCTAAGTATTACTTGGTGACCGATAGTGAACCAGTACCGTGAGGGAAAGGTGAAAAGAACCCCGGGAGGGGAGTGAAATAGTACCTGAAACCGTTGGTTTACAAACAGTCAGAGCGTCGTCACTGCATTTATGTAGTGGCCGCGATGGCGTGCCTTTTGAAGAATGAGCCTGCGAGTTACGGTGTGTGGCAAGGTTAACCAGTGATGGGAAGCCGGAGCGAAAGCGAGTCTGAATAGGGCGTTTAGTCGCATGCTGTAGACCCGAAGTGAAGTGATCTATCCATGGGCAGGTTGAAGCGGGGGTAAGACCCCGTGGAGGACCGAACCCACGTCAGTTGAAAATGGCGGGGATGACCTGTGGATAGGGGTGAAAGGCCAATCAAACTTCGCGATAGCTGGTTCTCCTCGAAATGCATTTAGGTGCAGCGTCGTGCGTTCAGTACCGGAGGTAGAGCACTGGATGGGCTAGGGGTCCTACAAGATTACCGAACCCAGCCAAACTCCGAATGCCGGTACTCCAGAGCACGGCAGTGAGACCACGGGGGATGAGCTTCGTTGGTCGAAAGGGAAACAGCCCAGATCGTCAGCTAAGGCCCCTAATTCTGTACTAAGTGGAAAACGATGTGAAATTGCATAGACAGCCAGGAGGTTGGCTCAGAAGCAGCCACCCTTAAAAGAGTGCGTAACAGCTCACTGGTCGAGTGATTTTGCGCGGACAATTCAACGGGGCTCAAGTACAGAGCCGAAGCTACGGGATTCATCGCAAGATGGATCGGTAGAGGAGCGTTGATGGTGCATTGAAGCGGCGGGATGACCCGACGTGGAGTTCCATCAAGTGAGAATGCAGGCATGAGTAGCGAGAGAGGGGTGAGAAACCCCTCCGCCGTAAATCCAAGGTTTCCTGGGGAAGGCTAATCCTCCCAGGGTAAGTCGGGAGCTAAGGTGAGGCCGAAAGGCGTAATCGATGCACAACTGGTTGATATTCCAGTACCACCGTGTTCGCGTCAAGTCCAATATTGGTGACGTGGGGGCTGCCTTCGGGCGAACCCACCTAGCTGGTGGCGGATAACTAATGGAGGACGCAGAAGGGTAGGTTAACCGGGGCAATGGTAGTCCCCGGGTAAGCGAGTAGGGCGATTCGATGAAAGTTGAGTCATAAAGCCTGAGACGTGATGCCGAGTCGTTTAGACGAAGTAACTGATCCCACACTGCCAAGAAAAGTCCAGTAGTGAGTTAACACGGTGCCCGTACCCCAAACCGACACAGGTGGATGAGTAGAGAATACTAAGGCGATCGGGAGAACTATGGTTAAGGAACTCGGCAAATTACATCCGTAACTTCGGGAGAAGGATGACCCATTTTGGTGGAGAACTATACGTTCCGAGCTGAAGTGGGTGGCACAGACCAGGGGGTAGCGACTGTTTACCAAAAACACAGCAGCGTGCGAAGCCGCAAGGCGCTGTATACGCTGTGACGCCTGCCCAATGCTGGAAGGTTACGGGGAACGGTTAGTCGTAAGACGAAGCTGTGAACCTAAGCCCCAGTGAATGGCGGCCGTAACTATAACGGTCCTAAGGTAGCGAAATTCCTTGTCGGGTAAGTTCCGACCTGCACGAATGGCGTAACGACTTCCCCGCTGTCTCAACCATAGACCCGGCGAAATTGAAGTACGAGTAAAGATGCTCGTTAGCTGTAGAAGGACGAAAAGACCCCGTGGACCTTTACTATAACTTGATGTTGAGATTTGACCTGCACTGTGTAGGATAGGTGGGAGACTTTGAAGCGGGCGCGCCAGCGTTCGTGGAGTCATTGTTGAAATACCACCCTGTGTATGTCGGGTCTCTAACCTCGGTCCATTATCTGGATCAGGAACAGCGTCAGGCGGGTAGTTTGACTGGGGCGGTCGCCTCCTAAATTGTAACGGAGGCGCCCAAAGGTTCCCTCAGACTGGTTGGCAATCAGTCGTCGAGTGCAATGACACAAGGGAGCTTGACTGCGAGACCGACAAGTCGAGCAGGTACGAAAGTAGGGCATAGTGACCCGGCCATTGCGTGTGGAAGCGTGGTCGCTCAACGGATAAAAGGTACCCCGGGGATAACAGGCTAATCTTCCCCAAGAGTCCATATCGACGGGAAGGTTTGGCACCTCGATGTCGGCTCATCGCATCCTGGGGCTGAAGCAGGTCCCAAGGGTTGGGCTGTTCGCCCATTAAAGCGGTACGCGAGCTGGGTTCAGAACGTCGTGAGACAGTTCGGTCTCTATCCTCTACAGCCGAAAGAGTGTTGACGAAATCTGTCCCTAGTACGAGAGGACCGGGACGGACGTAGCTCTGGTGTGTCAGTTGTCCTGCCAAGGGCACTGCTGATTAGCCACCTACGGGAGGGATAACCGCTGAAAGCATCTAAGTGGGAAACCCGTTCGAAGATGAGCACTCTCACAGGGTTAACCTGGTAAGGCCCGTGGCTAGACCACCACGTTGATAGGCCGGAGGTGTACATGCGGTAACGCATTTAGCCGACCGGTACTAATCGGCCGAGGGCTTGAATAATCGCTCGTGCTTGCTCTGGAGTCCTTGTGGGTTTCACATTGACTAAAGATTTTCGGTGACCATAGCGACAGGGTCACACCCGTTCCCATTTCGAACACGGAAGTTAAGCCTGTCAGCGCCGATGGTACTTGGGGGTAGACCCCCTGGGAGAGTAGGACGTCGCCGGATTTAATCGATAAACAACCCCCGCGAAAGCGGGGGTTGTTTGCATTTCCGGCACAAGTTGGTCAGCGGCGTTAGGGTCAGTGCGTGACTTGGAAATTATTTGGTGAAGTGCTCGTGACAATGTTGGTGATCTTGGATCCGCCAGGCAATGTTCCGATCTTTTTATCGGTCACACGCCAACTGTCTGCAAAAGAGCGCCACCGCGCAGCCACCATCGCGATCAGTACAGCGTTTTTAGTGATCGCCATGTTTGCCGTCGGTGGTCAAACAATTCTGGATTATCTCAACGTGTCTGTTCCTGCTTTACAGGGAGCAGGTGGACTGTTGCTGTTGCTTGTGGCACTGCAGTTGCTCTACGGAAAAGGTGGAGACGACGGTTACATCGAGGCGTCACCCGAACAACGCACCTCGATTGCAATGGTTCCCTTGGGCACGCCTCTGTTGGCAGGCCCCGGTGCGATTGTGGCAGTGATTGTATTTTTTGGAGAAGCAGATACAGCCGGCCAGTGGTTTACGGTGTTGGCGGCTACCGCTGTGGCGTTATTTGTGTCTTGGCTTGCTCTGCGATTTAGCGGTGTTGTGACAAGAGTCGTACGTCCAGCAGGAGTCATCTTGCTCGCGCGTGTCGCCGGAATGATTCTCGCAGCAATAGCAGTGCAAATGATCGCTGACTCAGTGACGTCTTTTGTACGCGTCGCGTCAAAGTCCTGAACCATTGAATGTTTGGGGCGTAAAACACGGTCTGATGGTTTATTCCGTAGACTTGCGTCCTTATGTCAGAGCCTTCGCAAACTGGTCCGCGTCCGCGGAAAAAACGTCCAGAAGGTGAAGTCCGTCCCAAAGGTGCACACAACACCAGTGACGATTCAACTGAAAAAAGAACTTCTCCTGCACGGGGTCGTGCGCCACGGCGCGATGATGCTCGACCAAGTCGTCCGCGCGCAGAAGGCGACAGACCTGCGCGCGCACCAAGACGCGCTGATGCGCGAGCGCCAAGACGCGACGACTCAGGC
>CANLAH010000013.1 GCA_947488685.1 Acidimicrobiaceae bacterium | reverse complement strand
TCACTAGCAACTCTTGAGCAAGCACTGGGTGCAGATATTGCGGCGATCCGAGCAATGCCCAACACACCCGCGTTAGTGGCAGAGGGTGTCACCGGACTCGCAGCAGGCACGAGTTGTTCTGAGGCAGACATAGAGTGGGCCGAATCAATGTTGGCTGCGGTGGGCATTGTGGTGCGCGTGTCAGAAGATCAGATCGATGCCGTCACGGCAGTTTCTGGTTCGGGACCTGGCTATTTATTCCTGATCGCCGAAGCCTTGATCGACGCTGGAGTGGCGCAAGGGCTTGCTCCCGATGTGGCCCAAACCCTTGTCAAACAATTGTTTCGGGGCTCTGGAATATTGCTGTCCGAGTCCCCAGAAACTGCTTCTACATTGCGTGAGCGGGTGACATCTCCCAATGGCACAACGGCTGCAGGGCTGTTGGTGCTTGAAACTGCCCAAATTCGCCAGATCGTGGATCAAGCAGTCGCCGCCGCCGCCGCCCGCAGTCGGGAAATGGGCGCCTAGGGCCTTGGTCGGTCTCTAGAAAATAAATAGCGTGACATTTTTCATAACCACTCATTTGGGCGTAGGGTACAGAGGTACGAAGTCGCCGAACAGGGTTCGCCCAGTTCGAGAGTCGCGTTCCCTCGGGAACTGCGCCGACAGGGCCGATGTCATCGGGGGGTTGACATCGGCCCTGTCGTTTAGTCGCTCAGTGCATCGCATCACATTGGTCAATCAATCATGAAGTACTCACACATTTCGTTGCTCACTGATTATGGCCTCCAAGATGAATTTGTCGGCGTGATGAAATCCGTCATGATCGACATGGCGCCGCACGTGACAATCACCGACATCACGCACGGTGTTCCGGCATTTGATATTCGTTCTGGCAGCCTCACATTGGCAAGAGCAATTCAATATGTTCCAAAAGGAATCGTGATTGCAGTTGTCGACCCTGGTGTCGGAACCAATCGTCGTGCGATCGCTGTTGAAGTTGCAGACGGAGACGGCATTCTGCTCGGACCAGACAATGGTTTGCTTGCCCCAGCCGTAGCAATGGCTGGCGGCGCGCAACGTGCATTTGCACTCACCAACACAGATCTGCATCTGTTGGCCCCCGGAAACACTTTTGCAGGGCGTGATATTTTCGCCCCTGTTGCGGCATTTTTGTGTAACGGAGGAAATCTGTCAGAAGTAGGTGAAGAAGTTGATGCTGATCTTCTTCTCCCTGGTGTCGTGCCACTGTCTCAAGAAGAAACCCATGACGAGTATGGGTTGGGGTTGCGTTGTGAAATCACCTGGGTCGATTCTTTTGGCAATTGTCAACTCAACGTTGGCATCGATGACATTGCACACCTACCAACGCAATTGCGAGTTCTCGTGGCAGATGACATCCGCAGCATGAAGGTCCTTGCTAATTTCGCTGCTATTCCAACCGGGGGAGTTGGGCTTGTTATCGATTCATACGGAATGCTGGCACTTGCGTGTGACCGTGAATCTGCAGCGAGCACTCTTAATGTAGGAACCGGAGACAGAGTGTCACTGTTTGCCGGAGACGGCGATGCAGGTACCACGACTTCTGCAGTCTCACTCCGTTCCAAGTAGCGCCACGCACTACGGTAGAGACATGCGCCCTGCTACAACACTTGCCGTTGTTCTTTTGATCGTGGTTATTTTTGGTGCCGGAATCGTCAATCTGTTGATGCTTAAATAATCAGCTGTTGTCGCGCCGAACGCGCAGCAGTGCCATATGTGGCGACAATAAATCCCAAAAACAAGATACTGATTCCGACAAGCAATGAGGCGACAAAGGCAGTGTCCTTGCCAAGTCGGCCAGCCACGGTTCCGCTCGCAGATAAGACCGCGGTTCCAAGAGCAATTAAAATATTTCCGCTCGCCAGTGCGCGAGGTGACTTCACCTCTCGTGTGGCGGCTGTTGTAATGGTGGGAGACTTCCCTCGCCAAAGACTGATCGCCGACCAAATTGCTCCGACAAAAATAACCAGCGCCGGAACTCCAGAACCAACGGCCGCGAGGATGCGCGGTGTCACGCCAAAAAGATCGCGGGCAGTGGGGAATTCATTGGCGAGAACAGGCGCTTTCAGTGGCGCTACCAAGACGACTCCCACTGAAAACCCAGTGAAGCCCAACAGCCATCGACCCACGATGTCGCCAATTCGTGTCCCGAGAAAGAGATACACAGTTCCTAACGCCAGCCATGGGACATTGATGACGGCTCCCAAGGCAAAAAATACCCGGAATGAAATATCGCTCCAGCCTCGAGCCTGAGCCCACCACAAGGCCAATGATGCACAACTAAATAGTGTCATTGCCACCGTCCATACCAAGTCCTGGCGGCGGCCACGACGCAACCAACGGTCAAGCGTGCTGAGTCCAAAGGCCAGTGCGATCAGAACAGATGTGGCGGCAAGGGCGGTATTCAGAGCAGTACCACGCGACTCACAAGATGATCACGAGTGCAAAAGGTCACGGGAGAAAGCCTAGATGAGAGCCTGTGGACTTCGTGAATGAATGCACGAAGTAATAGCGTAGAGGTCATGACCCCCGTCTCTCGTCGTCGCATCCCGGAAGCTGCTGTAATTCGCCTTCCTCTATACCTGCGCATTCTCAATGATCTCACCGCAGACAATTGCACGCAAATCTCAAGTGATCAACTTGCGGTTCTGGCTGGACAGAATGCCGCCAAGGTCCGAAAAGATTTATCGTATTTAGGAAGCTACGGAACTCGTGGTGTTGGTTACGACGTTGCCTACTTGTTGTATCAAATTCAGCGTGAACTTGGGCTGAACAAGTCATGGCCAATCGTCATTGTTGGTGCCGGCAATCTTGGGCAAGCTCTTGGTAATTACGGTGGCCTCAGCGAGCGCGGATTTGTGGTTGCTGCCGTCGTTGATAGTGACTCGGCAAAAGTGGGCAGCGTTGTGGGTGGCGTCCGCGTGAGTCATGTTGACGACTTGCCTCTCATTGTTCAATCAAAAGGAGTCAGCATTGGAATCATCGCTGTGCCTGCCCAACATGCGCAGTCAGCAGCAGATCTTCTTGTGCGAGCCGGAATCGGATCTATTCTCAACTTTGCCCCCGTCATGTTGAATCTGCCCTCTGATATTCATGTGCGCAAAGTAGACATGGCGCTCGAATTACAAATCTTGAGCTACTACGAACAGGTTCGCAGTGATGCGCGTGCAACTACCGTTACCTCAGCCTCAGAGTCAGTGATCGCGTAGACAACTCATGAGCATCGTCGTCATCGGAATCAATCACCGTACAAGTCCGCTCGAACTTCTTGAGCGCGTCACCATTTCTCAAGAAGCACTTCCCAAAGCGCTCCACAGTTTGTCTGTGCGTGATGATGTGCGCGAGGTGGTTGTCTTATCAACATGTAATCGCATTGAGGTGTACGCAATCACCGAACGTTTTCACGCTGCATACGCCGACATCCGAGATTTTTTCTGCGAATCAAGTGGTCTCACGCCAGACGAACTTCATCCCCATCTCTATAGCCAACACGACGAAGCAGCAATCGCACACTTATTTGAAGTTGCATCTGGTCTCGATTCAGCAGTCGTTGGCGAAACTGAAATCCTCGGACAAGTCGGTGACGCGTGGGAGACCGCTCGCGCAGAAGGCGTCGCTCGAACGGCGCTCAACGCATTGTTTCGGCATTCTTTAGAAGTTGGCAAGCGCGCACGAACAGAAACCGGAATCAGTCGCTCTACAACATCTGTATCACATGCAGCGGTCGAGATGGCCCAAGAGATCTTAGGAACACTCTCTGAGCGGCGTGTTCTCGTTGTAGGGGCTGGTGGAATGGGCGAAGGTGTTGCAAGTGCGTTGTTGCGTGCCGGCGCATCAAGCATCACAGTCATGAATCGCACCGAGTCGCGCGCACATGATTTAGCGCAACGAATTGACGCCAAAGTTGCATCAATGGATGATCTTGAATCTGAGTTATCACGAGTAGATGTTGTATTGGCTTGTACAGGTGCTGGTCAAGCAGTAATCACCGCCGATGCACTTGCCAGAGCACGAACATCAGTCACAACACCACTGTTGATTGTAGATATCGCCCTTCCTCGTGATGTTGAGCCTGCAGCCGGTCGTCTTGATGGAGTGACGTTGCGAGATCTTGGAGATCTCAGCGATTGGGCCTCTCGAGGGGTAGAACAGCGCGCCGGTGAGGCCGCAAAGGTTCGAGACATCGTGGGTCAAGAAGTCGAGCGATTTGTTGTCGATTCTGTTGCGCGTCAAGCAGCGCCACTGATTTCTCAACTTCGCGAAGTTGCTGAGCGTGTGCGCCAAGAAGAACTCACTCGCTATGCCCACCGTCTAGAAGACCTCACCGACGATCAACAAGAAGTTGTCGAATCGCTGACCCGCGGGATTCTTGCCAAGTTGTTGCATTCGCCGTCGATCCAGCTCAAAGATGCAGCCGGTACCCCTCAGGGCGATCGGTTGTCCGCCGCGGTACGCGACCTCTTTGGATTGCAGTAGTTCGTCGGCAAACTTCGTACGCTACTGGTATGACAACGATTCGTCTCGCCACACGAAGCAGTGCTCAGGCAAAAAAGCAGAGTGAATTTTTGGCGCAACAACTGATTGCCGCTGATGCTGATTTGGTGATCGAACTTGTTTTTGTCGAAACTCTTGGTGACAAAAAAGCAGACACGCCATTGCATGAAATTGGTGGTCAGGGTGTTTTCGTCAAAGAAGTACAGCGAGCAGTATTAGACGGACACGCTGATATCGCAGTGCACTCAGCAAAAGATCTGCCCTCCGAACAACAGGCTGGATTAGTGATTGCTGCGTTTACTGAACGACGCACTGCCAACGATGCACTCGTCGGTTCTACGCTTGATGGTCTTGCTAGCGGAGCAACTGTTGCCACAGGATCAGTTCGTCGTCGCGCACAACTTGCACGACTGCGACCAGATCTACAGTTCGTTGACCTACGCGGCAATATCAATACTCGCCTTGACAAGATTCCGCAAAATGGCGCAATCGTGATGGCAGTGGCTGCACTTGAGGTTTTAGATCTTCAAGATCAAATAACGCAGGTGCTGTCCCTTGATGATGCTGTTCCAATGGTTGGACAAGGTTGTGTCGCCGTAGAAGTGCGTGCCCTTGACGATGCAACGCGAAGACTTTTGCAGATCATTGATCACGCCCCAACTCGTCGGGCTGTCGAAACAGAACGTGCATTTCTCAACGAACTTGGTGCTGGTTGCACCGCACCGATTGCTGCACATGTGTCACCAGATCACATGCTTCGCGCGTTTATGGCCAACGACATCACATCAGTGCAACTCACGGGTTCTATTCTGGATATTCATGACCATCTTGAGGTAGGACGAGAAATTGCTAGGGAATGTCAAAAGCAACTGCGTAGAGGTCGGCGCAGTTGAGCGACGAACTACTTGGTCGCACTGTTGTTGTCACACGAGCAGCCACCCAAAGTAAAGAACTCACTGAACTTCTCACAGCACACGGTGCCAAAGTAGTTGAACTGCCACTTATTGCCATCGCAGAGCCACTTGATAATGGCCGCCAACGCGATGAACTACTACAACGTCTCAATGAGTTTGATTGGCTTGTCGTGACATCGCCAAACGGTGCAGAACGCGTCTCCCCATTTCTCAATCGTTCATCTGCGCCAAATAATCGCAATGACGTCACCAAAATTGCAGTAGTTGGTGAAGCAACTGCGCGAACCCTAGGTCACGAATGTGACCTAGTCGCATCTCCTGCACGTGCAACACAACTTGTTCACCAATTTCCGGCAGGATCTGGGAGTGTGCTTCTTGTGCAAGGAGATCTCGCTGACACAGAAGTTGCTGATGGACTTACAAATCTTGGTTGGCATGTCACATCTGTTGTCGCATATCGCACAACACATGTGCGACCAAGTCCCGACAAGATGCTGCCCGCTCTTGCCGCTGACATTTTGTTATTGGCATCATCAAGCGCCGTCCTTGCTTGGTTCGATGTTTTTGGTGCATCAACTCCACCGATTGTGATCAGCCTTGGTCCGTCTACATCAAGTACTGCAATCGCGCGCGGACTGAGCGTCACAGCAACAGCATCCGAACAAAACATGACAGCGTTCGTGCAGGCTGCAATAGACGCCTGTCAATAAGTACTACGCGAAAGTCATACGCCACAACTGAGCACCATCTTTGGCATCTGGTCTTGCGGGGGGGGGTAGTGCTACTAGGGTACGAACATGTTCAAAACCAAGAAATCCCAAATTCGTATTCGGTCAACTCATTTTGGATCATTGATGCTTGTCACTGGCGTCATTGCTGGAATTGCAATCGGTGGTGTCGGTGGTGTCATCGCGGTGTCATCAACAAAGTCCAAGATTGTGGCATGTGCTAATAAAACAACTGGAGCCATGAGGTATTCCAGTTCTGGAAAATGCACCAAGACCGAGTCAAAGGTGTCGTGGAATATTGCGGGCACGAATGGCACTGCCGGAGCAAAAGGCGAGACGGGTGCTGCCGGCACGAACGGCACGAACGGCACGAACGGCACAAATGCGACTGTAGCGATCACGCAATTATCAACATGCGGTACGGGTGGTACATCGTTGTGCAAAGTTGGAGCAGTCGGACCTGGTAGCGGGCTTATTTTCTTTGTTGACTACAACGATCAATACACAGGGTTTGATTATTTGGAAGCAGCACCGTCTAGTTGTCAGGGAACCGGAAAGTCGTGGTCGTCAGACATCGCTCATTCGCTTGTCGCAGTCAACGGGTGGGCGGCGCGTGCTGTGGGTGCAGGGAAGGCAAACTCGGCGGCAATGATTGCCAGTGGTGCCACGTCGTATGTGGGGGACACATCAGGTGCAGCGTCTTTTGCTGAAGGCTCAACGTGTGGAACACAGACTGATTGGTTTTTGGGATCACTTGGCGAAATGAAGTTGATGTATGACAACCTTCAGGGTGTTGGTGGTTTTGCCGCTGACGCCTATTGGAGTTCTTCTGAGAACGACGCGGACAGCGCGTGGTATCAGAGGTTCACCAGCGGGATTCAGTACTTCGACGTCAAGAGCAGCACCTACTACGTGCGTCCAGTGCGGGCTTTTTGATCTATTTTTCTATTTAAATTTTTTCTGCCATCAGGCAGAAAAAATTTTTTTAAGAATTTAGACTCGGCAGAGCGGATCTAGACCGAAAGTAGATCGCGTGCACCAGTGTCACTACTTGGGTGACGTAATTTGCTCATTGCACGTGCTTCGATTTGGCGAATGCGTTCACGGGTGAGATTGAAGTGATCGCCCACTTCTTCAAGTGTGCGTGGTTCACCTTTGCCGTCGAGCCCAAACCGTAGGCGAAGGATTTCGCGCTCACGTTCGTCAAGTGGCGCAAGAAGGCGTTGGATTTCTTCTGGCAGCAATGCAGTTGCAGCAACTTCGAATGGCTGGTCAGCGGAGTGGTCGGGAACGACATCACCAAGTTCGGCGTCTCCATCTTCGCGCAACGGCTCAGAGAGTGACAGTGGTTCGGCAGCAAAGCGCAATGCTTCGGTGACTTTGTCCTCAGGCATTTCGACTTCGCGTGAGAGTTCGGCGAGTGTGGCAGGACGACCGAATTTTAGTTCAAGTCGTGAACGTGCTTTTTGCAAACGTGCGAGCGTGTCGCCAGCGTGGACAGGTAGACGAATTGTGCGACCAGTGTTAGCGATTCCGCGCGTGATGGCCTGACGGATCCACCATGTTGCATAAGTCGAGAATTTAAAACCTTTGCGCCAGTCGAATTTTTCGACGGCATGCATGAGGCCGAGGTTTCCTTCTTGAATAAGGTCAAGAAGAGGCAAACCCGATGCTTGATATTTTTTAGCGATAGACACAACGAGGCGCAAGTTGGATTGAACGAATGCTCGCTCGGCGATCTCGCCCTCACGTTGGGTGCGACGCAGTTCGCGCTTTTGCTGCACAGTTACTTTTTCTCTGACTGCCAGTTCTCCGACGGCAATCTTGCCGGCTTCGATGGCTTTGGCCAGTCGAACTTCGTCGTCTTTGGTGAGCAGTGCGTACTGACCAATATCAGTGAGGTAGAGGCGGACGAGGTCTTCGTCGTCGCGGTCAACTCGATCTTTGGCCACTGTCACTCCGAAGCTACTCACCGGTCACCCAAGCGGACCGCGTACGGGCAGGATACCCAAATCGTTCGCCCACTGCACCGCAACTTGGCTTCTTCTGTCAGAGTTATTGGTATGAGTGAACCGAAATCAGCATCAGACAGGGGGGCGGAGGTAGAACTCGTGGTCGTGACGATCACGTTAGATGCCAGCGATTTGGGCTCTTTGCTGGCTGTTCTCTCCAAATATGTGGTGTTGGCACGGATGGAAGCAGGGTGTCGCAACATTGACATGGTGGTGTCTGAGACCCATCATGGTCGCATTTTGTTGATTGGCAAGTGGGAGTCACCCGCTGCGCAGATTGCGCACTTTGATGGCAAAAACATGGTGGAAATGGCAAAATCCTGTACGGGGTTGTTGTCGGTTGCCCCGGTAATCGACCTCTGGTCGTCTATTAGCGCCCACGATTTATCGTAGATCGAGGCCTTCTTATAGGTAAAGGACGACACGGTCGCCACGGTAGGGCTATCTTTTTGGTATGACAAACCCCCTGTTAAATGAAAAATCTATGAGCACTGCTGTGCAGCGCACCGAAGGAACATCTGGTTGGGCAGCACCAACACAGACGCCAGGACAATGGAACGCACCAGTTACTGACGGACCCGTGAGCCAATGGCATGGCAAGGTCATGACAGCGTCGGGCACGGCGAGCGCGACATTGATGCTGCTGCTTTTGTTGATTGCTTCAGCCGGTGTGACTTGGATGTCAATATCTGAGCCAACGCCCGGTGTGGTCACGTTCCCGGTTGGGTGGGTGATTGGCGGTCTCATTATTGGCTTAATTTGCGCGATGGTATCAATGTTTAAACCTCCACTGGCGCGGTTTCTTTCGCCCGTGTACGCAATTGCAGAAGGTGTTGTTGTTGGTGCGCTGAGTCGCGCGTATGAAGCACAGTACAACGGCATCGTGTTGCAAGCAGTTGGTGCCACGCTCGGGGTATTTGTGATGATGTTGGTTCTCTATCGCACTCGAATCATCAAAGTAACTGAGCGCTCTCGGCGCATCGTGATGGGGATGATGATGGGACTAATGGGATTTTATTTGATCTCATTTATCTTTGGGATGTTTGGGGCAATGCCGTCGTTCTTAACTGACTCGAGTCCACTTGGGATTTTATTTAGCGTTTTTGTTGCTGGGCTGGCTGCCTATAACTTGGCCCTTGACTTCGACATGATCGAGTGGGGAGAGCGCAACAAGATGCCTGCCTACATGGAGTGGTACGGCGCACTCAGTGTCACCATCACTTTGGTCTGGCTGTATCTCGAGATCTTGCGTTTGTTGTCGCGTCTACGTGACTAAATAGTTTGCAAGAAATTTAGTAGCGCGGCGTTAAAGACTTCAGGCTGTTCTTGTTGCGTCCAGTGTCCTGCATCCGGGATTAATACTCCACCCCGAAAATCAGGAAGCGTTGCTGCCATCGTGTCAATAGCAGTGGGATTCATTAAATTAACTACGTCGTCAGCGCCTGAGATAAAAAATGATGGCATTGAAATACGGTCAGGCGATATATCTTTTGTGAACTCGTAGTTGGCATCAAGGTTGCGGTAGTAGCTAACGGGTCCAAAGAAGCCTGATTGTGTGTATTGCGCCGTGTAGTAATCAAGATCGGCAGCAGTGAGCCAGCGCCACGGAAGCGGTGGAGGTGTGTTGGTAAGCGAAAGAAATCCAGTGCCCTCCATTGGCGGAAGTTCGTCAGGAACACCAGGGAAGCCATCTTTTGATGCAACCCATAAGACTTTTGACATTGAGTCACGGGGGTTGGCATCGAGTTCTTTTTCGGGTGGTCCAATGTTTTGAAAATAACTCATGTAAAAGAAACGATCACCAAACGCGGCCTTAAAAAGTTCGGTTGGTCGCATTGGCCATTGCGTGAACCCAACGCTTACACCAACGACAGCCTTGACGCGTTCTGGAAACAAACGTGCTGTTTCCCAAACAATGATGGCGCCCCAATCATGTCCAACAAAGATTGCTTGTTCGTGACCCTGCTCATCAATGAGTGCGCATAAGTCACCCGCAAGATTATTGATTCCATAAAAAGAGACATCGTGTGGTGCGCTGCTGTGGCCATAGCCGCGTTGGTCTGGTGCAATGACGTGGTATCCGGCTGCCGCAAGTGGTTCCATTTGGTGGCGCCAGGAATACGCGCACTCGGGAAACCCGTGACTCAAGAGAATGAGTGGCGCACCAGGGTCGCCTGCTTCGGTGAGATGCAGAGTTGCACCATTTACATTTGTTACGCGATGACGAATCGTTGTTGTCATTGCACTAACGCAATTGCAGTATCGGAAATACTTTGCAACTGCTCCCATGTGAGATCATTGGAGTTCCATATCTTTTCGAATGCGCGATCACTTGCGTCATTGAACCCGTGCCGGTTACGAAAGTTGTAGAGCCATCGTTGACGATTAATGTCGATGTCGTGTCGCGAGAGTCTTGCGACGCAGTACGTCTCCCAGATGGCAACTTGAACCAATGTGAGGTCTTCGTCTGCTGGAGCGTTGGCAAACTCTGGTGACAATCGATCGCGAACTTTTAGCAGTATCCGACCGAGTGACTGTGTGGTGGCAGGCTCGCTCTGTTGACGGGGCCGACTGAAGTCCTCAAAGGCACCGCTTTGAATATTGATGACAATGGGGTCACCAAATTCAATGTGCATTTTTGCAAGTGGGGTAGTTTCGTTAACGTCAATTCGAATATTGTGGTTTTCAAGATGAAATAATCCAATTAGACGTTGCGCTATTCGAGAAATATAAGCGCTGTCAAAATACACATATGTAAAGGTTGATGGAGTGACCTCAACTGTCATGTAACCCTCAGTTAGTTATGAGCAGCTTGTGCTTCAAGCACTGCCGCCTTGCGCTCTTCAAGAGCCGCCAACGAGAGATCAGCGATGACATCAATTTCTTGATCATCAAAACCTGCCAACTCACGGAATCGACGCGCGAGTCCGATGGGGGATTCCTGGCTTTCGCTGCGGGTTCCACCGTAAGAGAACAGCTTGTCGACGACGCTCTGGAAATCGAGTGCTTTCTTGCGACGCTCGGGATCATTTTCGGTGATCTTGCGCAACCAGTCACTTCCCATTTTTACGTGGGTGACTTCGTCTGCGAGCATCCAGTCTTCGGCAAACTCTAAGTATTGATCACCAGCAACTTCACCAAACTCTTTCATTGTGGTGAAAACATCGATTGCTAAGCCTTCGAGCGCGCGGTTGACACCAGCAAGCCTCAAGACAGGGTCGTTACTGCATGCAGCCTGAAACAGCACAGTGTTTTCGGCGTACTCACCGATTTCACTTCCCATCCAGTCAGACAATTTGATGCTGATTTCAACATGACGTGCTTCATCCCAGCATTGGCGAGCCATATCAAGTTTTAGTTCAAAAGGTGCCTCTTCGCCTGTGGTGAAATCCCAGCATGTTCGACCAGCACCTTCGAGTGCTTGAATTTCGCCGACGAAGATTCCGTGCATCAGGCCACGGGCTGCATCGCTTGCATCGCCGCGTGATGGCACAATGCGATTGGCTGCACGGCTTGGACGCGAGTCTGTCGTGATAGCAGTTCGTTGATCAGCCATACGATCGTCCATAGTGATTTGGTTGAAACGTTCGTCGCGGGCGAGGTCTTCAACGGGGAAAAACTTTCTCATGCTAGTGCTCCTTCGTGTTTGAGTGTATTAAAACCGATTGTTCCTGAGCCAGTGATACCGCCAGCAGCAAGCAATATTTTCTCGAGGCGTGCTTGGTGAGCAGCGGCACGGTCGACTTCTGCAGGAGTTTCGATGAGTGATTGGATCAACATTTCACCATCGCGCCAGTCTTCAAACTCGTCTTGCAAGATAAAACGCAAAGAACGCATAGTTGGCGCATCGGTGATGTCGCTTGTGTTGTTGAGATGAAATGTGTATGCCGAAATAAAGTGTGGAATAAAGACGCGATATACCCCAACAAGTTTTTCGATGGTGAGTTCTGGTGCCTCGGGCTCGGTGAGTGCTGCAATAAAACTCACCATGTCCTCATTTGGCGCAACGCTCAAGCGGTCAGGATTCATCTCGCGCAGTTCTGGGAGACGCTTGTGCCAGAGTTCGGCGTGCCAAGCATGTTTGTAGCAATGAGCTCCGAGTCGCATTTTGACGTCTAGTTCTGGAACCGTGGCGATCCAGCCGCCCAACGCTTCAAAAAGTTTTAGTTCACACCACTTATATGCGCCCACTCGTCTGGCGGATTCTTCGACGCTAAAAAGGCCTGGTAACTCACGTCGATCCCACGGAGCAAAAGGTGCTCTCGGTTTTTTTGCATCTGCCATGAGTCCCCCCTTGAGTGCGTGCGCTGCGATCACGATGATCGGTTTGTGCCGTAGTTCTCAGGTTAGTGCCCGTATTCCCGACACGGAAGACGCAGCGCAACTTTATGGGTGTGATGCCCGTCGAATGGTGGGTTGAGACGCCAAAAGTTCGTCCGAGAGTGGCTCCCCGGTGACCTCACAGGTCCAGTATGTGCCAGCTTCTAGACGGGAGAGAGCAATTTCGACGTCGGCAAGGTCTTTCTCAATGCCAATGAGGTCAATCGGTGTCTCGGTCTTGGCTGTGGGCGAGTCGGTCATGATGACCATTCTAGATGTTTGATGCGTGTCGGAGGGATTTCGCTTGTATCGTGCCGCCCATGTCTTCTTTCCCCGCACTTGATGGTTCAGCCCCGCAAACCAAATCATTCACCCAAGCCCCGGAGATGGGGATTGATCCACAAAAGCGTTACACGGCCACGATGCAAACCACGCTCGGCAAGATTGTGATTGCACTTGATGCACTCAAGGCGCCTCAGACCGTGAACAATTTTGTGTTCTTGTCTGGATACAAGTACTACGACGGAATCATCTTCCATCGAATCATCGGTGGTTTCATGTGTCAGGGTGGCGACCCAACCGGCACGGGCCGTGGTGGACCGGGATACAAGTTCAACGACGAACTACCTAAGGCTGGTCAATACCAATTGGGTTCGATTGCAATGGCAAACGCCGGACCAAACACAAACGGTTCGCAATTCTTTTTGATTAGTGGCGCAAGTGGCGTCGGTCTTCCGCCGAGCTATTCGTTGTTCGGGCAGATTGTTCAGGGACTCGATGTTCTTGATGCGATGCAAAAAGTAGAAACTGATCGGTCAGACAAACCACTGACGGATGTCGTGATTCAGAGCATCACGATTACTGTTGCCGACTAATATCTCAGCCGCTGCCGCACGTCGCATTGCGATTGCGGCGCAGGGTTTGGCTACAGCGCGACCAGCTGGGCGCATTGACAAACGACACCTACGCAAAGTTTTAGACAATGTCGGTTTGATTCAGATTGACTCCGTCAATGTTTTAGTCCGAAGTCAGGAGTTGCCACTTTTTTCTCGACTTGGCAATCATCCGCGCTCACTTATTGCAGAGGCCACTGCTAATGGTGAGTTATTCGAGTACTGGGGACATGAAGCAGCGCATATTCCGACAACACACCATCACCTTTTTCGGTGGCGGATGGAACAAGCAAAACGTGGCGAGATGTGGGGATCACTTGCAGAGTTGCACCAAAAGAATCCTGCGTTTGTTGCAGATGTATTGCGGCGCGTAAAAAAAGATGGGCCACTAGTGTCGGGTGATCTACGCACGCGCGTGGGTCCAAAAGGTTCGTGGTGGGATTGGGACGCAGGCAAACAAGCGCTTGAGTTTTTATTTTGGCGTGGTGAGATAACAGCCAGACGAAGAGATTCTGATTTTGCGCGTATGTACGACACGACTGAACGCGCATTACCAACAGAAGTACTGAAACAAAAAACACCGACAGAAGACGCTTCACGCAAGGAGTTATTGCTGATGGCTGCGCACAGTATGGGTGTCGCCACATTTAGAGATATGGCCGATTACTACCGCCAAAAACCAAAGGATTGTCTGCATTTATTGCCAGGGTTACTGAAGTCTGGTGCGATACAGGAAGTGCATGTAGAGGGCTGGAAAGACAGAGCGTTTTTGCATTGTGATGCTCGAGTTCCGCGCAGTGTGTCGGCTCGGGCGTTGTTGTCGCCGTTTGATTCACTTGTTTGGTACCGCCCACGAGTTGAGCGCGTTTTTAATTTTCGCTATCGCATCGAGATATATACACCAGCACCGCAACGCGTGTATGGCTACTATGTCTTGCCATTCTTGCTCGGAGATTCTTTAGTTGCGCGCGTCGATGTAAAAGCAGATCGTCATGCCGGGAAACTACTTGTACATGGCGCATTTGGTGAAGATGGAATTGACGGTCTACGTGTAGCAAAGGAACTTTTTGCTGAATTGACATTGATGGCGCAATGGCTTGAGCTTGACGCCGTCGTGATTGGATCACGCGGAAACCTCAGTCGGCAGTTGCGTCAAGTTTCCCGTCGCCGATAGCCCAACGAATTGTGCGTGTAATGACGGCTCCCATTGGGCGCAATGCAAATCGTTCAGTGAGTGGGAGCCAAAGAAGCCGCAGATCTGCACGAGCCCACCGAGGGAGTGTGGCAATTGCCGCTGTCGCAATCAACGAATAGGGAACGCGCTCTGGTAGCGAAAGCGGAGGTTGAAGTAACAAGTATTTTGCTGCATCACGGGAGTTGCGCGTGCTGGCCAGTTCTGGCCTAAAAGAACGCAACTGATCTTGCAATTCTTTCTCTGATGTCGGTGGTGACGGTATGCCGAGTTTGCGAGCAATGACAGCGGTGTCTTCTACATACGCGTCACGCCCATCTTGGTCGAGCGGAGATTCGCCAAATAATTGATGCACATGTAAAAAACTGTCTATCTCGACGACATGAACCCACAGCAAGAGGTGCGGATCTTGGGCAGAGTACGCACGACCATCGGCTGCGGTTCCGTGCACTCGAGTGTGCACGCTCAGTACGCGGTCAACGGCTTGTTGTGCGACGCGATCAGAGCCAAACGATGTTGCAGCCAAAAAATCTGCTGTGCGTTGTAGGCGTCCCCACGGGTCATTGCGGTAATCACTGTGTTGGGCAACTCCGGCCATCGCTAATGGGTGCAAGGACTGCAACAAGATCGCACGCATGCCACCAATAAACATCGAAGCATCTGCGTGCACTCGCCGTATTGGGCGATCCTCTGCAAACCATCCTGGCTCACTGGCGTCATTAAGCATTGCCAGTTTGGTGTCGGCATCGGGGCCAACGACACGGCTGCGCAACGCATCAGCAAGCGCTAGGCGGATATCGTCGCGTGATGGGAGAGAAGACACTCGTCCATGTTGGCACTGGTTAGTGCGTAAAGCACAACGCTCCTTCAGATTTGGCTGGTCAACTACGCTTACGACGTGACTCAAGAGACCACGCCCGAGATGAATAGCCCTGAAAAGATGCCCCGCTGGATAATCCGAGCGATTGTGATTTTCTGGATGGGGTTCATCGCCACATTGGTCTTGCGTTTTTCATTCAGCCGTCTGCATTCGTTATTGCTACTGCTTCTCTTCTCGCTCTTTTTGGCACTCGCGATCGAACCGGGAGTGAACCGCCTCATAGAACGGGGATGGGGACGAAAACGGGCAACCGGTGGTCTTCTTGTTGTTCTCATTTTTGTAACGATTGGTTTTGTAGCTGCAATTGGGACTGTTGTCGGCAGCCAGGTCGCCGACTTGCTGCAAAATAGTGAGCAGTATGTCAACGACTCCGTGAAGTTTGTTAATGACACATTTAATACAAGCATCGATCCAGCCGAAGTAAATGACAAGATCAATGACCCAGATGGACCTGTGCAGAGTTTTATTTCGGGCCAACAAGATCAAGTTGTCAAAGTGTCAGTGCAAGCACTCGGAGTTCTTTTTCAGGGACTCTCTGTATTGTTGTTCACTTATTATCTTGTTGCAGACGGACCGCGACTCCGACGCGCAATTTGTAGCCGTCTGAAACCTCAAAGACAAAGGCGTGTTCTTGACACATGGGAACTCGCAATTACAAAGACGGGCGGATATTTATATTCGCGTGCTTTGCTTGCTGCGGTGTCTGCATTTTTCCATTGGATTTTATTTCAGTCAGTCGGCACACCGGCTCCAGTCGCGCTTGCATTGTGGGTAGGACTTGTCTCTCAGTTTCTTCCTGTCGTTGGCACGTATCTTGCAGGTGTTCTTCCTTTGCTTCTCACGCTGCTCAACTCCCCAGTGCGCGCTTTGATTGTCCTTGGGTTCATCATGGTGTATCAACAAGTTGAAAATTATGTTCTTGCGCCGCGTATTACAGCACGAACACTCGAACTGCATCCTGCACTTGCGTTTGGATCTGCCATTGCTGGAGGCGCGTTGCTTGGTCCGATTGGGGCGGTCTTGGCGTTGCCCGGTGCGGCGATGATGCAAGCTCTCAGCACTAGCTGGGGTACAAAACATGATGTCATCGAAGATCCACTCACAGTGATTGTTCCTCCAACACCCAAGAGACAACGGCGTACGGGTTCATCATGATCCAACAACCGGAGCAATTTGCTCCTGTTGCAGTCATCAATCGCAGCGGCGTCGACGAGAGTGTGCACTTTGGTGCAGTGGTGTGTCTCGATCGTGATGGATCGACGATGCATTCCATCGGAGACAGCAGTGTCGCGATTTATCCGAGATCGTCACTCAAGCCACTGCAGGCCGTCGCAATGGTGGAGGCTGGTCTTCGACTTGCTCCAGAGCAACTCGCACTAGTTTGTGCAAGTCACAATGGCGAGGCGATTCATCTAGAGACTGTGGTGCAGATCTTGAAGTCTGCAGGATTATCTGAATCAGCATTACGCAATACTGCTGGTCAATCTCTTGACCCCGCATCGGCGGCAACAGCAGTTCGGCAACAGCGTGCACCGTCACCGTTGCAGATGAACTGCAGCGGAAAACACGCGGGGATGCTGGCAACATGTGTCATCAATGGATGGTCGACAGATGATTATCTACATAGTGACCATCCGTTGCAGGCCTCCATTACTGCTGTCATTACGCGGCTCACTCGAAAAGCACCAGCAGCGATTGGTGTCGATGGTTGTGGCGCACCAGCGCATGTTGTTGGTCTTGTTGATCTGGCACTAGCGGTGCGAGCAATTGCAATTGGTGATATTCAAGAATCTGGAACACAGGTGTACAACGCAATGACTCGTCACCCATACATGGTGGGCGGTAATGCACGAGATGTCACGGCGATCATGCAGGGAGTGTCAGGCTTAGTTGCCAAAGATGGAGCAGAAGGTGTGTATGTTGCAGCGATGCCCGATGGTCGTGCGGTGGCGCTAAAGATTGCCGATGGTTCGGAAAGATCACGATGCACTGTGATGCTGGCGGCTCTTGCAATGCTCGGCATTGACACATCAAAGTTGCAAGCAGAACTTAAAGAGTATTCTTTTGGACATGGTCATCCAGTGGGCGAAGTGCGTGCAATCGGATTCATGAAATGAGCAAAATCCCGTTTGTAGTACGTATTGATAATGCTCCGCATGCAGTGGCAGAGCAGGTGTCACCAACTATTCAAAGAGTGATTGCCAACAATCCTTCAAAGTTCACATATCGAGGGACCGGTACGTACATCATTGGCGATACCAACGTTGTTGTGATCGATCCCGGTCCGTTGCTCGACTCTCATCGTGACGCCCTTGATGGGGTCTTGAGTAATCGCACTGTTCGAGCAATTGTGGTGACGCATTGTCACGCCGACCACTCGCCGCTGGCTGAGTGGCTTAAGACCAAGACAGGCGCCCAAACCTACGCAATTGGTCCGCACGCTGACATCACTGGTCTTGACATTGAAGACTTTGCAGATGATCCTGACGAAGATTCACAAGATGATGCAGACAAAACAACTGTAGGCGATGAGCCGCGCGAAACAATCGACGTTGCTTTTCAGCCAGACGTGATCGTAAAAGATGGCGAAACTTTTTTTGATGCCTACGGGATAACGCTGACTGCAGTGTGGACACCCGGTCATACATCGAACCATCTCTGCGTGGCGTATTCACAAGAACACGCGTTATTCACGGGAGATCACATCATGGGATGGAGCACGACCGTGGTGTCACCTCCAGATGGAGATATGCGGAGCTATATGGCTTCACTTGACAAAGTGATTGATCGCAAAGATGCAATATTGTGGCCCACTCACGGCGCCCCAGTCACTGAGCCAATTGAATTTTTGCAGGCGTATCGCCAACACCGACTTGAGCGCGAGCAACAAATCATCGATGCACTGCAGATTGGTCCCCGAAATATTCAAGATCTAGTGAAGGAAATGTATGTCGATGTCGCCAAGGCCCTGCATAAACCGGCTCGACGCAGTGTGTGGTCTCATTTGATTAAGTTGCATCAAGATGGTGTGGTCGTGGTGGCTGACGGTAGTGACCCCAAATTAAAATCGCTGTATAAGTTGAAGGCTTGAAGGCTTGAAGGAGATCTACTTCACCAAGTTGGCTGGGAGTAGCGCAGGATCAAAAAAAGCAAAGAAATCTTTGGTGGCGTTATTCAGATATCGATTTGGGTTTCCCATACGTTTATCAAGAAGTATTCCGTCTCTTTTTGATTCACCAGGTCGAGTAAAAGTAACAAATTGCGGAAGCGGTTTGTTGATGTCAAGTTGCATCGCAGTTCTGCAGCCAAACACGAGCAAGACTTTTGCGAGAGCGTTGATGTCGACATCCCCAACAGCTACGTATAACAATCGTCCATCATCAAGAGTGCATATTGCTGAACGCATAACGTATGTGACATTATGAAGTTCGCTACCCCAATATGTGCCTGGGTATCGAGCAATAGATATTTCGCCATCGTGGATAACTGGCGGAAGATTTTGTCGAAGAGTTGTCCACGTACCGTCGTTGAACATGTCGGTTCCCAAAACACCAACAGTGCTGGATCCGTCAGAACGAATTCCAAATGTTGCTTCACCATCAATGAGTGGTCGCACGATGCGTCCCTCAGAAAGATATCCACTCTTAATATGGTTAAAACGAAATCCGCCATTGAACGCAGCAACAAGTGCGGGGCGTGCGGCGGGCATGACTCGCCTGTAGTTATTCCACGGTCCGTCACCTGGTATTTCAGTTCCTTTAAAAAGGCCAGCCGTGAGACGTGTTTGATCAATAACAACTGCACTGGCAACGACAGAACCGAGTGATGCGAGTGGTCGAATACTTGTGCTCCACATCACTGGTTGTCCGCCGACACTAGCGAGAACCCGCCATGTTCCTTCGCCTTTTAATGCTGGAGAAATCACTGGTGCAATGTTGGCTGGAGTCTCTTGTTTTGTATTTGGAGAAGTTGTCGACGGCGTGTCGGTTGGCAATGAAGAGTCGGTTGACAATGAAGGCTCGGTTGTAAGAGATAGCGAGTCTGCCGGTTTTGATGAAGGCGGGCCGCTGTGTAGCCAACTTTCGAGTCTGTCGACGACAAAATTAAGTTGATGATTACGTGCCCACGCAGCAGTGTTCGTTTGCAGATTTTCATCGCGATGTCGTAGTACATACGATGCGAGTGAGATGATCGTCAGAGTGGCAAATAAACCTATTAACCCTATGGCCGTAGCAATAAGTTTTCGTTTCAGCATTGTTCACTTAGGGTAGGGGATGAGTTCATAGAATACTGCTCTTAGCGTCTAAACTTGAATCATGGCAGGTGTCCAACTGGTTAAAGTTACTAAAAATTTTGGTTCGGTCGTTGCTGTCGATGATTTCTCGCTCGATATTGCCGATAAAGAATTCATGGTCTTATTGGGGCCATCCGGATGCGGCAAATCTACGGTGCTACGCATGATCGCTGGCCTTGAAGCACCAACAAGTGGCGAGGTTTTTATTGGCGACCATCTAATGAACGGAGTCGCGCCCAAAGACCGAGATGTCGCGATGGTGTTTCAGAGTTATGCCTTGTACCCGCACAAGACAGTGAGAGCAAATATTGAGTTCCCGCTCAAAACACGCGGAGTTGATACGAAACTCCGTGCTGCTGCAGTCGCTGATGCAGCAGCAGTTTTAGGCCTCGCAGATTTGCTTGATCGCAAACCAGGTCAGCTATCTGGTGGTCAGCGTCAACGCGTGGCACTGGCACGCGCATTAGTGCGTGACCCTCAGGTGTTTTGTATGGATGAACCACTCTCAAACCTCGATGCAAAACTGCGTGGAGAAACACGATCAGAACTTGTCGCATTGCATCAGCGACTCGGTTCAACATTTGTGTATGTCACCCATGATCAGGTCGAAGCGATGACAATGGGATCTCGTATCGCAGTTATCGTTGCAGGAGTTTTGCAACAAGTCGGATCTCCGACGGATGTATATGACCGTCCTGCAAATATTTTTGTTGCTACGTTTTTAGGAACTCCACCGATGAATATTTTTCCAGCGCAGTTGTTTGAAGCAGGTGAGCACAGTGTCGGAGTTCGCCCCGAGCATGTGCGGTTTGTTGATTCGCACTCAGGTGGGGTAGAGGCAACAATACGTTTGGTGGAGCATCTTGGACATGAAGTTCATGTCACAGGTGTTCTTGCAGATGGCACCGTCGTAGTGGCACGACATGGGGGTGAAGAAGCATCCCCACGATCAGGAGACACGGTGACCGTGTCTGCAGAAGCGCGACATCGACATCGATTCGACGTAAGTGGTCGTCGGTTAGCCTGATGTTTCGTCGTCGCGGAGATGGATTAATTGCTAGCGCGATGCTGGCACCAGCCATTGCAATTCTGAGCATCTTTGTTGTTTACCCTTTAGGAAGAGCAGTGTGGCTTGGTCACCTACGGTGTGATGCGACAGGACGTAAATGTCGTACATCAGGATGGATGCAATATTTTGACGTATTGCGCTCGAGTGATTTTCAGCATGCACTCAAAGTGACATTTGTTTATGCTCTTTTGACAGTTCCGGCAGGACTTGTTATCGGAGTTGGACTAGCGGTATTGGCAGATAAGCAAATTCGCGGCATCGGATTTTTTCGAACGATCTTTTCGTCTACCGTTGCAACGTCTGTTGCTGTTGCTTCGTTGATCTGGTTTGTTTTGTTGCAGCCTCAAGTGGGTCTGCTGCCAGATATGTTGTCGATGTTTGGAGTCATGAAGAATCCTGGCCTTTTAAATGATGCTGGTACAGCATTGCCTGCCATTGCAATAACCAGCATTTGGGCCAATTTAGGTTTCACGTTCATCATCGTGACAGCGGCCCTGCAGAGTATCCCAGCAGAGTTATTTGAAAGCGCCATGATGGATGGTGCGGGCGGATGGAAACGATTCACCAATGTGACGATCCCGATGTTGTCACCAACGCTGTTGTTTGTGAGTGTCGTTCTCGTCACAAGAGCATTTCAGGCCTATGCAGAAGTAGACCTGCTCACCAAGGGTGGTCCAAACCCAGAGCGCTCAACTGAGACCGTGACGTATTTGATCTACGGTCAGACATCGCTCGTAAAAAATGACATTGGTCTAAAGTCAACAACGGCAGTGCTGCTTTTTGTGATCTTGCTAGTGCTTAGTCTTGTTCAGTTCCGCAGTCTTGAGCGCAGAGTTCATTATGGCAACTAATACTGCAGTTGCAAAGCAACAAAAATCTTGGCGTATTTATGGTCGTTACGCGCTTCTCATGTTCGTCACTCTCATCGTCGTGTTTCCGATTTATGCAACAGTTCTTTCTGCATTTAAGTCGGGACCTGACTCCCTTGATCATCCACGATCCCTATTGCCAACCGGACTAACTCTTGACACGATGCGTGCAGCATGGAACCTCGGTCATATGGGGCGATTGTTGTGGAACAGCCTCTTCGTTTCAGTTGCGGTCACCATTGGCGTCATCATCACGTCGGTTCTTGCTGCCTATGCGTTTACGTTCATCAATTTTCGGGGACGAAGATTTGTCTTTGGTTTCTGCCTTGCAACTTTACTTGTGCCTGTTGAAGCAACTGTCGTGATTAATCAGCGCCTCATCGATTCATTTGGCTGGAAAAACAGTTATCAGGGCCTCATCGTGCCATTGCTGGCAACTGCATTTGGAATTTTTCTAATTCGTCAAGTTTTTATGACGGTTCCAAAAGAACTCATTGAGGCTGCATCGCTCGACGGTGTTGGACACTTCGGCCTACTGCGAGAAGTTGCGATGCCTCTTGCGCGCCCGACGCTTGGTGCACTTGGGCTATTTACATTTCTTGGCACATGGAACCAGTATCTGTGGCCTCAGGCCGTTGTGGATGATCAGGAACATCGAACAATCCAAATTGGCCTTGACGCATTACGATCAGCAGACATCAATCGATTTAACCTGATTACCGCCGGCACCGTCATCGGTGCCCTTCCGATCTTTGTTGTTCTCGTTGCGTTCCAACGGCAGTTGGTGCGAGGCCTGACAGCAGGAGCAATAAAGGGCTAGACCCTATTTACAAAAGGAGAACAAATGAAGTCCCCCAAAAAGTACCTATTCATCCCGTTGATTATTCTTGCTTCGGCAGTCGGATCGGCTTGTAGTTCTGGAAAGTCAGTGACAAGCGGTGGCAATACTGCCGCACCCTCTGACAGTGCAGCTGTAACAACGTTGCCCGAACTCGCGGCGTGTGACACCACTGCGCTTGATTCGGTCACTTCACCGATTGAAATGACGTTCTGGCACGGAATGAACACGACACTTGCTGATGAACTTGTAAAACTTACTGACTCATATAACTCGTCGCAAACAAAAGTGAAGATAAAACTTGTTGCACAAGGCGGTTATGAGCAGACTATTGATGCCTACCTCCAAGGTTCTGAATCAAGTCGACCTGACGTTGTGCAGATGCCCGAGTACATGGTGCAGTCAATGGTGGACACCAAAACAATGTTGCCAATGCAGTCGTGCGTCAATGATGCAAAATTTGACCTCTCGACGATTGGTGATAAAGCAGTGACCGCATACAGCACGCAAGGGGCGTTGCAAGCAATGCCTTTTAACTTGAGTAATCCGGTGCTGTTCTACAACAAGAAAATCTTTAAGGCTGCTGGGTTAGATCCAGAAGTATCGCCGAAGAGCCTGGAAGACCTAACGGCATTTTCTGAAAAAATTATTGCTAGTGGTGCCGCTAAGTATGGAATATCTCTAGACAGCGCACTCGATAGTGGCGGTGGTTGGTACTTAGAACAATGGTTCGCTAAAGCAGGTGAGTTGTATACAGACAACGAAAATGGTCGTACTGCACGCTCAACAAAAGTGCTGTTCAATAGCAAAACTGGTACGGACTTGTTGACGTATTTGCAAGGGTTGCTCACTAGTAAGTTGGCTGTGAGTGTTGGCGACAACGCGAGCGGACAAGATCAGTTGCTCAAGTTGGTAGACAAAAAAGAACTCACTGCAATGACGATTGCGACAACCGCGGCATTGGGTCCAGTAATGGATGTCATCAAAGGTGGCCAGTTCAAAGAGCAGATCTCGCTTGAAGATTTAGGCATCGGTCCGATGCCAGGACCAAATGGCACACAAGGCGCACTTGTCGGTGGCGCAAGCCTATGGATCGTTGACAAAGGTGACAATGTAAAAAATGCTGCAGCATGGGATTACATCAAGTTCATGGTGTCGGCACAATCACAAAGCACATGGGCTGCGAAAACTGGTTATCTGCCAGTCAATAAAGCAGCCGAGACGCTAGACCCGCTGAAAACTACCTATGCGACCGACTCACGCTTCAAGGTGGGTTTTGATCAATTGATGGCAGCAAAGGACGCGCCTTCTTCGAATGGTCCCATCATCGGACCACTACGTGAAGTGCGCACTGTCGTGGCGCAGGCCGTGGCAGCAATCTTTAAGGGTGCAGATGTTGCGACTGCTTTGGCTGAGGCTGAAACCAAGGCCAACCAACTGATCAACGATTACAACGCACTCAACGGCTGAAGAATTTCTGAACTGGGGCGCCTAAAAACGCCCCAGTTCACTTTTCAAAAGATCAAGACCAAGATTGCCGAGACTCAATCCATGAGCGTGCCATTGGCGCAAGTTAAACGCTGAGCCGTGTTTTTTTTCGGCATCGTGTCGCAGGTCAAGCCACACGCGTTCTCCTAGTTTGTAAGAGATTGCCTGTGCTGGCCAGCCTAGATATCGATTGATTTCAGAACGGTTGAACTCGTCATCACTTGATGAGCGCTCCGACAAGAACTCCAACATCAATGCTGGTGTCCATTGCTCATTCGGATGCCAACTGGAATCTTTTGGAATTGGTAATCCACAGTGCATTCCCGTGTCAATCACAACGCGTGCCGCTCGAAACGCTTGCGCGTACAGATACCCGAGCCGATACTCAGGATTCTCAAACATTGCAAACTCATCCATCAGGCGTTCTGCATATAACGCCCATCCTTCACCATGTCCCGATACAAAGTTGTGTCGCTGAAATCGTGATAGTCGATCTTTATTGAGAACCGCAACTCCGATTTGCAGATGATGCCCGGGGACGCCTTCGTGATACGCAGTAGTTGGTTCGCTCCATCGCGGGAAGGATGTGCGACCGTTTGCTGGATACCAGGTTCTTCCGGATCGAACCAGATCTTCACTTGGCGGGGTGTAATACATTGCAGCCGCACCACCTGGCGGTGAGATCATCGCTTCAATTTTGTGAATACGCGGGTCAATCTCAAAATGCTTATTTGAAATCAGAAATGACATCGCATCATCCATGAGTTCTTGCAGCCATGCACGAAGGTTGTCTTCGCCATGTATTGCTCGCTTAGGATCGGTGTCTAATAGGTGTCGTACTTCGTTGAGCGAAGCGCCAGGCAGAATCTCTTGGGCACATTTGTGCAACTCGGCATCAAGACGTTTCGTCTCGGCCCATCCCCATTCGTATGCATCTTGAGCAGAAATCTGCATTCCCAAAAACTGTCGTCGAGCGATCTCGTGTCGTTGAGCACCGCATGCGTCATCGGGTGACGCAAGGGGAGCATATTCGTTGCGCAAGAAATCAGATGTCGCTGCAAGGGCAGCACCCGCATCACTTGCTGCGCGTTCAAGTTGCTGCAATGGTGCTCCCTTGACGCTGGCAGCGGCCTGAGCAAACAAGTTGAAAAACCCAGAACGCACTGTGTCTCCAGACCACTGACGCAACTGATCGGCGACGGCAAGTACCTGACGCTGCGATGTCACGATTCCGTTGTCAAGCCCCAGTTGCCACGTTTGGCGCATTTGGGCAAATGCTTCTGGCACGTGAGACATGCGTTCAGCGATTACTTCCCATTGCTCAGCGGTGTCTGTCGGCATTAAATCAAAAACACCGCGTGCTTCGTCGACATCACCTGCGATGATGCGGATTGCTCGTAAATGTTCGCCACCGTCATACGACATCAACGATGCTTCGAGGGCTTCTCGCAAAACACCAGCTGCCAATCGATCGTCGTCAGTGTCGGCGACTGCAGAATTACAGTCGGCCAATGTACGTCTTGCAAGTTGTTCTCGTTCTGCATGGCCACTCGGGCTGAAATCTGTCATTTTGTGGTCGTAGCCAACAATGCCCAGGCTCGTTGCTAGCCCTGGATCGAGCTTGGCAAGATTGTCGATATAACGATCAGACAGAGAGAACACGTGTGAGGTCATGGTGACCACTATAAAGACTCAGCGCTGACTGCTATTACGCAGCATCAAAAGAGCGTGCTCTAGCTTGAACTATGTTTGCCGCGTAAATGGCGCCCGATGTACGCGACGACCACTTGTTGAGTGTCGTCGTCGAGATAGATATGAATTCTAAAGAGATGAGCCTTTTTACCCCGGCGGATATGTGCTTCAGCCAGCACGCTTCGCCCCTGCCATGTAATGGCGTAGTCCTGTTCAAACTTTTGGCGGGAGTTATCAGATACGTGCGCGACATAGTCAAGGCCAACACTGCGACATGCGAGTTGAAACGAGGTGCCAGAGATCTCTTTGCTCATCCACGCTCTAGCGACCTCATTAAGGCGGCCGAGATCTTGAAGAACTGCAATAGGTTCTGGGCCTTCGAGTTGCACGCCGGACTCGAGAGAATTTTCGTGGAAAGTCAAGAAGGTAAAGTTTTCCTGAGCAAGGCGGAGTGCTTCTTTCATTGAAGCGACAGCTTTTATTCCTGCAGTTGTGCCCGCACTTGTCTCGAGGTCAACATTTCTTAAAATGAGTTGATCAACTTGTCCACTTTTTCTGTCGAGTTTCGTTCGTTGTTCGCCAATCATTCTGTCGGCATCAGCAATTTGGGCCTGTAAATCAACAATATTGCGTTCATATTCGTCGATAGTGGCGTTTTGTGCGGCAAAAAGTTCGGACGGAATACTCGTTAGTGCGTCGGCGGTTGTGTCGTGATCGAGGTCTTCTTCAAAGTCTTCAAAATCATCTCGCGGTGGTGGCGGAACGCGTGGTGATGCCAATGCCAATGCACCAGTTTCAATAACAACACGTACTAAGCGATCACGCTCTGCCTTGAAAGAACTGCTCGTTGTTTCTCTCAGCAACAGCGTAAATGGATCAGCCCTGCCGGCCCAGTAGACGCGTATGGATCCTGGTCCAAGAATAGTGTCACCAGTGAGTTCGTTGAATCCTCTGAGAGCTTCTGGGGTGTTGAGAATAACGATGTGAGCCAAGCCTGAAAGTGGTCCAGCACCGTCTCGAAAAAGCGGAGCCGAGGCGCGTTCGTAATCTGTAACTTCTACAAGTACGGGGAGGCGTCGACTCGGAGCATCAACGAATGCACCAAAGGTGTTTCCGTGCAGTGATGTTGTGGCGATTGATGATCGAACAGTGAGCTGATGATTGGCATCGTAGACCGTGACTTCTTGAAGTACGCGAGCGACGAGTTGCACAATGAGTGCCTGCGGAAGATCAGTTGATCGTGACGGGGCAATTCGATTGCTTGTAGG
>CANLAH010000012.1 GCA_947488685.1 Acidimicrobiaceae bacterium | reverse complement strand
TGTGCCTGCAACACGGCGTATCCGCAGCGAGTGAGGCCTGGGTCAATCCCCAGAACTACGAGACCCCCAAGATGACCCCTGCGCGAAGCGAACATATGTTCCATTGTACCTAGCCGAGGGATCAGATGTGGGTATTTAGCCCTTGCAGAGCACCCAAACCACGCCAAGGGTTGCCAATATTGGGCTGGACTGGGTGATCTAGTCCAGGCTCTCCATCACCGCATCGTCGATATCAAAATTGGCATAAACGTCTTGTACGTCGTCGTTGTCTTCGAGAGCATCCATGATGCGCAAAATTGACTTTGCGTCGCCCGCATCGGACACCTCAATGATCGTTGACGACACCATTGTGGTCTCAGCCGACATCACGATCAGTCCCGATGCTTCGACGGCATCTCTGACCTCATAGACCACATGCGGAGTCGTCGTAATCCGCCATGAGTCTCCATCGCGTCCTACATCGTCGGCACCTGCTTCAAGTGCGACTGTCATCACTGTGTCTTCATCAGCGCCACCGTCTAACAAGATGACGCCGCATCTTGAGAACTGCCAGCCGACAGCACCAGGTTCAGCCATCGCGCCACCGTGTTTGCTAAACGCCATCCGAACATCTGAGGCGGTTCGGTTGCGATTATCTGTAAGAACGTCAACTAGAAGCGCTACTCCGCCAGGTGCGTATCCCTCGTAGGTGATTGATTCGTAATTAGCACCGTTGTTTTCTCCCATTCCGCGTTTGATTGCGCGCTCAATTGCATCTTTGGTCATTTGTCCAGACTTGGCTTTGAGCACCATCGTTCGCAATGTTGCGTTGGTATCGATGTCTCCGCCACCCGCACGCACGGCAACTTCGATTTGTCTGGCTAGTTTGGCAAACAGTTTTCCGCGCGCCTTATCGGCTGCACCTTTTTTGTGTTTGATTGTTGCCCATTTTGAGTGACCTGACATTGTTCACGTCTCCTTTGTTGTAACGACGCTATTAATAAAATACTCGTGCAACCGCGCATCACCCGTGAGTTCGGGATGAAACGAAGATGCCAACACATTCCCTTGACGAACTAGTACTGGCTCCCCACCATAGGTTCCCAGAACCTCAACTTTTTCACTCACCGACTCGATTCGTGGTGCCCGAATAAAAATGCCATGAAAGTCCCCGATCACCGTGTCAATATCTGCTTCAAAACTGTCTATTTGGCGCCCGAACGCGTTGCGGCGAACGGTGATCTCAATGGAGTCAAAGCAGCACTGATCTGACCTGCCGTCCACAATCTCGTGTGCCAGTAAAATCATTCCAGCACACGTCCCGAAAGTGGCCAAACCATCCGCAATCGCATCTCGAATTGGCTCGAATAATCCGCTCGACTCCAGCAACTGTGACATCGTGCTGGATTCTCCTCCAGGCATAATGAGTCCGTCTAGGCCGCTCAGATCTGCGGGCGTGCGAACCTCTCGGGCCGAGTGTCCGAGTTCAGTGACGCAGTTTGCGTGAGAGGCAAATGCCCCCTGCAGAGCAAGAATTCCGATTCGACTGTTCACCCGGGGGCCTCGCATTCATAGAGTCTGTGCTCTACCAACCACGAGAAGCGTATCTCTGGCTCTCATTGATTTCATCCATGCCAATTCCGGTCATCGGAGCGCCCAAGCCTCGGCTGACCTTGGCCAGAATATGTGCATCACGAAAATGTGTTGTCGCTTCGACGATTGCTTTCGCACGCGGGGCTGGATTATCACTCTTGAAAATACCTGACCCGACGAATACGGCCTCTGCACCAAGTTGCATTGCCAACGCAGCGTCTGCCGGAGTTGCGATTCCGCCTGCGCAAAATAACGGAACTTGCAAGCGGCCTGTACGCGCCACTTCTTGCACAAGTGGCAATGGTGCCTGCAATTTTTTTGCCCAATCAAATTGCTCAGCGGAATCCGCCTGCGAGAGACGGCGAATGTCTCCCAAAATTGAACGCAAATGACGCACTGCTTCTACGATGTTTCCGGTTCCGGCTTCGCCTTTTGATCGAATCATGCATGCACCCTCTGAAATGCGTCGCAATGCTTCTCCCAAATTAGTTGCGCCGCAAACAAACGGCACCGTGAAAGCAAACTTGTCAATATGGTGGGCTTCGTCTGCAGGTGTCAACACTTCTGACTCGTCCACAAAATCGACACCAAGCGCTTCAAGTATTTGTGCTTCAACAAAATGACCAATGCGGGCTTTTGCCATCACCGGAATTCGCACTGCTGCCTTGATTGACTCGATCATTTCAGGATCGCTCATCCGCGCAACTCCGCCATCGCGGCGAATATCTGCAGGCACTCGCTCAAGCGCCATCACTGCAACGGCTCCGGCGTCTTCGGCGATGCGCGCTTGCTCGGCGGTCACGACGTCCATGATGACGCCACCCTTCATCATTTCGGCAAGTCCGCGCTTGACGCGCATCGTCCCTTGTTCAGGCTGAGATTTTTCGTCTTTTTGGCTCATGTACCCAGCGTACCGAGTTCACGCCGTAGCGTGTCGACTCCTTATGGCCACAATACCTTGGCGGGGTCAGTGCCAAATGGCACGACTGCCGTTGTTTTCCAGCGTGCCAGCTCCACCCATGTTCGACCAGGAGTCAATTTGATCACGGCGCCTGCTGCATCGGTCAACACGAAAGACCTCGTACGTTCACTACGCGCCCATGTCCCCCTAATTGCTTCGCCATTGGTGAGGACGACGACGTTGCCGGTGCCAATTGTTTGTGCTTCAGGGCTACGGGGGTCTGCTTTGCTTCGCAGGTATTTCACAACCAAAATCACGACATTCGTTGCATTGATGATTGTGGCGTCTTTGTCTTTTTCTTTTTCTAAAATACGCTTCGTGTTTTCGCTGTTACGCAAATACGTACGGGTGGCTGGATCCCACTGCCAATACACCTTGACGCCGTCCATCTTGACTTTGACGCCAATTGCTGGCAACGATGTCGCTGGTGTTGCGTCACTTGGGGTGCGATAGACAAATTGCTGCGGAGGTGCAATAGCAGTTTTTGGCGCAAGTTTCCAGATATCAGTTGTCCTGGAGTACAAGTTATGCGGAGCACGGTACGTCTTGTCGCGGAAATACTTTCCTTGACCTATGGACGTCAGATATCCAACGTTGACGAGATCAGATTTGTTAATGGCTTGTGTGACGCCACCATTTCCGCCGCTCCACACAAACAACGGCTTGTTATACGCACCCAAGATATCGATATCTTGTGTTCGACCACTTCGCAATGGCCCAACTGGATCGCTGCCTTGAGAATGAAATACCGCAGCAAATCGCGTGGTGCCTTCGACATTTTCTTCAAAGACAATGTCTGCCTTGTTTAAACCAGTCTGTGGTCGACCGAGTGGATGATTGTCGATCTTTGCAACCAGTGCTGGTCGCGTGAGCACACCGATGTCCATCTCTGGACGGGGTAATCCAGTGAGTGGATACACCGCTGTGTTAATTGGAAGTGTTGCAGTAGGAGCAATCGTGTTTGCTGGCGACGCGTTGGTATCTCCTGTCGTATCACCTGTTGAATCTCCACCACCACCACAGGCTGAAAGAAACAACGATGCAACAATGGCAGCAACTAGTGAAAACCTTTGAGAACTCTTTGACATTTTACATCTCCCTAAGTAAAGCAATCCGCTCTTCGAGCGGAGGGTGCGTATTAAATAGACTATGCATTCGAGAGAGTTTGCCAGCGTCACCCACGCCAGAAAGCGGTTGTTCGATCCACATATGCGCAGTCGCAGTTGTTGCGGCATGCGTCACGGTGGTGTCCTCTTTGAGTTTTTCAAGTGCTGAAATCAACCCTGGCGGATAACGGGTCATCTGACATGCCGAGACATCGGCAAGCGTCTCACGACGACGACTAATAGATGCCTGCATGAGCCGGGCTGCAATCGGCGCGAAAATAAGCAGCACAAAACCCACAATTGCCAACGGATTAGAACCATTCTCGCGGTCGTTGCTGCGCGAGACACGGCCACCGTTCCACCACATCATCCGAATCGACATGTCTGCAAGGAGCGCAATCGCCCCCACCAGCGTCACGGCCAAAGTGGACACCAAGATGTCGTAATTACGAATATGAGAAAGTTCGTGAGCGAGAATTCCTTCAAGTTCAACGCGATTCATTTTTTCGAGCAGACCTGTGGTGACCGCGATAGCGGCATGGTTGGGATTTCGGCCGGTCGCAAATGCGTTAGGCGCATCATCATGAACGACATATATTCCCGGCTTAGGCAAACCACCCGCGATGCACAACCCTTCGACCAGATTGTGGAGTCGTTGATACTCCTGCGGATCGGCAGGAACTGCTCTACTAACACGCAGGGCAATAGCGTCGGCTTTCCAGTACGAGGTAAAAGACACCACCGCGGAAAAAGCAAGTGCCAACACCGTTCCGATGACTCCGTTGCCAAGCAACGCTCCAACGGCTAATCCGACACAACCCAACAGAACGACAAAAGAAGCAATCAAATACACCGAACGCCTTTTGTTTGAAGAGATCAGATCGTGCATAAGCCTCTTAGCCTAGAGAAGGCAGGCACTAAAACTGGACTTTAGGAGGTGTTTGAGCCTCTGGTTCTGCCCGAAAATATTCGCGCGCGACAAAACCGAACACACGAGCAACAATAACGGCCGGAAACTTCTGGATTCCTTCGTTTAGCCCCAACACTTCATCGTTATAGAACTGTCTCGCGTATGCAACTCTGCTTTCAGTTGCAGTCAGTTCTTCTTGAAGCGCCAAAAAGTTTGTGTTGGCCTTGAGATCTGGATAGGCCTCGCTCAATGCGAACAATTGGCGCAACGCACCAGTGATCTGATTGTCGGTAGCAGACTGCGCCGCTGGGGATGAGGCTGCTGACATTGCTGCTTGCCGCGCTGCAATGACGGCTTCAAAAGTTGTCTTTTCATGTGCTGCGTATCCCTTGACGGACTCAACGAGATTGGGGATGAGATCAAGGCGCCTCTTGAGCTGAACGTCGACTTGTGCCCACGCATTGTCGACCCGATTACGACTGCGAATCAGCGAGTTGTAGATAAAGATAAATACAACGACGAGAGCACCTAACACTCCAAGGCCATAGATCATGATTTATTTTTCCCTTTCATCGTTGAATACGAACGCCGCAGGATCCGATTCTCGAACATCTTGAGCATACGTGGTGTTCGATGAACAGAGCCGTCAGCCGCCTCAATAGCCAGTGCTCGATGGTACAAAGCCTCAAACTCTGTGGCCAATGACATCATCGAATGCCGATCGGCTTGTAGATTGCCTGCCTGCACAAGACGGGCCGAGAGTCGTGAATCAACGATGACCCTGGCCAGCGCGGCTGCTAACTGCTGAACGTTTCCGGGCTCCACTAACAAGGCATCCACGTCATGTGTCGCAACATTGCGGTAGCCAGGTAGTGCACTCGCCACAACAGGAGTTCCTGCTGCCATCGCTTCGAGCAACACCACGCCGAACGACTCACCATGCAACGACGGAGCACAAAAGACTGCGCTTCGGCGTAAGCGTAAATATTTTTCTGAATCACTAATCCGTCCAAGCCACTCAATCTTTGAGATATGGCCATACCTCGCCTTTAGATCAGCGGTCTCTGGTCCGTCTGAGGCAATCCACAACACCACATCGTCAGGCATTTGCATCACTGCCTGAATGAGTACTTCAAGTCCTTTACGTGGCTCATGTCGTCCAATGAAAAAGATTGCACTCTCTTTCTTCACTTTTTCGACTGACTGATAGCGCTCCAATTCGATGCCGTTGTAGAGAACCTCATAGTCGCCCGGAAAATATCGCTGTGCCAACTCAAGTGCATCTTTAGATACGGCAGTGCGAACATCACAACGCTTCATCAACCACGTCAGTTGGCGCTGCAACGTGCGATACCCGGCCGACTCACCAGCACTGTGGAATGTCCCAACAATGGGAGCAAGCTTGAGCAGAAGCGATGTCATCGGAGGTCCTGGTGCTAAGGGCTCATGAATGTGCAACACATCAAAGGCCTCATCGTTGAGCGCGCGGATTGTGCGCAATGAAGCAGATGGATCTGGTGCAAGCGGTGCAACTGAACCATTTGTTGCGTTCAGAAAGCTATTTCCAAGAGGTGTCACAAATGACTCTGGTGGCGGACCATCACATGGTCCAAGCACCCGCACCTCGTGCCCCTTGGCTCTCAGACTGCGGGCCAGACCAAGAACTTGGTGTTGAACTCCTCCAGGAATGGTCAGGCTGTATGGGCAAATCATTCCGATGCGCAACATGCCGCCGCCATGCGCCGTGTTGGAACCACCCCTACCGTCACTGTCCACCCCACTACCGTAGGTCCTACAGACTCGCCTACTACGGTTGGCTCATGAACATTGATCCAACTTCTTTTCGACCAGCACTTTCCATCGTCGCAAGCCCAAAAAAACGCGCCGCAATTCTTGAACTTGCGAGCGAGGCACAACGACGCGGATTCTCTGGACTTGCTTGTCCCAGTTTGGGTGGAACGCTGGGATTATGTGCCTCTCTTGCGCACACCACGCAGACAATCGCGTATTGGACCTCGATTCAACCCATCTATTACAGCCACCCTGTCGAAACCGCCAACGTCGCAGCGCATATTCACGAGATTTCTGATGGAAGATTTCGACTTGGGCTTGGCGTCAGCCACGGGCCAGTTGTGCAACGTCTTGGTGTGACGACCGGAAAGCCGCTTGCTGACATCTCCTCCTATGTGACAGCAATGCGAGAAAACGAACGTTTCGGTGGAGCACTGCCCCCAATTTATTTGGCGACATTGCGCGACAAAATGCTGAAATTAGCCGCTGATATTTCAGATGGAGCGATTTGGGCCAATGCCTCGCTGAGTCACATGAATACACAACTGGCAACTCTGTCATCTGACAAGCGAGATTCTCTATTCTTTGCCAACATGATTCCTACCGTGATTGACGAGGACCGCAAGGCTGCAGATGCAATCCATCGTCGAACGTTGACCGGCTATGTCTCGCTCCCCAACTACAGAAATTATTGGCGTGCTGCTGGGTACGTCGAAGAAATGGATGCCATTGAAACCGCCCTCGACGCTGGCGATAGAGATGCCTTACCTCAATTGATGTCAGATGATTGGCTGCACGACTGCACGTTGAGTGGCTCTGCACACCAAGTTCGAGACGGACTTTTGGCATGGGCGCAGACTGGAGTGACGCCTATTGCTGTCATGTCCTCAACAACCGGGGGCCAAGTCAAAGCAATTAACGAATTGTTTTCTCTCTACGAGTAGTCAGCCAAGAGCTGCACGACATTGTTCATGATCTGATCTCGGATTAGTCGAACCGATTCAATTGATTGACCGGCAGGATCATCTAGAGGCCAATCAATATATTTTTTTCCAGGGATATACGGGCATGCGTCTCCGCAACCCATTGTGACGACCACATCCACCATATTGAGCATCTCCATGGTGAACTTTTGAGGTTGAAACGTAGAGATATCAATGTCAACCTCGTTCATCGCTTCGACCGCAATGGGATTGATTGTTTCTCGCGGTTCACTTCCGCCTGAGTAGATCTGTGTATTTACTCCACCAAGGCGTCGTGCGAAACCAGCCGCCATTTGCGATCGACCGGCGTTATGCACACACAGAAACAAGATTCCGGTCACGACTATTTTCGCTCTTGCCAAATGGCACGAATAAGTCCCCATCCGACAATCGCGCCAAGAATTTGCATCACGACAAACATCGGAGTCGAACGTGGAGCAATTCCAGCAAACGAGTCTGAGAACATTCTTCCGACTGTGACTGCCGGATTGGCCAAACTTGTGGACGATGTAAACCAATATGCACCAGTAATCCAACCTGCAACGAGTGCTGCAATTTTATGAGATTGCTGCGTTTCAATTGCCGCAAAAATAATGACGATCAATGTGGCCGTTGCAACAGTTTCTGATAACCAAAGCGGGCCGCCTGAACGAATCTTTGTCGATGTCTGCAGTGTCGCCAGGCCAAACATGGCATTCGCCAAAATACATCCACTTATTGCACCCAGTGTTTGGGCGACTATGTCCGCAAGCAACTCAGTAATCGAACCCTTGTTTCGTATGTATCCAATAATTGACACGAGTGGATTAAAAGATGCCCCTGACACCGGACCAAAAATTGTGATCAACGCAAAGAGCGCTCCTCCGGTGGCGATTGCATTTGCCAGCAACTGCAGTCCGACATCGTCTGACATTTTCTGTGCCATGATTCCTGATCCGACAACTGCCATCACCAGCAAGGCTGTACCCAAAAATTCGCCTAGATATCGGCGGTTCGTCAGCATCCCTGTGGACCACAGCAGTTGTCAGAGGCAGGCACTCCCAGCATGATCGGCATTGGCTTCAACGACGTGTCTTGTGGCGCATCGGCAAGAACCGTGTACCACTCCCACGCCAGTTCTCCGCCACTCACCCACACCTTGTCTTGCACTGCAAAACAACATGTTGTGCTTTCTTGAATTTCGATCGGTAAACCTTCGCGCGTCGCAGAAGCAATTTTTGCGGCAACTTGGTCTGCATCTTCCACTTCAACACCCACATGATTAAGGGTTCCTGCTTCACCGTGGCCTTTGATGAGAACGAGCTTTAATGGGGGTTCATCAATTGCGAAATTGGCATAATCCTCGCGAATTTTTGCTGGCCCCACGCCAAACATCTTCGTGTAATACGCGATGGACTCTTCGAGGTTTCCGACATTAAGGGCTAACTGAACTCGTGACATGTTGCCTCCGTGGCTGACATAGATACTTTGATACCCATCAATGTATCAGATATAGACATATATCGATGTATAGTTAAGGCATGACAACGCCCAAAATTATTGCATTACGAAAGGGTCCCCTTCTGGAGAAAAATGCGACTGCTCTGGCTGCAATCTTTGGGGCACTCAGCGACCCAGTTCGATTGCGTCTCTTTGATCTCGTTCGTCGGGCAGGTGCTGCTGGGGTGTGTTCGTGTGATTTGACAGAACCCCTTGACAGAAGCCAGCCCACAATTAGCCATCACTTAAAAGTGCTGCGAGAAGCCGGTCTTGTCGAGTCGCGTCGGGACGGAACTTGGATTTGGTATTCCGCAACGCCAGAGGTCTTTGCAGTCGTCACAAACTATTTGTCAAGCGTTTCATAACCCGGATCGCTAGGCCAATTTGGCTGAAACAAATGCCACTGCTCTGGAGCGAGACGAATCAAGGCTTCGAGTTCGTACGCAATGTCTTGAGTGACGCGTTGGACATCTTCTCTCAGACTGCCTCGTCTCTCTAGCGACAATGGCGGTCGGATGACGGTGTGATGGCCATTCACCCTTTCAGTGAAAAATACTGCCGACGCAATCACGACCGAGTCAGCCCGAAACGCAAGAGTTGCTGGGCCTGCTGGCAACGTTGTTTGTTCTCCAAAAAAATCCACAGCGACTCCTCCACGATCAAGGTCACGATCGCACAGCAAGCAGACGACCTGATTCGCCTTGAGTGCAGCAAGAACACCTGGAACAACTGCAGGTCCGAGTGGAAGCACATTCATGCCGAGACTTGATCGAAGATTTGTGAACCACTCAAAGAGCTTTGGGGGTTCGAGCGCCTCAACAACGACTGTCATGTTGTGACCGTTCTCGGCCATCCACCTGCCAGCCCACTCCCACCCGCCTAGATGGGGAATCACCATGATTGCGCCCTTTCCGCGATCGAGAGCATCTGTGATGTGATGTAGCCCTTCCATCGTGAAACTTTTCTCAACTTCACTGCGAGAAAGTTGTGGCAACTGAAAGCTTTCTACGTAATAGCGCATGTAGCTATCAAATGATTTCTGTGAAGCTCGTCGCAAGTTTGCGCCTGTCAGGGTTGGGTCAACGCGCTGCAGATGCCGTTGGATGATTGCTCGACGCTGACGCAAAGAAAACGCAAGCGCGGGGGCTGCGCGCGAAACGATTGCTTGTGCAATTGATGCGGGAACAAGTTTTGCGACGAACGATCCGAATCGGTATCGGTACACCGTCAATGAATCAGTAGTTCGTTCAAATAGGGTTGGCATACTGCCACTACCTACTTCGAAGTTGTCCGACGACGACCGTTTTCACCGCTGCGTCGCTCGGACTGCTTATCGCGACGTTCGTCTCGACGATCCTGTGTGCGAGGCGATACTCCTGCTTGTTTCCAGACCTTAATAAAACGTTGCAACGCCGTCATTGAAGTCAGCGCCAACATCACCCATAGCACTGGCATCAAGATGGCATGAAATAGCAATCCAAAACACAAGACAACAATTCTCTCGGCTCGTTCCATCAAGCCACCCTTGGCTGATAGTCCCAATGATTCTGCTTTTGCTCTCTCATAGGAGATCAATGACGACACTGCCATCACTGCAAACGGCAACACTGCGGCATGTGTTCCGTATTCGCCCCCGACATACCATGCCAACCCACCAAGCAGTAACGAGTCTGTCACGCGATCAATCACGGAATCAAAGAATGCTCCTCGTTGACTGACTGAGTTCGAAGCCTTTGCTAGTGCGCCGTCTAAAACATCTGGCAACGCGGCGAGGATGACGAGAAAAAAACCAACCAGTAGATGCCCAGATGCGACTGCAATAGATGCGAAAGCAGCGATAACGAGACCAAGGACCGTGAGTTGGTCTGCTGACATTCCGGTTTTGCGCAAGAGAATGCCGATCGGCTTGACAATTTTCTCTATTGGCTCTCGATACCGACCGTCAAACATCTTTAGGAACGCTAGCCCAGAGCCTTAGGAACCGAGTGGTACTTCAGGGTTATCCTGAGTCAAACTCTCAACTACCCGACCATCAATGGCGTCGACGAGCACTAATCCGCGCTGAACAGGCGGATCTTGAGCGTCGTAAACAAATATTCGCCATGTCGGCCGACTGCGAAATCCGCGCCAAACTTGCTGCGCCGAGGCGTGACCAACAACAAATCCAACTGATGCTGTTGCCAACACCAACGCCTCTTTTTCGTCGATGGTCATTCGCCAACCACTTGTGAGGCTAAACACGCCGACAACCCCGAGCACACCCGCGCTAATCAGTAATCCGTCATTCAACAACACCGTTGCATCCTTAGTGGCCAGCCAAGTTGCGAACAACACAACTGCGACGACACAGTAAATCCCACCTGGAATACGTCTGCGACTGTTGTCGGGGAACATATATGCGCCCACATAGTCGACCATGTTGAGATCTGCCGGAAGCTGATCACGAAGTTCATCACTCATTACTGTCAATCCTTGCTCAGTCGGGCCACGCCGCACGAATCTTGTGTGCTGTATCTGCAAGTGGTTCAGGCAGTGTTCGTGTATTGGCAACCGAGGTCATGAAGTTGGAGTCTCCGTTCCAGCGCGGGACTACATGCACATGCAGGTGTTCAGAGATAGAACCACCGGCAGCAGTACCAAGATTGATCCCGACATTTACGGCATGCGGCTGATGCGACACTTTGATAGCTCGCACTGATTGAGTGACTGTTGCCCATAGTTCGGCCGACTCTGCTGCATCAAGATCTTCTAAGTCAGACACTTCGCGATAAGGCAAGACCAAAACATGTCCCGTGCTGTAAGGAAATGCATTCAAGATGGCAAATACCTTCTCCCCGCGATGCACGATGTTGGAGTCGACATCTGACAGCCCTGATTTAAGAATCTGAGTAAACACAGATGCGCCCACTCGAGAAGAACCTGTCTGCGCAGAGGCAATATATTGTGCTCTCCATCCGTTCCACAATTGTTCGAGTGTCATTCGCCACCACTTTGACCATCGAGAACTTCGGCGTCAAGTCTCTGGATGAATGCCTCGACTGCAACATCGCGTTCGACTTCGCCTCCTCGTGGATTAACGCCAACCGTGTCATTGGCGACATCATCATCGCCAACAACCAACACATACGGAATTTTTTCTAATTTAGAATTACGAATACGTTTTCCGAGTTGCTCATCAGCGGCAGTCATGTCCGCCCTAAAACCACTTTTCTTGAGCCTGTTCAATACAGTGCGGGCATAGTCCTCGTGAGCAGACGCAACAGGCAGAACTCTTGCCTGCACAGGTGACAACCACGCCGGGAAAGCGCCCGCGTAGTGCTCAAGTAAAACTCCAAAGAATCTCTCTACTGAACCAAATAACGCGCGATGCAACATGATTGGTCGATGACGTGCGCTGTCTGATCCGACGTACTCCAGACCAAACCGCTCGGGCAGGTTGAAGTCGCACTGAATTGTGCTCAACTGCCATTTGCGACCAATGGCATCGCGCACATCAAGGTCAATCTTGGGGCCATAGAAAGCAGCATCACCTTCTTTGACTTTGTATTCGACACCATGGCGATGAAGTGCTTCGGCTAGTGCAGCAGTTGCCTTTTCCCAGATGTCGTCACTGCCGACCGATTTGACAGGGTTACGAGTAGACAAGTTGAATTCGAAATCGTAAAAGCCAAAGCGTCGCAATACAGACATCACAAAATCAAGCAGCGAGGTAATCTCATCGGCCATCTGATCCTCTGTACAAAAGATATGGCTGTCGTCTTGAGTGAATCCACGGATTCGAAGCAACCCGTGCAATGTGCCGGCACGTTCGTAGCGATACACGGTTCCGAGTTCAAATAATCGCATCGGTAGTTCGCGATAACTGCGCTGGCGACCATCAAAGATGAGGCAATGCATTGGACAATTCATTGGCTTGGGGTAATACACCCCATTGTCCATTTCCATCGGTGGATACATTCCGTCCGCGTAAAAATCAAGATGGCCTGATGTCTCAAAGAGTTGAGCATTGGCCAGATGCGGTGTGTATACAAATTGATAATCACCATCAAGGTGGCGTTGACGGCTGTAGTCCTCCATCAGTTTTCGAACGATGGCTCCGCGTGGGTGCCAGACGGCTAGACCACCACCGAGTTCTTGAGGAAAAGACAAAAGATCAAGTTCAACAGCAAGTTTTCGGTGATCGCGTTTGGCGGCTTCTTCAAGGCGTACGAGATGTTCTTTGAGTGCTGCAGCGTTCTCCCAAGCGGTTCCGTAGATTCGCTGCAACATCGGCCCTTTTTCGTTGCCGCGCCAATATGCACCTGCAACTTTCATCAGAGCGAAATGTCCAAGTTGTGACGTTGTCCTGACATGTGGTCCAAGACAAAGGTCTAAGAACGAATCTGTATTGCGATAGACGCTGATCGTTTCGGCAGCACCAACTTCGGCTGCATCTGACCCGTCGGCAACACCGCTACGAACTCGTTCGATAATTTCACACTTGTAGGGCTGATCAGCAAATACAAGCAGTGCCTCGTCAGCACTTAGTTCTGAACGCTCGAATGGCTGGCCAGCCGCCACGATTTCGCGCATCCGCTTGTCGATAACGCGCAAGTCGTCATCACTAAATGTCTGCGAGTTTGGCAAAGCAAAGTCGTAGTAGAAACCGTCGTCGATTGCAGGACCGATTGTGTAATGGGCTCCTGGAAAAAGTTGCACCACTGCTTGGGCTAACACATGCGCGGTGGAATGCCGCAAGATGTGTCGACCTTGGTCAGAATTGGTTGTCACGATTGCGACAACATCGCCGTCCTTTACGACCGTCGACACGTCGACGTCTGTACCGTTAATCGTTCCGGCAATTGCTGCTTGAGCAAGGCGTGATCCAATTGAGGCTGCGACATCAAGCACTGTCGACCCATCCGCTACGAGGCGCCCAGAGCCATCAGGAAGCGTTACGGAGATGTCTGCCATTTCTTTAGTCTAGGGAACTGGGCTCAGCGACAACTTGCCTTTTGTCAGAAGCTCTAGAGCAGTACTCCAAGTAATGCAGCCGAAGCCGTGACATCTTGCCCGTCATGAGCCGCGGCATCAATGAGCGCAACTGCACCCTTGGTATCGAGATCGTCATCAAGGCTCATCCGTACAGCACTTAAAACGTCACCAGATAATCCACCGACACTATTGCGCCAAGCATCTAGCCGAGCAGCGTTACGGGGCATAATTGTGTCGTCCCACTCCCATTCGGTGCGATAGTGATGTTCGATGACGCCAAGTCGGATCACACGTGGATCCCAAATTTTGCGCAACGCATCAACAAAAACCAAATTTCCTAAACTCTTTGACATTTTTTGTCCGTCCATAAAGACCATCGCAATATGCATCCAATGCCTGACGAACGGCTCGCCTGTTGCTGCTTCTGATTGCGCCCGTTCGCATTCGTGATGCGGAAAAATAAGGTCGGACCCACCGCCATGCAGATCAATGGTTGTTCCGAGTTCACGCAAAGCCAACGCAGAACATTCGATATGCCATCCAGGTCGACCAGGACCCCACATCGTGTCCCAACTCGGTTCATCAGGTGCAGATGGATGCCACAACACAAAATCCAGTGGATGACGCTTGTTAGGGTCTTGAACATTTCCGCCACGTTGTTCTGCTAACTCAATCATTTCATCGTGAGAATAATGAGAGATCGAACCAAAGGAATCTGATTTTGAGACATCAAAGTACACAGATCCGCCTGCCGTGTAGGCAAAGCCACGATCCAGCACCATTCCGATAAAGCCCCGAATATCTGAGATTGCCGATGACGCTCGTGGAGTGCTGTACACGGGCAATGCGTTCAGTGCGTCCATGTCTTGATTGAAACGAGTTTCTTCACCTGCGGCGAGGTCAAGATAATGCACACCAAGTTGACGGGCCTTAGCAAAAAGTGGATCATCAACATCGGTGACATTGCGAACACATTTCACTTCGTGGCCAAGATCGATGAGGCGTCGCTGCAAGACGTCGTAGAACAAGAATGTTGACGCATGCCCTAAGTGAGTGGCGTCATATGGCGTGATGCCACACGTGTACATCAAAACCGTTGGTCCCGGAGTAAACGGGACAATCTTCTGCCGTGCGGTGTCGTATAAATTCATGGCCATAACAGACTCATTCGTTATGCAGAAGCCCTTGGATCAGATTTGATGCCGGTGAGTCGAGGTGCGACTCGAGTTTTATATCGAACATTCAATTGCAACAAGACCGCAGTAAACGCTTCGATGGCAGTTGCATTTGACAACTCCCCTGCATCAAGTGGCCGACAACCTGGAATCTTTTCAACAATCGCAGCCACAATTTTTGTCGCGTCTGAATTATCTGAACAAATCAACACATCACTATCGATGGGTTCGCCCAAGTGGCCAAGCTCTTTTGCTGGCAAATGATGAAACGCTGCAACAACACGACTCAACGGAACCGCTGCTTGGACATGAGCAGCGACACTTCCGCGTGGCGGTAATAGAGGCTGAAACTCATGACCTGCTCGGATCAATGCATTTGCCATGCTGATCACTACTTTGCCCTGCAATGCACCGGCGAGATCTTTTGCTGTTGTGGCGGCTGAATCCCATGGGGTTGCCAACACGACTACATCACACATGGCCGCCGCCGTATTGTCGCCTGGAGTGATACTGAGGGTGTGATCTGGCCATCTGGTCGCCATTTCGGCGCACACTTCCTGCGCCCGCTCCAAGGTTCGTGATCCGATCACCACCTCATATCCCACCGAGGCCAGACGAGCCCCGAGGGCACTTCCGGCTGGTCCAGTTCCGCCGATCAAACCAATTCGCATTGGGAGAGCATTACACATGGCACCCCGCCGCACTACCGTCCAAGGCATGGGAATTCTTGCCGGAAAGAAAATCGTTGTCACGGGGGTACTCACGGACGCCTCACTTGCCTTTGGAGTTGCGCAGCTCGCTCAGCGCGAAGGGGCAACCGTCGTGCTGACTGGTGCTGGTCGCGCACTGTCTCTCACGCAACGAACGGCGCGACGACTCGACACTCCAGTTGAGGTTTTTGAGTTTGATGTCACTGTTGGCGAACACATTGAGTCTGTACGAAGCAGCGTTGCCGCAACACTGGGCACCGTAGACGGTGTCGTGCATTCAATTGGCTTTGCACCCGAGGCTTGCCTTGGTGATGATTTTCTTGCAGCGCAATGGCCAGACGTCGCTATCGCCATGCAAATCTCGGCGTACTCACTTAAAACTTTGGTCGACGCATTCTTGCCATTGATGACAAGTGGTTCTTCAATTGTGGGAATGGACTTTGACAACACTGTCGCGTGGCCTGCATACAACTGGATGGGTGTTGCAAAATCCGCACTAGAGTCCACAAGCCGCTATCTGGCAAAAGAACTCGGACCACGTGGTATTCGATGCAACTTGATTGCTGCCGGACCAATAAAAACAATGGCTGCAAAGTCAATACCGGGTTTCCAGACTTTTGAGGATTCATGGACCCAGCGAGCACCTCTCGGATGGGATGTCAAAGACACCGAGCCAGTCTCTCGTGCCTGTATCGCACTGCTCTCTGATTGGTTTCCGGCAACAACCGGAGAAATCATTCATGTTGATGGTGGTTATCACGCCGTTGGCGCATAACTTTTTTCAATGACCAATCGCCTCGCGTCGTCGACGTCGCCATACTTGCGACAACACCAAGACAATCCCGTCCACTGGCAAGAGTGGGGTGCTCCTGCATTTGCCGAGGCCGTCCAACGAAACGTTCCAATTTTGTTATCTGTCGGATACTCGGCATGCCATTGGTGTCATGTCATGGCACATGAATGTTTCGAAGATGCTGAAGTTGCAAACAAGATGAATTCGCTCTTCGTTAATGTCAAGGTTGATCGCGAAGAAAGACCCGATGTCGACGCTATTTACATGGACGCCGTTCAGGCCATGACAGGGCGCGGTGGATGGCCAATGACCGTATTTCTCACTCCTACTGGCGAACCCTTTTATGGCGGAACATATTTTCCGAAGCCATCGTTTATGCAGTTGATGGATGGCATCACCCAGGTCTGGCGAGACAAACAAGATGATGTCGCTCAAAATGTGACAGCGCTCATGGAGGCTCTTGGGCGCACTGCTCTGATTAGCCCCGCCGAGTCCTATGACGCCGAAGCTCTGCTTGTGTCGGGGCTCAAATCAGTGGCGTCAAATTTTGATGCAACATGGGGAGGCTTCGGAACAGCCCCGAAGTTCCCCTCAACTTTTGCAATTGATCTTTTACTTCGCGCCTATGCCGAAAGAAAAGACGACATCACTCGCACAATGATTCAAACGTCCCTTGACGCCATGGCGGCTGGTGGCATATACGACCATCTCGGTGGGGGCTTTGCGCGCTACAGCGTCGACACACAATGGCTCGTACCCCATTTTGAAAAGATGTTGTATGACCAAGCGCTTCTGGTGCGCGTCTACACACATGCATGGCAGGTTTTTGGAGAAGATCGTTACGCCCAAGTGGTCGACGAAACAATAACGTATTTACTGCGTGACCTCACCCATTCCAATGGCGGATTCTTTAGCGCACAAGATGCAGATTCGCTTGACGAAAACGGTCACTCCCATGAGGGCGCTTTTTATACCTGGACACAACAACAAGTGTCCGATGTTTTGGGTACCGACTCTGACAAGGCGTATCAATGGTGGGATATTTCTGAATCAGGCAATTTCGAAGGTGTATCAATTCCAAACCGCCTTACTTCGCGAACTCAAATACTTCGCCCAGACGACATTGAAGCAATGCGAATGCAGTTATTTGAAACACGTTCACAACGCCCAATGCCTGGGCTTGACAATAAAGTTCTGACAGAGTGGAACGCCATGATGCTGGCGTCGTTATGTGAAGCGGCAATTGCGTTTGATCGTCCAGACTGGTTATCTGCCGCACGACGAAACGGAGAATTCTTATTGAATAACCTGCGTGATGGTCAGCGTTGGCTGCGCAGTTGGAACGACAACGGTACGCCACCTGCTCGACATCACGCACTCGCCCACGACTATGTACAGGTCGTTGATGCAATGACAAGGCTTGCCGAAGCAACAGGTGAGGCGCAATGGATCACAGCAGCAATCACAACTGCCGACGCACTGATTGATCATTTTTGGGACCCTGTTAATGGCGGATTTTTCACATCACCAAATGACGGAGAACAGCTCGTGGTGCGTCAGAAAGATTTAATGGATAATGCCACTCCATCGGCCAACTCAAGCGGCGCGCTCGCGCTGCTGCGTCTCGGCGCGCTTACTGGCAACAACATGTATCACGACCACGCACAGCAAATCTTTGCCTTGCTTGCAGGTGTTGCAAATAGTGCACCAACAGCATTTTGTAATTACTTACTGTCTTTGCATACGTATCATGTCGGCATCACTCAAATAGTTATCACTGGTGATCGACCGGACTTACTCGCTCATGTTCGCTCAACGTGGAGACCAACTGCCGTTCTTGCATGGGGACAAACCTACGACTCGCCTCTCTGGCAACATCGCACCCCGCATCTTGCATATGTATGTCGTGATTACTCTTGCAACACCCCATCCAACACGGTGGATGATCTGCGTACCGCACTCACGACCACTGATTCCAGCGAATAATTTCATCTGGTACGCGCCTGGGGCGACGAGCACTGGCGCCTTTTTTTACATCTGTTCCGGCGTATCCGGTAGCGATAGCCCCGAGTAGTTGCATATTTGGAGGGACACCAAGCGCCAGGCGTATTTCATCAGCTCCGCCAAAGACCGCAAAAAACAACGCCGCTAACCCAGCATCATGCGTTGCGTGTAAAAAAGTCATCACTGCAAAAGAAGCATCAATGGTCCAGTACGGAGTTGGCCAGTCGCCTACTTCACTCAAATCAGCGTGTGCTTTGTCTGCTTGGCTGTACCTTGCCGCATACGCGTCGGGGTCAGCAAATGGCAAAGCGATCACAGGCGCATCAAGCAAATGTGGCCAAGCGAATGTTGATCGACGCTCTAGCGGAAGCGTCGCATCCCAAAATTTCTTCGTCTGGTCTCCCTCAAGCACGAGTAAGTTCCAGCCTTGAGTTTTGCCCGCGCTTGGTGCACGAGAGGCCAGATCAACACAGTTGCGCAGGATCTCTCGAGAGACCGGTGTTGTGGCAAATGAGCGTGTCATTCGCCGTGTGCGAACAACCTCGCTAAATTCCATCTTTAACTCGCTAGGCGCGAGCGCCCAACTTCACGAGGCTCTCTGTCATTGTCCAACCATGAACAATCAGAACTCCACCTTTTTTTTCATCGACTAATGAGAACTGTTCAGCAATCTCTGGCTTTATCTTTTCAGGCTTGGCTGACTCGTAGTCAATAAAACCTGACTGGCCATTCGTACCAACAATAAAGTTTTGCTCGTCATAGTTCACGTCGACACCAAATCGACGCGCCAGACGGCGACCCCATGCTCGTTCTTCACCCACCGCTCGATGTCCGGGTCGTGGGATCATCTCTGTAAGCGACTTAAACGCATCCATTCCGCCAACATGAGCAAAACGAGATCCGACCACGACATCTTCGTCGGGGAACGCCATTAACGCACGGTGGAAAGTTTCGGCCATCAGCCCTTTTAACACCGACTCACGCTTTGGAGTTTTTTTAATACTCATGACGCCAAGCAGTACACAAGGCGTACCGCCAATGCGCTCAAGTGTGGTGAACACGAAGCCTTGAAGTTTTGTGCCCTCGCGAGCAGTTGTGCAAAGAACCCAGTCTTCTTTGGCCTTTGACAATGTGCCTATATCAAAAGACCCACCCATCGACGCCATCTCGTCTAGATCGCCATCAGCAAGTGCGCTGCTGTCTTGGGTGTGGACCGCGAGTGGCATTGATCATTACTCCAAAAGGTTGAGGCTCACAGCGAGCCTGGCGAATAGGTGCGTCTATTCTGCCAGCAAAAAATGGCTTTCAGGGAAAATGCCCCCGTTCAACCCCTAGAAAGAGACAACTGATGCGCCGAATTCAATGCGCAATGGTCCAATGACCTTGTCAACGTCAACCATGAATTGACCACCCAAGGAGAGTTGCAGGTCGTCTCCGAGGTGCAAAATCACGGAGCAGGCACCAGGGTGATTGCCTAAAATGCCCTTCAGTACATCGACGCGTGCTTCGGACAAAGACTGAGCAGAGAATTGAAGATGCAGTTCTGTTGGTGCATCACCGAGTCCCTCGATGACGGCCACCCGATTAGCCACGAAACGGCTACCTCGCTCATCATTTTGAAGGATCCCCGAGATGATGACTACAGCATCATCATTGAGTAGATGCCCATATTCGGTGAGGGTTCTCGAATAGATCACCACCTCAACGGAGGACTCCATGTCCTCTAAGACCAGGGTTGCCATTTGGTCACCTTTTTTTGTAAATCGTCGATTCATTGCGGTGATCACACCGCCGATCGCAACAGGTCCCTTGTCTCGCTCTGAAAGAAAAGCAAGACTGCAATCAACGCGTTGTTGCAGAATATTTTGCAGACCCGTGAGTGGGTGGTCGGAGATATACAAGCCCAACATCTCTTTTTCGTGACGCAATTGATCGGCTTTGACAAATTTAAGATCTGGAATAACTGTCACTCCACTCCAGTCAATTTCGCCGTCAACCACGGAGTCGAAAAGACTGAACACTCCCTTGTCGTGTTCGCGTCGCTTGGTCACGATCTCGTCGACGATCTGTTCACAAACCAACAACAATCCGCGTCGTTCATGACCTAGCAGGTCGAATGCGCCCGCCTTGATGAGCGACTCGACTGCACGTTTATTGAGTGCCTGCTCAGGAACCCGTTGAACGAAATCGTAAAACGACTCGAATTTTCCGGCTCGGTCGCGTTCTGAGACAATCTTCTCAACAATGCCTTCACCTACGTTTCGAATAGCCGACAGGGCAAACGCAATTGTTCTGCCGCCATCGGCGGTTCCGGCAACAAAATTCGATCGTGAAAGATTGATGTCTGGGGGAAGTACAGCGACATTCGAGGCACGGGCATCGGCTAGATAGATTGCCGCCTTTTCGTAGTTTCCCTTGACCGAAGAGAGCAATGCTGCGATGTATTGCACTGGATAGTTGGCCTTGAGGTACGCCGTTTGGTACGAAAGTAATCCGTATCCATATGCATGACTTTTATTAAAAGCGTAGTCAGCAAAGCCCTCGATGTCTTTGAAGAGTTTTTCTCCGAGAACTTTTCCGTAGCCGGTGTTTTCGCAGCCTTCAACAAACCGCACCCGTTCTTCGAGCATTTTCTCTCGAACTTTCTTTGAACACGCTGCACGTAGGTTGTCTGCTTGAGCCAATGTGTAGCCAGCAAACTTTTGAGCCACACGCATCATGCTTTCTTGGTACACCATTAAGCCATACGTGTCATCAAGTAATTCTTTAGCGTCAAGATGGAAATATTCAACTGGTTTACGACCGTTTTTATAGTCGGCGTAGTCGGTGTGCATATCTGCCTTCATTGGCCCTGGGCGATATAGCGCAATTACAGCGCAAACATCTCTAAAACTTGTGGGTTTCATGCTGCGCAGCAGAGCTCTCATGGGTGGAGACTCCAGTTGAAACACCCCAATCGTGTCTCCGCGACTCAACAACTCAAACGTCGCGTTGTTTTCTAGGGAGACTTGATCAATATCAAATTCTGGGTCGAGTTGCTCGCGCACCATCTCGAGGGTGTCGCTAATGACATCTAAGTTTCGTAGTCCCAAAAAGTCCATCTTGAGCAAACCCAACTCGCCTACTGCATTCATTTCATATTGCGTGACTACGGGTCCGGCATTTATGTCGCCATCAATTGGTTTACGTTGAATCGGTAAACTCTCCATGAGTGGCTCTCGCGTAATGACTACTGCCGCTGCGTGAATTCCGTCAGACCGTTTGAGTCCCTCGATACCTTTGGCGACTTCGATGACTTTATGTACGACCTCATCGGTTTCATACATCGCCCGAAGATCTGCGGCGGCAGCAAAGCCGTCTTCGAATTTTGGTGTTTTTTCGAGACAGTGAATCAGGCTTGTGTCGCGACCTTGCATAAGTGGCGGCATGGCCTTGGCGATGCGATCCCCGACTCCGTATTCGTAGCCCAAAATGCGTGCCGCGTCGCGAACAGCATTGCGAGATTTAATTGTCGCAAAAGTAATGATTTGCGCCACATGGTCGCGACCATATTTTTGGGCCGCGTATTGGATCATTTCTTCCCGATATCGCGAGTCAAAGTCCATGTCGATGTCAGGCATGCTCTGTCGACTTGGGTTAAGAAAGCGCTCAAACAGCAGGTCGTACTTGAGGGGATCAAGATCTGTGATGCGCAAGCAATATGCCACGGCACAACCAGCAGCCGACCCACGACCTGGGCCAACCCGGATTCCCTTGTTGTGGGCATAGTTAATGAGATCCCAAACAATCAAAAAGTACGACTCAAAGTTCATTGACTTGATGGTTGCTAGTTCGTATGACAGACGCTCCACGATCTGTGGCGACAGATCTGATCCCCATCGACGTTGGGCACCTTCCCATGTGAGTTTGTCGAGATAGTCACCCTCGGACACATTGGCGTCAGGAACTGGATAGATCGGTAATTTGTTGACTCCAAATTCGATTTCTACATTTGATCGCTCTGCAATCCACAGCGTATTGTCGCAAGCGGTTGGAGTCTCTCGCCAGACGTATCGCATCTCTTGAGATGTTTTAAGGTAGTGCTCTGTTCCGGTAAAACGAAAGCGATTGGCATCGGACTGCAATGCTCCGGTTTGAATGCACAACAAGGCATCGTGTGATTCATGGTCGTGTTGATGCACATAATGGGAATCGTTTGTGGCTAGCAATGGCGCACCAATTGCAGCCGCAATTTTTATGAGTTGCGGATTTGTCTGGATTTGCTCTGGTAAGCCGTGATCTTGAAGTTCGACGAATAAATTATCTTTGCCGAAAATATCTTGTAGTCGAGAGGCTTTTTCGAGTGCGCCGCGCTCATCGCCGTTAAGCAACGATTGTAAAACATGTCCACCCAGGCACCCAGTAGAAGCAATGAGCCCTGTACTGTATTTTTCAAGCAATTCCCAGTCAATGCGGGGCTTGTAATGAAATCCTTCTAGAAACGCCAAACTCGAAAGTCGGATCAGGTTTCGATATCCGTCGTTGTTCTCGGCCAATAACGTGAGGTGGTAATACTGCTTGCGCCCCTGATCGCCAGTTCCGCCATTGTCGTCATGTCGACCTCGTCGCGCGATGCGTTCGGTTCGATGATCGTGAGCCATATAGGCCTCGATACCCAAGATGGGTTTGACTCCCTGTTTGCGACATTCTTTGTAAAACTCGATGACGCCGTACATATTGCCGTGATCGGTGATTCCGAGAGCTTCTTGACCATCTTGGGCAGCCTTGGCGACGAGTTCAGTCAGTTTGGCGGCGCCGTCAAGCATGGAGTACTCGGTGTGTACATGCAAGTGGGTGAATGAGTCGCCCAAGAAATTTCCTCCGCTGTTGTCACGCCACAACGCCACAACACAAAAATTTTCTGTGCCTCACGTGACGCCGTGCGGTGTCACGAAATTAGCAGTCAGGTGTGTCGCCCAAGATGACCAACCGTCATATTCCCCGAATTACCTAGAGGTAGGTGCCGCCAGGCTCTGTTGCTTCTCGTCCACCAGCAGGAATCTGACGTAATTGCTCAAACTGTTGTCGGGCGGCGAGCTGCTGGGCGAACAACGTGGCCTGGATGCCGTGGAAGAGTCCTTCGAGCCAACCCACCAATTGGGCTTTCACAACCCGCAGTTCGGCCTCCGATGGCACCTCCCCATCGCGAAATGGCAATACAAGAGTATGCAGTTCTTCCGCTAAATCTGGCGACAATGCCGATGCAACCTCGGCCACCGAGCGTTCGTAAATCTCAGCAAGACGTTCTCTTGATGCTTCGTCAAGCGGAGTTCCTTTGAGTTCATCAAGCAACTGCTTCACCATCGAGCCAATGCGCATTACTTTTGCCGGCGCGATCACAGACTCAGTCAGATTCTGCGCCTCTGCGTCGACAGCGTCGGAGGCGGTTGCATTCATCACTTCTGGTGTTTGAAGATGCTCGGGGGTATTTGATTGACTCATGACTCTATTGTGCCTGAAAAATGTGCCCGAAAAATATCTCTTTCATAAATTCTTAGCCGCCCATGCGACACAGCAATGGAACACGCATTTCTGCCTCAGTCAACGAGCCATGCCGACAGACCAATTGAAACGCCCCACCATCGGCTGGATCTTCAAAACTCACATCAGCAAACGGCACTAGGGCGACATCGCCGAGGCGGCGTTGGATCTCGGTTGCCATCGTTGGTCCGAACCAACCTTCGTCAAGTATTTGCTGACGTGATACCACCCATGCAACGTCACCATAGGTATCGCGACATAGTTCTAAAAGAGTGTTGGCTGCCAGACGACGCGCATGCAACCACCGGAAACGACCTTCGCCAGATTGATGATGAACGTGACTCATGATTTCTGACGACAAAATAATTGTGTTCGTGCCAACATTGACCTGACCATGATCTGCTGTGACAAGCAGTGCAACATCTGAAGGCAAGCCTCTCAAAATATCAGTGACCAAAGTATCTGCGGTCCGTAATTCTGCATCATAAAAATCACCAAAACCACGCTCGTGGGCGATCTTGTCAATGCCGTCGTAGTACGCATAGACAAAAGTCTCACCAGCGTCAACTAATTGTTTTACTGTCACCGCAATGCTTGACGATGCTCGCCAATCATGATGACGCACACCGTTGAGATGTGCCAGCGTAAATCCGCTCCCGGCAAGTTCTGCTTTGCTTAACACTGGCACGCTTGCTCCCAAAAATGGTGGGCATGACTGCACCTGCTGAGGTGGATACCTCCGACGAAGATCCTCTGACTGATCGCCCCATCGCAAAACATTCATCACTGTGTCGCCCATGTCAATGCGATATCCGACTAAGCCATGCTCAGCAGGCGCTAATCCCGTGGCGAGCGACGTGAGCGCTGTTGCAGTGGTGCTTGGCACAACCGTTGTGATGGCACCGCCTTGGAAAGAGCCCAAGGTGGGCATCCATGAGCGATGTGACTCAAACTGGAGCCATCCCAAGCCGTCTAGGACAAGTAGCACGACGGCACGCGCACCCGCCAAACACGGAGGCATCCAGTCAGGCAACGTCGTGGTTCCGTGTGGCCCAAACAGCGCTGGCACGATGCCAGACAGATTGGCGCGACGATAATCAGGAAGCACCATTGCAGGTTGCGCCCCGTGAGTTTTGCTGTAGTCCGTCACGCCCATACTCCAGCACCTACGATGATGATGTGCGCGTTTCTACCCGAGGTGACTATGCCTGTCGAGCCCTGCTTTCGCTCGCCATCCACGCCGAAACGGCGTGCCCGACTTCGGTCCGTGATATCGCCGAACGAACGGCGCTTCCACAGCCGTATCTGGAGCAGATCTTGTTGGCACTTAAAGGTGCTGGCTTGGTGAAATCCAAACGCGGAGTTGGAGGCGGGTACATTTTGGCTCGCCCGACTTCTGAGATTCGTTTGTCGGACATTATTTCTGCTGTTGATGGCCCAATTACCTTGGGTGATTTTGGTGCGCCACACCAGAACGGTGCCTGCGATCACGACGGACAATGCGTTTTGCTCGCGATTTGGGATCTTGCTGGACGACACATGCGAGAACATCTTGGTGCATACACGCTTGCTGACATTGCCAGTGTTGCAAACGGAGACAAAGCGTGGCCCGATGCTGACCTGCCTCATTCTCATTAGTTTCATCTAGTCGACAGCCTTATTGCCGCACTGCGACAAGATCTCGCGCATATCGTCTGGAATTTCTGCCACAAACTCCATCGTGACTCCGCTCACAGGATGCACAAATTTTAATCGTGTTGCATGCAGCATTGGTCGTGGTGCAACAAGCGCAGATTTTGCGCCACCATATGTCGCATCACCAACCACCGGATGCCCGACAGCCAAAAGGTGAACCCGAATCTGATGCGTTCGACCTGTTTCAAGCGTGCATCGCAAGCGAGTGAGTACTGCTGGAATATTGAAAGTTTCTTCCACCGCAAAATGAGTGCGAGCCCACTTGCCTTCTCTGACGACAGCCATGCGGAGTGGGTCACGATGGTCGCGCCCAATTGACGCTTCAATGACACCGGTCGGCGAATCAAACGCACCCCATGCAAGCGCGATATATTCACGTTCAACTTCGTGACGAGATAATGCTTCGGTCAGATTTATATAGGCAGTTTCGGAACGCGCCACTACCAATAGTCCACTCGTTCCGATATCGAGTCGGTGAACTATTCCGGGGCGAATTATTTCACCGACATCTGCAATTTCTGGAAACTGCGCAAGAAGCGCATTCACTAAAGTTCCCTTGTTGTTTCCGGCTCCAGGGTGCACTACTACTCCAGCGCGTTTATTAACAACAATGACGTCGTCATCGAAATACACAACATCAAGTGGCAGCGTCGCGTCGGGGGCTGGGCGTGGAGCTACGGGCAGAAAACTCGGATCCACCGACACCACTTGTCCAAGCGTCAAACGCGTTTTTCCGGAAACTCCACTCTGTCCGTCAATACTTGCGCCACCTGCCTCAACAAGTACTGCTGCATCAGCGCGTGATACGTCCAGAATCAGGGCCACGATTCGGTCCAAACGCTCATTGGCCAAAGCCTGGGGAATAGTTTCTTCAATAATCACGACATCACCTCTTTTTGAATCAGTGCTCCGAGCACTAACAGTGCTCCACCAATGGTGACGCCCATGTCAGCGACATTAAAGACGGGGAACCACTGCAGATCAATGAAGTCAACCACACTTCCGCGCAGCCAGCCTTCACCCCTCAGTAGCCGATCGAGAACATTCCCCACTGCTCCGCCCAGAACCAGCCCCATACTGACTCCCGTTAAAGTCGACGGCGATTTTCCGAGAGCAAACGCCAGTGCCACGAGCGCACCCATCGCAAGAATTCCGATAACTGGTCCAAAGTTTGTTCCCTGTGAAAAAGCCATTCCGCTATTAAATGCGAGGGAAAACTGCAGCGTCCAAATCACATGTACAACATGACCATCATTGAGTGATGATGTTGCCCAATGCTTAGTGACTTGATCTGCAACGACCACAATCGCAGCCACCATCGCAAAGAGTTTGGTGTTTGGTCTTTTCAAAGGAACGGTGCTCATGTCGTCACCCGCAGTGGGTGTCTTGTCTCTTGTTATTTGCGCCCAAGCCCACCGGCTCGTTCGATGACGAGTTCAGTGGCCCATGGCAGCGCTCGCAAGCGTTCTTTAGGAATTGGCAAACCAGAGACCGAGGAGTATCCGTACTCACCTTTTTTGATGCGCGCTAACGCCTCATCAATCTCAATCACAGTTTGTAATGCTTGGGCTGACAATGTGAGATCGCGTTCTCGCTCAACCACCATGGTGTCGCCTTCTCCGCCCTCGTCGTCAAACTTGACATCTCCCATTTCTCCATGCTCAATAATTGCATTGGCCTCGATCTCGAGTCTGGCGCTCTGTCGCACTAATTGCGCACGTGAATTTTGGAGTTCTTCGCGTTGTGCGAAGAGAAATTTTAGATCAAATTCTTTTGTTGAAGAGACACCGTCTTGTGATGGCCCCTTGACGATGACGAAGCGCTTTGGCGGTGGCGGTACTTTTTTGATGACAACTTTAGGGATGACAACTTTGGGGACTACAACTTTGGGAACGACGACTTTGGGGACGACGACTTTGGGGACGACGACTTTCTTC
>CANLAH010000011.1 GCA_947488685.1 Acidimicrobiaceae bacterium | reverse complement strand
CAGTGGCTGTTACTTCGGCCTCTAGATGTGTTGTGCTTCGTGACAGGATCGTTGTCTGCGCAACCGGTACAGGGGCTTTGACAATTTGATTTTTGGGTTGCAGAATGATTCGATCGAGATCAAATCCAACATCCTGGCCCAGAGCAGTTCGAAGAGTATGTTCTCCCGCGTTGAGATCAACCGAGTCATCGCACAGTGACAGGTCAAGGGATTGCCGATTAAGGGCATCGGTCACTGAGCCTTTGATGAAAACCCCAACAGCAACATCATCGATCCAGAGTAGATCTGAATGGCAAAGAACTGAGAGATTTCGTGTGACTAATTCGTTGTCAGCACCTGCGTCTACCTCCCGAACAGAAACAGGCAACACCCGAGGGAAACCACTGAAGTAGTCGGGCGATGTCTTGGCTGCAATCTCGTCAATCACGATAGAAGTAATCGGCGCTTGAATGCTTGCCGGAAGATCCACAACGGAAGTGCCAGTGTTGTCTGGTTTTGGAACTTGAACTTGTGAACTACCACCAGTGCCTGTAATGGTGATTGCTGTTGGTGTCGAATGTTCGTCGTCATTGATAAAAGCAAAACGCAACTGGCGCGTGGTGGCATTGCCGAGTGCAACATGAAGCTGCGCGCCGATGGACGCATCAATCGGTGTTGTCCAAGCAGTATCTCGATCACCATCTACTGCAGAGAGTCCAAAGCTACTTGGTGAACCTTGAGTTCGCCGAGATGCAAAGACTAAGGGATCAGCGCCAATCAGTCGATTAATGACGGCATCTTTTGCCAAGCCGGAAACACGCACGTCGCCACTGATTGAGAATGCAGTCGGTGCTGTTACTAAAAACATGCGTGAAATATTGGATTCTGGATCAAATCGATTAGGCGTGGCCTGGTCAATTCGGCGACGTGTCAGAAGAAACGTGGCTGGTGCATCGGAAACTCTGGCAACTGGGAGACGGAAAAACTCGGCACTCGAGACGCCGTCAATCTTTACTTCGGCGATTCCGACTCCTGGTGCAGCCGAGAAAGAAGTTCTGGCACCGTAGCTGTCTGATAGCACACGAATAACAACCTGAGAAAATGACTGTGATGCAAATGGGACGGTAACTGAATTGCCTTTACTAAAAGAAGATAAAATTGGTGACGCAGAACCATCTAGCGTGATGGAAAACTTTGTGATCTTGCGTGCTGTGACCCCAGTGGTCGGCAACACAAGCGTGATGTGGTCAGTGGTGACCTTGCGGCGTAGCGATATCTCTAGAGCTTCGTCGCGAGATGATTGAAACACTGCTGTGCGCCAAGCGGTACGCGGGTCGCCATCAACGGCATTTTCTGGACGATCCTCAGGCGTAAAGGTCACGGGGTTTCCGTAGTTTGTAGCACGCACGGACGCAATATCGCCCACAAGTTCGGTGACGGTTTGTGAGTCTGGCGAAACATCTAGGTCGTGATCAGCGATAAACGGCATCAGCCGGTTGTCACTTGGATCTTTTCGCAAGGCCTCTGTTTTTGCCCCATCTGTTTTGCCGGTGTTGCTACCGACTGAATACCAACGTCGTGCGGCTCGTCTGTTGGTATCGGTCAGTATCTGAATAGATGAAGTTCGTGAGATGTCGCTGAGTTCTCGCTGATGAATTGTGTCGGCATAAATGATGGGTCGGCGTGGCTCAATTAGGTTGGCGTTTAGCGCATCTATGAGACCCTCGCCATCACCTGACAGCACAACAGTTGAGTCTGCAGGTTGTGCGTCCAGAAGCGGACGAGAGTTAGCGATGCTCCACGCCTCAACCGACGGATAACTTTGCGCTCTTGCATGGGCATAGGTTTGACTATCGATAAGTGGAACACTCGACACGTTGTTTTGTTGGGGACCCCGAAACAAGAGGTCACCTGGAGGTGTTGTTTCGATCACCGGCACTAACGCTTCGGGGCGAGGAGTTCTATATCTCTCATGTTCAATGTCATTTCGTTGAATCACGTGAGATGCCGAGATGAGATTAGCAAATTGCTTGAGGGATTGTGGTTCGTACCAACCATCCTGAAGTCGGGATTCAAATGAATTTAACAGGTCAGCAGTGGAGTCGCTTCCGTACGGAACCAATTCGCGCGCGATATAGCCAGAGTCAATTAATCCAGGTGTAATTGGATCAATCGTTCCTCCCCACGTGTAGTTTGCAAAATCTGCACCAGGGAACTCATACGCGCGATCTACATCATTTGGCGATGATGTTAAGGATTGACTGTTGATGGTGTCACTCAGTTGAGTCCAATAGGCCGGAAGTTGTTCAGAACGAGCTATCGACGGCGTCATCGCCGAAGCCGTGAACCAAGGGAAAAAGTTAACCAGGCAAAGCAATGCTATGGCGTATGGAGCAATGACAAAGGAGCGCGGAAAACGTTCGGCACAGGCAATTCTCAGTTGGTCGTATCCAAATGCAATTCCGAGGGCTAGGGCCAAGATGACCATTGGTGCGGCTCGCGGAGTTGAGCGCAGCGCAAAACCTGATTCGTTGTGCACGAGACGCGCAAAAAAATGACCGTAGACACTTGGTCCTCCGATTGGTGCGGCGCCAACAGCAACGGCGAGTCCGAATAACAGAAGTAGTGCCAAATGAACTCTGTGTCGATGGTTGATGGTCATAATGCACAGCAATCCAAGTCCGGCAACTGACCAGCCGATCGCCAATACAAGAGGATTTGTCAGATACGAAGCGCTTGGTCCGACCCAGCGACCGAGTTTGTCGCCTCCATAGAAAAACCAATATCCAAGCCCGCGCACAATCTCTTGCACTGATGAAGCCTTGGCAACAGTTTCGTATGTCTCTGTGTAGCGCAATATCGGTAGACCAAATTTTCCTTGGATCAGCAAACCGTTGATCCACCAAACAGAAACGCCGAGACACAACACGCCAGATCGCCAGCCAAACCTCAGCGTGTCTCGCCATGTCGTTACTCGCGACAATGCGTCAGCGATCATCCACACGACTACTCCAAGACCAGACATGATGAGTGCCGTCGCGTTGACCGTTCCAACCGTGCCTGTAATCAAAGCAAAGAGAGCCGGCCAACGCCATGAGGAGTCGGTGCGGGCGCGCACGACACACCAGATGAGAAACGGTAGTCCAGCCCACGGGAGTAACAGCCCAGAAAGCCTAGAAAAATACTGCAAAAAATATGGACTAAAACCATAGGCGAGCCCGGCAAGCATCGAAGCAACAAGAGATGCGCCAAGTGTTCTGGCTACTAAACGCGCACCCAGTGCCGCCATAAAAATGAGTAGTCCCCACCAACACCGTTGTGCGACCCAATCAGGGATCCTGAGTAAGTCCATAACAAAGTAATACGGTCCCATTGGCCAGAGGTAACCGAGCATCTGATGCGTTACTGTGCCCGCACCAATATTTGGATTCCAGATGTTGATGGATTCACGAAGGAGTTTGGTCGGATTGAGATACAGGTACGACTTGGTATCGGCACTCACTTCTCCGATGCGCGTATAAAAAGACGGAATAAATGCGCAGACTGCATAGAGATATATATGTCCGCGTTGACGAAGATTCATTGTCGGCTATTTCGAACACGTTTGTTTACTATACGCGAGAGCGGTTCTTCGAACAGGTAATAACTCAGCGCCGCAATCACAAACGTCGCACATGTAGTGATGAGAACTCGACTCAGGATTTGAGAATCAAAAAACTCGTAGGGCATCCATCGTTGAGCCCAGTTGCCGCTAATAAAGACTTGGTGCCACAAGTACACGCCATAGGAGACGATGCCGGACCAAGCCAGCCAGCGCTGTCCGAAGAATTGGTGTGATTTCGTTTGAGGACCTGGAAGTGCAAACGGTGCAACGAGAAATAATCCGATGAGACCATAAAAACCTTGACGTAGTGTTTCGCGCACAAAGCCCGAAGTGTCAAGACCGACAGCAAGTGAAAATTGAGTAGAGACAATCCAGAATAACGCGAGAGCCACGATCACCGAAGCGGTTGCCCATCGACTAACAAAGTTGCAGACACGTTTTGCCCACTCTTGCGTGTGAGAAAGCTCAGCAAGGATCGCTAAAGCGATGCCAAGAGCAAAGATGTCTACCAAAGAAGGCAACCAAAAGGGAATTACTTTACTAAAAGACGGCTCAATGAAATATACGGCAACTCGAAAAATAATACTTGAGAGATACAGACTTGCAGCGAAACATAGTGCGATGACACCGCGATGTCTAAGTGGCTTGTGTTTCGTGAGGAGCAAAAGCCCGTGTGCTAGTCCTGGAACTATGAGGTAGAAGCTCAATTCGGTCGCAAGACTCCAGGACTGCGTGATGCCCGAGATCAGATGGGTTGTGGAATAGATGTTCAGAAGAAATGCGGAGAAGAAAAACCCGCTCGCACCCCCAACTTGAACTGCACCAATAAGCAACATCACAATCAATGCGAGCCAATAAGCAGGCAAGATACGAACGAGGCGTTTACGCCAAAACTGTAACGAAGAAGGGAGAGGCTGTTCGTTTAAGATCGACCGAGCAAATGGCTTAAATAATAAGTATCCACTTAAGATGAAAAAGATTGGCACCCCAACATCAAATCGCCCAGTGAAGCGCCCCCAGAATCGATAGGAACTATTTGAGGTTATTCCGGCGGCAAACATGATGTGATGAAGCACGATCAGATATGCAGCCACGGCTCGCACGCCATCAAGGGCCAAGTTATGTTGTGTCAGTTGAGTATTGGTGCTACGTGGCTTAACTATTGCCTGTAACCGGTTTCGCACAGTAGTGATACTAATTGCTTGGTTGTCGCGGTGTCGTGAGTGTCACAAGGACCGCAAAAACTATGAGGGCATACATCAGGCCCTGGTGGCTAGTTGCAGTATTGGTCGGCCAGTCAAATCGTGGCGTGAGATCGGAGTCTCTGATGTTGGCAAAAGCCCCCCAGATGCGATACGCAGGTAATCCTGCCGCGACGACAATCAACAAGGTGCGCCACCTTGAAACGAGAAGAAGCGCACAAAGCGCTAGAAGTCCCTTCCATGATGGGGAATCAACGACCAATCCAGCGAGCAACCCAATCACCAGAACCGCCAATACTCGAGCGCGCATGGACAGCGGTGAATTAATCACAGGATCCGTGGAGCGGGCAGGCAGAGTGGGGGATCTTCTGCAGCGCCACAAAATGCCTAAGCAAAGAAGCACCATCAAGACAGAAAGCAACTGCGCCAGTTGGGCGTAGCGCTGTGGTGCAAACGAGAGAGTAATCGTTGCGGGTGCATCATGCGCGTCGATGAGCCACGCGTTAAAACCACCATCAGCTCGAACATGGTTCTGAATTTTTTTGCCGTTCAGGGAAGCGTTCCAACCCGAAGAGTATCCCTCCCCAAACACAAACCATTGTGCGGTAGCACTCGGCGGTAGTGTTGCGGTGCGGCGCGTAGGCGAGCCAGACATTGAAAGATTGGTCTGTGTTGCGAGAGGCCAGGATAGATCGCTCACGAGTGCTACGTCATCAATTGAAATCGGCGTGTCGTTGTAGGAGGATGTTCGTATCGTGTGCTCTCCCGCACCGAGTGTCAATTTTTGTTCGTACTGTATAGATGCGGTTGGCTTGGCGACGTCACCACTAAATGTGACATCGGCAGTCATCTGTTTTGAGTCAACATTAAAAGTGATTTGTCGGGGCTCCCTGGGCAGAGTTGGCTCAACTTGATTGATACCCAAGCCCTTAATTGAAAAGACTTCCAACGGATACAGCATATTCTTGCCGAAGCGAGAGTCAAAAAATACTCTGTCGGTCGAAGACTTTACGGTGAGTGTCCATCGACCAATGCTCAACGCACTCGTGCTGATGGTGCTTATTTTATCCGTGTCAGAAATAGCGATATCAAAAGATGTCGTTCCGTCAGTGATTGTTGCGTTCGTGATCGCATTACAGGTTGCCAAGGAGCACTGAGTTAAAAATATCTCAGGAGTCTTGCTTGTCACATCAAACGAAATCGAAGTAGCCGTGGTGTGTCCGACTCGGGTTTGCCATGACGTTGCATCGCTTGAGTCAGTGGCATACCACCCGGCATGTTCGAATGAGCCCCGAGTGTGTTCAGATGCAGTAGTAGTGACGCCGAGAAGTTTGGCAGTGAGTGTCTCTGGCGAATCAGCATGAAGTGATGCGTCAAGCACAACATCGTATTGTTGGGATGAGGCCAATTTGAATGTGCGTCTCAGAAGTAACTCGGGATCACTTCGCCACCATCTTTGTGGTGATGCCTGTTGACGAGACATGACAATTGATACGGGGGTAGTCGCGCCTGCAACAGAGGTGGCATCACTAGGTAGGAGTGTCTCTTCGGTAGTAAATGATTGATTATCGATAACTTCTGCGAAGCCAACTCCGTCAAGACTCGTCTGCTGTGTTCCCTTTCTCCAGTCCAATCCGATCAGCGCAATAAATACATCAGTTGCAGGCTCAGAAAGCGTGACGATCTGTCCTGTTGTCCGTGACTCCGGAGTCATCGGTACTTCAATCCAGGTTTTTCTATCCAAGGAAACGACGACCAAGTTGAGCCAACGATTCGGATTGTTTTGGGGTTGCAATAACTTGAGGTGGTTTAGCGGCTGCTGTGATTGAATGTGCAATGTTGCGCCATACGGGTCCGCATAAGCACCTGTCGTCCAGGCCGTGAGTGGGTCTCCGTCGAGGGCAAAAAAAGGACGTGATTCTGGCCAATACGACAACGGTGTGCCGTACGAAGATGCACTAGCCGTCACTTGGCCAGATTGAGAAACAGTTGTGTTGGATTGGGTGTCGCTCGTTTCAAAAATTGGCAGTCTTCGATCTGAAAGATCCACGGCAGGAAAATCCCCCGCTGTTGACATGTCTTGCGAGTAGCCAAGTGTGTCAATCGAGGATCGCCAGTGCCTTGCCTGCAAACGATTTGAGTCCGTTACTACAAGAGGACTGCTCTGCAGTGCCAGTGTCAGCTCTTGAGGCGTCATATCTGCGCTGTATCGCAGGAGTGAGTCGTTGACAAGACCGTGTTGCGCAGCATTCACGACTCCTGCACCTGAACCAGAGATGACCATTGCGTTGGTCGTTGTTCGAGCCACGGATGAGTCAGCGATCTTGGCGACACTCGTTGATGACTTACCGAAAGAAAATAATCGCGACGCCCCAAGATCAAGGTCGGCAAGTAGCGACGAGGTATCTGCGCTCATAAAACGTTGTGTGTCCAAGTCATGGGGGACAAAAAGCGAACTCACCCCGAGTTTTTTGGCCGTTACTGACAAGGCTTGCGAGTGAAGTGTTTGGTTTTGCGCGGCATCGTCAAGGCTGAAAAGCAAATCCATAACTTGTGGCTGACCGAGTGGCAAAAGATCGCGAGTGATGATGGGCACATCTGTGACTGTTGGTAACGCAGGGTCAACTGTAAATCCCCAGTTGTATGCACCGAATTCTTGGCCAGGTAACTGCAAGACACGCGATGACGTACCAGAGATCTCATCAATCAAAGATCCTGCTTCTTGCCATGCCATTGGTGCAGCTTGTGCACGGCTGAGACTGGGATCTGTTGTTCCGGTCGTCCACAATGAGGGCATGGCGCTGATCACGAGCATTGACGCAAGACCAATAACTACAAGACGTCCGACTGGGCGCCGTTCGAGATGTCTCATCGAAAGAATTTTTTGAACAAGTGCGCCGACACCAAATGCAATACCTAATAATAAAACTGGATACGCGCGCGTGCTGCTGCGCAACGCAAGCGCTAGTGAGGATCCCTGATGGTTGGCAATCGGAGACATGAGACGCGAAGCCGACAACAACGGGTAAACCCCAACAGCGAGTACTGTGCCCACCAGCACCAGCCAAGCCGTCACGCGTCGTGCAAGTAATCGTGTCAACGCAATTCCGAAAATACCCAAAGCAGGTATTGCTAATGTGAGAAAAATTGTTAGAGGCGAAGACAAGTAGCGAGATGCACTAGAGGTAGCGGCCACGCCTTGTTCTGTGACGTAGTTGAGCCAGTAGCCCATGCCTCGGATGACTTCTGTAGACGTGCTGGTAGAGGACACTGATTCCAGAGTCTCTGAATAGGACAGTACTTTTGCACCGTAGCGATTTTGTATTGCGATCATTGTCGCCCACCACAACGAGACACCGCCGCACAAAACGACAGAGCGGCTGATCAGCGCTGCAGCACCTCTTAGTCGTATTCGATGATCCATAAGTGCGTCGATTATGAAGAGTATTGGGGCGGGCGCGATCATGATCAAGGCTGTTGCATTGATTCCGCCAACGGAAAAGACAACAAGAGCAAGAAGTGCAGGGTATTTCCATCCTGAATTTCGAATCGCCAGTAATGTGATGCCGCAGATCCACCCGAGTCCGACCCATGGCAAGAGCAAAACAGAAGTGCGGGTTTGATACGCCAAAACAAACGGAGTGACTTGGTACACCATGGCAGCAACAAATGCGCCTGAACGCTGGAGGCCTAGATGCGTCGTGCACCACCTAACACCAAGCCCAGCGAGCAAGAAAAGACCCCCGACCCACAGTCGCTGAATGAGCCACGGTGAGATATGCAAGGAGTGAAGCACAAGATAGAACGGACCACTCGGCCACAGATACCCGACCGCCTGGTGCGGTACGTATCCACCAAATTGCGATGGATCCCATGCGTATTGAGCATTCTTGAGAAGTTTCCACGGATTACTCGTGAGGTACAGCTTTGTGTCTGCGTTGGTCACGCCCGAGTGCAAAAATACTGTCGGAACAAAAGCAATGAGCGCTAGCGCAAAACACTCAACGCGGCGCGAAAGCCCGATGAGAAATGCCGGTCTCACGGAATTGCGCCGTAGACCCCGTAGAGGGCTGAAATAAAGACAAGACCCGCACTGAGTGAGGCCACAAGAAGAGTCCAATATCTGTCATCTTCGTCTCGCAACATCGCCGCCACAGATATGAAGAGAGGAAAGGCGGTGTACAAAAAACGCGGCCGAGCAGTGACGGTAGCTGGAATCAGCATCAGCACCAAGATGCCGATTGAGTACCAGAAAAATAGAGAAGGTAATTTGTGTTTACGGGCGGCGTACAAGAGAAATACTGTGACAAATAATGATGCCGCGGTGATAAGGCTTGTCGGCGAGGAAAAAGGCGAACGGAAAAAGTCAAAGGTGCGAATCACCGCTGTTCCACCAAAACTCGTGCTTTCTTGCCACGCTTCGTTCTGTACTCGAAACCAAGCCCATGGCTCGTTGGTGTGATGCCGCAGGAAAAGCATGAATCCGATGTAGCCCCATGGCGCAAGTAACGGTGCAATCAGAGATGAGTACTCTCGACGTTCTTTTATGGCGATCAGACATGCGATCGCACACGCCAAACACAATGCAATACCGTTAGGTCGCGCGAGGCCGGCGAGTAACGCAAATACTCCGGCATATACCCATGCGTGACGAACAAGGGCCAGCAGACATAAAGCGGCGAGACACAGCATGATCGCCTCTGAGTAGGCAAACGATAAAACGAAACTTCCTGGGAAAAGACACAGAAGAACCATTGTTCGTTCGGCGACTTTGGCATTGAACAAAACAAGTGCAATACGCCCAGCAAGATATATAAAAACGCCGCCAAGGACAAAGTTAAGCAAAAGGGAAATCGACACAGGCCCACCGGGAAGCAATAAATCAAAAAAATGAACAAGACGGGGATACAGCGGAAAAAACGCGGCGCGTGCGTCTGAGACAAAGTACGTGACATCGGGTTGAATTACGCGCGGATAGCCGTTGCGGACGACCTCGAGATACCAATGCCCGTCCCACATGTCGAGGTACTCAATCAGCATCTTGAGCCCGTTTTTGGTTGGTTCGCCTTTCTCCTTGGCCTGAAGTGCCCATGTTGTAACTGCAATTGCTCCGCCGGCTAAGACAAAGAGGCGAGATACCAAATACGCAACGAGGGCATAGAGACGAGCCCGCTTCCAATCAATAGATGATGTCGCTGCAGTGTTGCGAAGAAAACGCGGAAAACTCAGCATTGAAGACTTGGACGTAGATACAGAAGTCATAAGTGGTGTATACCGTTGCCAACATTAGGCGCTGATGCCATCAGCATCGTGGTATTGGTTGTTTACGAATTCGCAACAGGGGATTGTGCGTCCCATGCAGGGTGATGGCATGCCACAAAATGGTTTGCGCTCAGTTCCCTGATTTGGGGCTCTTCGGTGCGACAACGGTCGCTTGCTGCGGGACAACGTGGATTGAATCGGCAACCAGGAGGTGGAAGCACTGGAGACGGCGGTTCGCCATCGACAACGATGTGATTGACCTCGACTGTTGGATCTGGTACCGGAATACTGGAGAGCAGAAGCTGTGTGTATGGGTGAGCAGGTCGCGCATAGAGGTCGTCAGATGGCGCCACTTCGCAGATCTTGCCGAGATACATGACTGCTACTCGATCGCTGATGTTTTTGACCACTGCAAGATCATGTGCAATAAAAATAAGTGTGAGGCCGTATTCCTTCTTTAGATCTTCGAGCAGATTAAGAACCTGGGCCTGTACTGACACATCCAGCGCTGAAACTGGCTCGTCACAAATAATAAGTTTTGGATCTAGAACCAATGACCGAGCGATCGAGATTCGTTGACATTGACCTCCCGAAAACTGGTGGGGTTGGCTTTCTGCGGCACGTTGTGGATCGATACCGACATCTTCGAGAACTTTGTCAACACGGGCAGCGCGCTCTGACTTTGTACCTCGCTTCCAAATCGCGAGTGGTTCCATAACGATGTCACGCACTTTTCGGCGCGGATTGAGACTAGAAATCGGATCTTGAAAGATCATCTGAATATTGGTTCGCGCCTCGCGCATCTCGCTGCCGTGCATGGCAGTGAGCTCTTGGCCATCAAAAATCACTTGTCCGCTTTTGGGCGGGGGTAATTGCATGATTGCCCTGCCTGTGGTGCTTTTGCCACAGCCACTTTCGCCAACGATGCCGAGCGTTTCTCCTCGAAGAACATCAAAACTTATTCCAGAGACTGCATTGACTTTGAGCCCTGTGCGTCCGACGGGAAACTCGACTAGCAGGTTTTCAACACGCAAAAGCACGTCTTGTGATTCCCGTAGATGCGCAGTTCCGCTACCAGCCATTGTTCCCCCTGAAGGTTCTAGAATAGTTGACAGCGACAGACTTGCCCAATTGTGAGAAAGATCTCGAAATCAGCGTGCACCTTGTTGTCGTGGACCACGACGCACTAGTTTGTCAGTGTGGAAGACAGAGAAATCATGACATGGGACAGTTTTGGCGTTGCAAGCAGGGAACTGGCAGTTTTGGTAGCCGACTCCGGCTACGAGCCAGACCTGATCTTGGCAATAGCGCGAGGTGGTTTGCTGGCAGCAGGGGCATTGGGCTATGCGTTGGCTGTGAAGAATCTTTATACAATGAACGTTGAGTTTTACACCGGTGTCGACGCGCGACTACCAGTGCCGATGATTTTGCCGCCCGTTCCAGATCTTGTCGAGCTTCGTTTTGCCCGTATTCTCGTTGTCGACGATGTGGCAGATACTGGCCACACGTTAAAAATTGTTCAAGAGTTTTTTCAAGGTCGGGTCAAAGAGGTTCGATCGGCAGTTCTGTACGAAAAGAGTCATTCTGTCGTGCAATGCGATTATGTCTGGAAACACACGGATCAATGGATCAATTTTCCGTGGTCAGACAAGGATCCAGTTGTCACGAGAGCCGGAATCGTTAAAGACGCTTAGCCGTCGCGACCAGGAGCATTAGCGCAGAACTCATTTGTAACAACTGCAGTGAGATCATCGGCAACCTGCACGCCTCGTTTAACAAATAAGTCTCCAAGTACTCCAGCCATTGAGGCAACACGTTCTTTGTCAAACGAGCAGTAGGTACCGTCCTTGCTGTTAGCCGCCATCTTATTTAGTTCTAAAATCTTCAGTCCTGCCGCGTTTAGTTCGGGGCTCGTCTTCCAAAAAGTGTCATATGAATCGTTGATTGTCGTGATCAGATCGGTAATTGGTGTGGGCTCGTTTAAATAATCAACCCAAGCAGATTGTATTTTGGGTATCAGGACTTTAAGACAAGGCGTGAGCGAGGCGAGTTTGTCAGCACGAACAGAAAGCATGGCAGGGTAATCGGGGAAGCCCCAGTCACTCAGAAGCGCATACTGAACTGGTGCTGGCGCACCGTTCTTCCATTTATATATATTTTCGTATTTGTAGACTTCGTTTGTAGCGAAGCCCTGTTGTACTAAATCTCCTCCTTGGCTGATCCAATCCGATGGTGCTCCCGTATAGCTCGGATTGCTTTGTGCTGCAGACATGTAGTCCTGAGATATAAACCAATCGATGTATGTCATGCCATCAAAATGATTGACGGTCTTACTGCTCTTCTTTAAATCTGTTGGTCCCGTGATGGTCGTTTGAGATGGATCCCAATACAAAATCTGGGGATCAATTTCGAGTGTCTTTGCAACCCCAACCACCGGAGACGATGCCGACACCTTCATTGCCCCACCAAGAGTGACATATGCAAAAGTGATGCTGTCGTCGGTTTTTATTTCATTCGTGACGGATGTGCCGATCGCATCGCCCCCTGCACGAATTTCGACCGTCTCTACGCCACCAGCCCCATATTGAGGTTGTATTGGTCCCGAGTAACGAAATGACGTTTTATTGATGACTCCTCTTGTCCCGATCAGTTGGTATGTTCCGCCATGTTCGAGCTCAGGCCACCAGTCAGTTTGGATCACGATATTTCGGGGGCAAACAGACGCCCCTGATTCGACAACGGAACTTGGCGACTCAGACTCGGGGTCTGTGGAGCTCGAAGACGAGGATGGACCAGAACTACTGCACGCAGCTAGACCGACGCTCAGAGCGAAGCAAAGCAGAAGGGATGTTTTCTTGAGCACGTTGAACCTACTTAAATCAGGGGGGCATCATTAAGGTACTTGAGTTGCAGAGTCATGCCAATGTCTGATCGCAACTTTTGACAAAAAACCAAAACCTATGAAAATTGCCACACCGAAGAGCGACGACACAATCGCCGCTGCGAAGAGTTCGGTTGTCCTGCCCTCCTTTTGGTAATTATCGATTAATCGGCCAATCCCTATTGCGCCCTGACGAAAGAAGAAGTCGCCGACAATGGCTCCGATGACGCTGCCACCCGCGGCGATTCGAAGTCCTATGAAAATTGCGGGAAGAGCGGAAGGGAACTCGAGTTTGCGCAGCCTCGTGAACTTGGACGCTTTGTGTAGCGAAAACAGCTCGTGGAGTGATCGGTCAGTCGACTGGAGGCCAAAGAGAGCATTTGTGATGATCGGGAAAATAGCGACCAGCACACATGCAACTGTGCGTGATGTCAAATTGGCACCAAACCAAATCTTGATAATAGGAACAAGTGCCAAGATCGGAAGCGTCTGCACGATTACTGCATACGGATAGAGCGACCACTCTAGAGGCTTAGCAAAATTCATCACGATGGCGATCAACAGTCCGAGAATTGTTGCGATTAACAGTCCAACAATAGCGACTCTGCCAGTCACCAACATTGCACGCACAATTGGTTGAATGCCTCTGTTGTGTTGCCATGTAAAGAATCCTTGACGCAAGACGTCGTGTGGCGCCGGGAGTGCGACACTTCTTCGATTGGCGTTCATGACCACATATGAAATGAAATACCAGATTGACAACACGAGCCCAAACGTGACAATCGGGCTGATTACACGGCCAATGCGCAAAGTCTTCTTACTCATGACTCTGTTTCTCTCAATGCATGAGATACTTCGAGCGCATGCTGACCAAAAGATGAATCGAAACGCAGATCTGCTTCGCGTGGATAGCCAAATGGAATCTCAATTGTGCGGCTAATCACGCCGGGACGTGCGGACATGACATGAATTTTGGACGACAGATAGACAGCCTCGGTGACCGAGTGCGTCACAAAGAGAACCCCGAATTGCTGGTGTTCAAAGAGTCGCAGTAATTCATCATTTAGGCGTTGTCGGTTAATCTCGTCCAGTGCGCTAAAGGGTTCATCAAAAAGAAACAATTGCGGGCGCAATACGAGAGACCGCGCAAGCGAGACGCGCATGCGCATTCCACCTGAAAGCTGGCGCGGATACTTGTCCTGATGGTCCTGTAATCCGACCAAGGCAATCGCTTCATCGACTCGAGTTTGCATCATGGTGCCCTCTAAGTGCTGCAGTTCAGCCAAGAGCGCGACATTGGCGCGTACAGATCGCCACGGCAATAATGTGGGGTCTTGAAACACGTAGCCAATTCCGTGAGTGTCAACAGTGCACGCACCTGTCGTCTGCGGTTCAAGGCGTGCAGCAATTCTTAATAGCGTCGACTTGCCACATCCAGATGGCCCGACAATCGAGACAACCTCACCTCGCTTGACAGTAAGACTCACATCACTAATAACAGGTGCACCGTTGGGAAAAGTTTTAGTGATGTGTTCTAAAGAGAGAACATTGTTGGGATCACTTGCCATTAGTTGGACCATATCCCGCGGGCTGTCATGACATCTTTGAGTGCTCTCGTGTCATCTGTCATGATCCCGTCTACCCCTAGATCAAGAAGACGAGCAATCTCCACTGGCTCGTCGATGGTCCACACATGAATCACTATTCCCAAACTGTGGCAAACGTCAATGAAACGAGGCGTCACAATAGGCAACTTCGATTGAGTAACAGGCACCTGTGCAGCGTATGCACCATGCGGTCGGGCAACGATTCGATGGGATATCGATGCCGCGACCATTCGGGCAACCCCTAATGGCCCGAGTGATGAACAGAGATCAGGTCCGAGCGCAATGCGAAGTTTTTTTAAGCGCGAATCACTAAACGAACCAAGGCATACACGTTCGAGCGAGTTCGTGCGGCGAATAGTTGCTATCAAAGGTTCAAGAGCAGAATCTGTTTTGCAATCAATGTTGACGCGCAAAGTAGGCCAACTGCCCAAGATGTCTTCGAGCAGCGGAATTGGTTCGGTTCCTGAAACACGAGCCTGCGAGACCGTTGACCATGGGAGTTGAGCGATTCGACCGGGAGTAGAGCAGGTTCGTGAAAGATCGTCATCGTGAAATGCCACAAGTACACCGTCGGCAGTTGCGTGCACATCTGTCTCAACGTATGTGTAGCCAAGAGAGACTGCATCTGCGAACGCAGCCAACGTGTTCTCAGGTGCAGCCGATGCTCCGCCACGATGCGCGAATGCGATCGGACCCGTTGCCTCAAGAAAAGGATGCACGAGCGCACTGGTTCGCTAAATAGAGCGACCAGCAGCCTTCCAGTACTCATCTTTGAGTAGCCGCTTGTACAACTTGCCCGTCGGATGTCTTGGCAAATCTGTTCGAAAATCGATTGAACGAGGGCATTTGATGTCGGCTAGTTGGCTTCGACAAAAGACAATCAGTTCTTGAGAAAGTAGTCGAGCTTCCTCTTCGTTAGCGGGCATCGTGACTGGTTGCACGACCCCTTTGACTTCTTCGCCGAAGTCGGCGTTGGGAACGCCAAACACGGCTACATCAATTACTTTTGGATGATTGATGAGAATGTTCTCTGATTCTTGAGGATAAATGTTCACCCCGCCCGAGATAATCATGAACGCTTTTCGATCTGTCAGATACAAAAAGTTATCCGCATCCTGATATCCGATGTCTCCCAAGGTTGACCAGCCTCGACCAAGGGGATCTCGAGATGCTTTAGTTTTCTCTTTATCGTTGTGGTATTCGAAGATTCCACCATTCTCAAAAAAGATTGTTCCAGATTCTCCGTTGGCAACTTCTTTGCCCTCGTCATCACAGATGTGCACAATTCCTTGTATGGCAGTGCCGACTGTTCCGGGATGAGCAAGCCACTGGTCGCTATTGCAATACACGAAACCGTTTCCTTCTGTTCCTGCGTAGTACTCATGAATCACTGGCCCCCACCAGCCGATCATCTTGCGTTTTGTTTCAATGGGGCAGGGAGCTGCAGCATGTACTGCGTGAGTAATCGTCGAGCAGTCGTATTGAGAGCGGACATCGGCTTCTAGTTTGAGCATTCGTATGAACATTGTTGGCACAACCTGCGTTTGTGTGACTTTGTACTTTTGCGTAAGTTGCAAAAACTCCTCTGCGTCAAAGTTCTCCATGACGATGGTGGTGGCACCAAGAGTATGAACAGTCATGTTGAAACGAAGTGGTGCTGCGTGATACAGAGGTGCGGGTGACAAATACATCGTGTCTTCACTGAAGCCAAACAACATGACCGTCAACATTCCGAGCCCGACGGATGTGCCAATTGGCGACATCGGCAAAGGCTTAGCAATTCCCTTTGGCATTCCGGTCGTACCACTTGAATACAGCATGTCTGTGCCGTCCACCATGTCGGTAAGCGGAGTAACAGACGCAGCAGCGATGGTTTGTTCAAAGGAGTCATAACCGTCAATTGTTCCGTCAAGCATGAGTCGAAGATGAACATCTGGAATTGTGTCAATGATGTCAAGTGCCTGGTCGGCTTTGTAATGGGACGTAATAAATGCTTTAGCAGCGCAGTCGTTCAAGATGTAGGTGAGTTCTGCGCTCGTGAGTCTGCTTGAGCACGCGGTGTAGATAAGTCCCGCGTAATGACAGCCCCACAATATTTCGAGGTAACGAGGGTGATTTTCTAAGCACAGCGCAACGTGATCGCCGGGGTTAAGACCCGCGTCGCGCAACACATTGCTCAGACGGATTGCGGCCTCATCAAGTTGGCGATACGTGATCACTTCTCCAGTTGAGCCCATAATGATGGCGGGCTTGTCAGGGGTGGTGAGGGCGAAGTCGTGCGGAAACATAAATATGAACCTAGTAAAAGGTACTCTGACTTAGTGAACTCAACCCCAAGGGACCATCTTTTTGAGGCATTCACGGGGTTATTTTTGGATGAGCACAATGACCCCGACCTAGAAGAAGTCTTTTCTCTGCTCTGTCAGATTTTTGATCCTGAATGCCATGCGTCGCTTTTGGGCGACGAACTAGATGCCCTTGCAAAATCCGTCACGAACAAAAATCCACAGGGGATGATTGAGGTCCTCTTTTCTTCGGGACTACTTGTCGGAGACAAACTCCAATACGACCACCCTCATAATTCGTTGCCGCACAAAGTGTTGACGTCTGGTCGGGGACTCCCGATCACATTGTGCGTTATTGCCATCTTGATCAGCCGGAGATGCGGAATCAATCTGTGGGGTGTGGGATTGCCCGGACATTTCGTCCTCGGTACAAACGCCTCCGACCAGACAGAATACTTTGACCCGTTTAATGGAGGGTTACCACTGACGCAGGATCAGTGCCTGGCCATTGCGTCGATGTCTGGCGGCCTGACTGGCGATGCAGATGATATTTTGCAACCAACAACGACAAGAGCAGTAGTAATTCGCACGCTTAATAACCTGACTCAGTCGTATCGGCGGCGTTCGGACATGGTCGGCCTGCAGGCTGTCGTGGCGCTTCGCCTAGTGGTGCCTGAATTGTGCAGAATCGACCAAAAGTCGACATTTGCCCTGCTTCGTGAATTAAATTAGGGCGTGGCTTGTGCGCACTTCTTGAGCAATTGTTACAGTCGCAATGTCTACAGTCGTATTTAAAAAATAAGGAGACACCATGGCCGTACTTGAAACACAACTCACTGTCCAAGAGCAACAAATAGTTGATCTGACTGAAGAGCTCTTAAATGATTTTCCTCCTAAAAACACCCCACCCGCAGTATTTTTAGGCGCTCAATATGACAAGGGGCTCGCCTGGGTGCATTTCCCTATCGGCTTCGGGGGACTTGGTGTGTCTCCTAAGTATCAAAAATTAGTCAACGAGCGAGTATTCGCGCAAGGCGCGCCGAGTGCACAAGCTCGCAATCCAATTGGTCAAGGAATGTGTGGACCTACTGTCGTCGAATGGGGAACTGATGCCCAAAAGAAAAGGTATTTACGCCCCCTCTTCACGGGCGAAGAGATTTGGTGTCAGTTGTTTTCTGAACCAGGCTCAGGATCCGATTTCGCTGGCTTGTCATCAAAAGGCATTAAAGACGGCGATGAGTGGATAGTAAATGGACAAAAGGTTTGGACAACACTTGCTCATCTTTCGCGCTTTGGTCTGTTGGTTGTACGTACAGACTCTGAGGCCGTCAAGCATGCGGGTCTCACCGCGTTTGTTGTCGATATGCAGGCACCCGGCGTTGAAGTTCGACCATTGCGCCAGATGACCGGTGAGGCTGAATTCAACGAAGTGTATTTTACTGACACAAGAATTGCCGAGACAGAAATGTTGGGCAAGCCCGGCGAGGGATGGCGTGTGTCGCTCACAACATTGATGAACGAACGCGTGTCGATCGGCGGAAGTATTCCTGCTAGAGGTTCGGGTCCAATTGGTCAAGCCGTCAAGGTCTGGACCGCGATGGACGAGTCTCAAAAAGATGGCGCAACAAAGGATGAATTAATGAAACTCTGGTCTCGCGCAGAGGTGTTGCGTCTGACAAATATTCGTGCATCGCAGAGTAGAAAAATGGGAGTTCCTGGGCCGGAAGGTTCAATCGGCAAGATGGCTAGCGCCGATCTCAACAAAGACGTTTTTGAGTTTATTGTCGACGGCATGGGTGCAAACGGAATGCTGTACGGAAGTTACGCAATGGTGCGACCAGAAACTGCGATGGGATTTGACACGTGGCAGAAAGCATTTTTACGCGCCCGTGCTAACAGTATCGAGGGTGGCACAACAGAGGTCATGAAAAACATCCTTGGCGAAAGAGTTCTTGGGCTACCCGGCGATGTGCGTGTTGACCGTGACATCGCATGGAGCAAAGTACCCCGTAACTGAGGTCTGTAATTTACGAGGATTGCAAGGTTTCAAGAATCGTGCTCGCCGCAAGAGTGCGGTCTTCAAGATCTGGAGCTGACAAGAGACCCCCACCGAGTAAAACTGTTGACGCTGCTTCAAAGACGGATTGAAGTTCACGGATGTTTCGAGGTGGCGGGAAATACTCATCCTCACTAGTGACGCGAACTTCTTCCACGCCGTCTCGTGGTGCGAGTTTTTTTAAAATTCGCTCAACCAGTTCTTCGGGAGCAGACGCACCGGCAGTGACTCCAACTACACCTGTTAGGTCGTCTGGAAGTTCAAAGTCATCATTGATGCGTAGAACGCGAGCACATCCTGCTTCGATGCCAAGTTGCTGGAGCGCCACCGTATTTGAACTATTTGCTGACCCAATAACAACGAGTGCATCACATCGTGGAGCAATCTCCATTAATGCAGATTGTCTATTTGTCGTCGCAAAACACAAATCACTTCGACCAGGTGTCCAGACGTCTGGAAATCTTTGATGCACGCTGACGGCAACTTCATGCCACTCTCTGTGAGAGAGGGTGGTTTGAGCGAGGAGTGCAACTGGCTTAGTAAATGTCGGAAGTGCAAGGACCTGATCAACAGATTCGACTCGAGAGATTGACGCGGGAGCGACGGCCATCGTGCCGACTGCTTCTTCGTGACCATCGTGGCCGATATAGACAATGTGGTACCCACGATCTGCTCTGGTCTTAACTTCGTGATGAACTTTGGTCACAAGAGGACAAACCGCATCAACCACGTAACTTCCTCGTTGGCGTGCTGCTGCCACCACCTCCGGAGCAGAACCGTGGGCGGACAACATGATGGGTTTGCCGATAGGGACATCGTTGATGTCATCAACAAAAATGACGCCCTGCGCCTTAAAGCGATCAACGACGATTTTGTTATGCACTATCTCGTGATAGCAGTAGACAGGAGCATCAAATGACCGCACCATCCAAGCGAGGGCCTTGATCGCCATCTCTACTCCAGCGCAAAAACCGCGGGGCGACGCTAGAAGAACCTTTTGTACATCCATACAACAGACCTCAGGATACAGACGGGTCACGGCGATAGCCTCTATCTGCGTGTCAACAATCATCGATTCTCTCCCCGAAATTGCTTCGGTTGCGCCGGGAAGCGCCAGCGCACGTGCTGGAGTGCAGATCGGTGATCTGATTTGTGCGGTCAACGGAGTATCGCCGAGAGATGTTCTGGAGTGGCAAACCCTGACCGCTCAAAGTGTGGTCGAGTTGGAAATTCTTCGAGGTCGCCGAGAAACCAGAATTCTCGTGGACGTGGGCCCCGGTGAACAATTCGGTGCTTCGGTAACAAGTGCGTTGTTTGACCGCATCCACACGTGCGATAACCACTGCGAATTTTGCTTTATCTACCAACTCCCAAAGGGAATGCGCAAGAGTCTCTATCTCAAAGATGACGATTATCGACTGAGTTTCCTTTACGGAAATTTTACGACGATGACGCGCTTTACTGAGGCCGACTTCGAAAGAGTCGTCGACCAGCGACTCTCACCGCTCTATGTCAGCATTCATGCAACCGATGCGTCAAAACGAGCAGAGATGCTTCGTAATCAACGCGGAGGGATGAGCCTGAGATGGATGTCGGAACTCATGAAAAACGATATTGAGATTCGTGGCCAGATTGTGTTGTGCCCAGGAGTCAATGACGGTGAAGTCCTTGAGAGCACTCTGCTAGATCTGTTAGAGAAATTTGATCGACTTACCGCTATCGCGATCGTGCCACTTGGTTTAAGCAAGCACAACACAGAAGCGCGTATGCGAGTACAGACTCCAGAAGAAAGCCGAGAAGTCATTGCCCTCGTCGAGCGCTGGCAAGATGTCTTCATGCGCACACTTGGTCGCCCAACGGTTTATGCTGCCGACGAATTCTATTTGTTAGCGGCTTCAGATCTGCCGCAGGCGCCGATTTACGGTGAGTTCGAAATGCTCGAAGACGGTATCGGTATCGGACGTAAATTCATTGATGATTTCTTCGCGCTACCAAAAGACTCAGACGCGCTCGCAGACACACGGTCTGGAGCAGGTGGCTTTTTCACATCGGTCGATATTCAAAATCCAACTGCCTATACCGTGCATAATCCTGCCGCCGATACGTCGTTGCGACCCGTCTCTGTAGAGATTACAAAACGCCGGCCCATTCGCAACACAACGTCGATTGGCGTGTTGACTGGTACATACGGAGCACAGATCATCACACCTCTTGTGGCATCACTCGGCGAACCACGCGCGTTTGTGCACGAAGTCAAGAATCTTTTCTTTGGCGGAAACACCGCGGTATCTGGTCTGATGACAGGTGCAGATATTCTTGAGACGCTTTCTCATCTGCCTAATGATCGGTTGTATGTGATTCCAGATGTCTGCCTTAACGGCAATCGATTTCTAGATGGCGTCACACTGGACGAAATAAATAAGGCGTACTGTGTCGAAGCGATTCCAACGAACGGACTAGCGCTACGCCAAGCTATTGAAGGCTTCTCAAAAAGGAGTCCTCAATGAAAGATCCAATGGTGGTCATAGTCGGGCGACCAAATGTCGGCAAAAGCACGTGGTTCAACAGAGTTGTTGGCGAGCAAGCCGCAATTGTTGAAGATAAGCCTGGCATTACGCGCGATCGCTTTGTTCGATCGGCGTCATGGTTAGGCATCGAGTTTCAACTCGTCGACACGGGTGGTTGGTTGCCAGGTGGGTCAGAACTCGAAGAAAAAATAAGTCGACAAGTCGAGGTCGCGGTACGTGAAGCAGACCTTGTGATCTTCATGGTCGACGCATCGGTCGGAGTGACAGATGCGGACGAACGTATTGCGTCTTGGTTGCGCAGATCTGGAGTGACTGTTGTTGTGGCTGCCAACAAGGCAGACAACGAGCGTCGCGAACTTGATCGTTGGGGCTTTTTGTCACTAGGACTCGGCGAGCCATATCCGGTCTCTGCGCTCCACGGGCGTCGGTCAGGTGACTTCTTGGATGAAATCGTCGCACGCCTACCGCCACCCCAAGACGAATTGGACATCGAGACACAAGTTCTGCCGACCGACGGAGTTCCGCGAGTGGCTTTGGTCGGCCGACCCAATGTTGGTAAAAGCACTTTGTTTAATCGTCTCGTCGGTGAAGATCGCGCTGTCGTCCATGACATGCCGGGCACTACACGCGATGCAATTGACACATTGGTCGAAACTGACGAGGGTCCACTGATCTTTATCGACACGGCGGGTATGCGTCGTCGGAGCCGTATCGATAATTCCGCGGAGTATTATTCGCTGGTTCGTGCGCTGCAAGCAATTGATGGCGCAGATATCGCGATGCTCATCATTGACGCTCAAGAAAACGTCACCAGTCAAGACCAACGCCTTGCAGAACGTATTGATGCAGCGGGTTGCCCTATTTTGATCGTTTTGAATAAGTGGGAACTGCTTGATGCAGAAGCGAAGAAATACGTCGAATCAGAAGTATCGCGGAAGCTCTATTTTCTGGGAGAGTCACCGGTAATAAAGATCAGTGCACTCACAGGCAAGGGTGTTCACAAATTGCGTCCGGTACTGCAAGAAACGATCGAGCAATATCACCGCAGGGTGCCCACTCGAGATGTCAATCGAATCATTGCGGAGGCACAGCAAAAGGCTCCCGCTGGTGGTGGTGCAAAAGTTATGTACGCCGTGCAAGGCGCGACTGATCCGCCAACGTTCACACTCTTTGTGAACCGCGAACTTCCAGCAACGTATCTGCGGTATTTAGAACGCAGCATAAGAGAGGGCTTTGAGTTCGGATCCGTCCCCATAAAACTAAGAGTACGAAACCGTTCGGATCGTTGACATGCCGTGGTGTGAACCGTGCGCTAAATACTTTGCCCCATCGTCATTGACGGACACTGGTCAGTGCCCTAAGTGCGGAATCGCGCCAACTGTCGCAGATCTTCATGGTCGCGTCGAAGCTAACAACCTAAATCTTCGTAGTCTTGCGACGCGCGGCACGGCTGATGATTCCGGCGACAATGAAAAGGCACCCTGGCACTTTAAGTTGCTCGTAGCCCTCTTGGTCATCTACTTATCTTGGAGATTTGTCCAGATCTTCGCATAACTTCACGTGCATAGGCTGCGGCTTGTTCGTGCACGGTAGGATTTACCATTACGGGTTGTAGCGCAGCTTGGTAGCGCGCTTGTCTGGGGGACAAGAGGTCGTGGGTTCAAATCCCGCCAGCCCGACTGATGTTGATCGGTATGCGCGGAAGCGTTTGAACTGCCAGCCCTCTGAAGCGAAGCCCACTGGTTCGTGGCTTCGTGGGAAAAATAATACTTTTGTAGAATAAAATTATGTGCGGGCGTTTTGTGACCAATTTTGTCATGACAGAACTCACGTCGTATCTAGAACAAGCGCTGCAAAAACCGGTCAAGGTGAATGACTCAAATTTGCCTCTGATGTATAACGCCGCACCGTCGCAATTGATTCCAATAATCATCGCCGGAGCCGAGGCAACAGAAATTCACTTAGCGCATTGGGGCTTGACGCCGCCGTGGTTGCGTGCAGGTGTTGCTCTAAAGCCGTTGATCAATGCGAGAGCCGAGAGCGTGCACGAGAAGCCATCGTTTCGCGATCTGATTTCAAATAATCGATGTGTTGTGCCGATGCGAGGTTTCTATGAATGGGGGACGACCCCTGCGAAGTCGAAGATTCCTTTTTATATACGCAGACAAGATGGTGAACCGGCAATGGTTGCGGGGTTGTATTCGCACACTGACGTTCAGGATGCAGAACAAATGTTTGTTGTAATGACAAGAGAGGCATCGCGAGATGTGGCGGATATTCATCACAGGAGTCCAGCAATCCTTGAGGCCGGTGAATTGAATAAATGGCTATATGACAGCGAGCCGCCTCTCGAATTGGCAACAAATATATGTCGGTCAAGGTTGCAGCACCACCCAGTGTCAACACGCGTTAATAATGTCAGAAACCAAGGCGAAGATCTTGTGACGCCCGTTGATACGGGTCAATTATTCTGAAGCTTTGAGCCCAACCGAGGCGAGCATTGAGCGTAGCGTGTTCGCAGAATCGCGAAGATCGTCAGCGGTTACAGACATGGCAGCATTTGCAAAAGAAAGTTGGTGCATGCCGTTTGTGGGTATGACGTGAAGATGGCAATGGTTAATTTCATAACCGGCAATAATCAGACCAACCCGGTTGCAGGAGAATGCACTTTTTTGGGCCCGTCCGATGAGATGAGCAACATGGAACACATGGTCAGCGGTGTCGCGATCTAAGTCTGTCCACTCGTCAACTTCTTCAATGGGCACAACTAATGTGTGGCCAACTGCTAGTGGATTAATACTCATAAAAGCAGCACAAACGTGATCACGGTAGACAAAGACGCCGGGTATTTCGTGGTTGATGATCTTGGTGAAGAGCGTTGTCATGCGTTGTAGCCTCCAGAAGCTGTAAAGACGCTGCCAGTACAGTACGACGATTCTGGACCAACTAAGAACCGTACGAGTTCGGCGATCTCTCCCACGGTCCCGAGTCGGCCGATTCCGATACGCGTGACGATTGCGGCCATCATGAGCTCGCTAAACGGAGTCAGCAGGGGAGTATCGATGTATCCCGGACACACCGCGTTGACTCGAATCCCTAAGTGGGCTGTTTCGTCGGCAACTGATTTTGTGAACGCAATGATTCCGGCCTTAGCGGTGCTGTAGTGCGCGGCCCCTGCGGATGGTGATTGTCCGAGAATTGAAGAGATGTTGACAATGGTGCCGAAGCGTTGTTGTTGCATGACACGAAGTGCTGCACGACACCCGTAGAAAGTTCCGTAGAGATGGACTCGAATCATGCGATCCCAGTCTTGATCACTGAGCGATGTCAGATAGTCAAGTGGCTGCATCTCAGATATTCGAGTCTCCATGCGTAACATTTGATTTGCAATTGCTTTTTCAAAACTTGCAGCAGTTCCACTCGGAGCGATTCCGGCGTTATTGATCAAAATATCGAGTCGGCCAAAGCGTTCAAACACATCACTAATGGCTGCGTCGAAAGCAGAACTGTCTGTGACGTCAAATGGTGACGCAATTCCTTCAACCAACGAAGCTGTGTGGTGAGCGGCTTGGGGATCTAGATCGTTCACAACCACGGTGGCGCCATCTTGGGCTAATCGAGAAGCAAATGCGGCGCCCAAACCAGAGCCAGCACCCGTGATGAATGCGACTTGACTATCAAGAGGCGAATTGTTCATATGGTCAAACTAATCCTTGGGAGCACGAGAATGACTACGCTATGCGTGTGCGCCGTAGTGATGTTGTAACGCTCCCCAATGGTGTCACGTTGCTGAGATTGTGTCTTTTGCCATTTTATGTACTGCTGATGAGCGACGGTCGAATAGTTGCCGGGGCTTTCATGCTTGGATCTTTGGGTGCAACGGATTGGGTTGACGGATACCTTGCGCGGCGTTTTAATCAAGTGAGCGAACTCGGCAAAGTGTTAGATCCCGTCGTGGATCGGCTGGTATTTTTCGTCGGCGTGTCAACGGCTTTGTACTACTCGGGAATCCCTCTCTGGTTCGGCGTGGCAATTTTGGTTCGGGAAGGATTCGTGGCTCTATTGATGCTGATAGCCACACTGTTTGGAATGCAACGGTTCGGGGTCACCTACTGGGGCAAGTGGGCCACTTTTTTGCTTCTGGGGGCGGTGCCGTGGGTGCTGGCGGGGAGTGAAGGCGGGGTGTGGCAGATCTTTTGGGTGTTGGGCTGGATCTTGGCGGTGCCTGGTCTCATTTTGAGTTACATCACCGCTGTGCAATACATCCCGATGGTGCGTGCTCATATGGGGCCCTCCGAGTACCGTAAGAGTCCATGAGTCTTCCTACGAGCCTGCGATATACCTCCGATCATGAATGGGTTTCAGGTGACGGACCAAGAGTGCGAGTAGGCATTACCGACTACGCCCAGGACGCGTTAGGGGACATTGTCTTTATTCAACTACCGACTGTCGGTAATTCAGTAGCGGCGAATGCGAGCTTCAGTGAAATCGAGAGCACGAAGTCGGTCAACGATGTGTACGCACCAATTGCGGGTGTCGTTGTAGCCGTCAATGAACTGCTCTCAGATAAACCAGAACTTGTCAACACCGATCCGTATGGCGATGGTTGGATCTGTGAAATCGAGTGCGATCCAGCCGACCTTGCATCTTTGTTAGACGCTGAGGCGTACCAATTGCTTCTGGGGCATTGATGGCGTACGTTTTTTGCAATTCCTGCGGACACAGAAACCCACCAGAGTCAGGGTTCTGTTCGTCTTGTGGCTCCGTCCTTGATTTGCGTGAGGATCGAACCATTACGTTAAGCAAAATAGATTCTTTCCAGGATGCTCAAGGGTCAGCAGACGATGCTGTTGTGGCGTTAGGGGACATTGTTCCAGGACAAGGAATATTAGTTGTGAGATCTGGCTCGCAAGCAGGAAACCGTTTCGTCCTGGCCAAAGAGACAACCACGCTTGGACGTCATCCAGACAGCGACATCAGTCTTGATGACATCACAGTGTCACGTCGACACGTCGACATCACACGCCTCGGAAAAGTTTATGTCGTGAGAGACGCAGGATCACTCAACGGAACATATGTCAATCAAACTCGAATAGATGAATGCGCACTTGCACAAGGAGATGATTTGCAGGTTGGCAAGTTTCATTTAGTGTTTTTTGAGCGCGCAGAAGATGCAACATGACAGTACGTGACTATCTTTCTATCGGCGAAGTCTTGGCTGTCTTATTAGACGAGTTCTCCGATGTCACAATCTCTAAGATTCGATTCCTTGAGAGCCAGGGACTTATTAATCCCGAACGAACACCGTCGGGTTATCGCAAATTCAGTGATGATGAAGTCGAAAAACTTCGATTTGTCCTACGACAACAAAAAGATACGTATCTGCCGCTGCGGGTTATTCGGGATCAATTACAAGACGAAACGGCTGATCACGTCAACTACTCCGAACTATCGCCTGAGTCCATTGATCAGAGCGAGGCTGCTCACCCGACATCCCGCCAGAAACCTCGCATTATCGCTGCCGTCAAAAACTCCCGGCCCGAACAAACAGAGGCTCGTCGAGAGCAGCGCCAACAGCATGCCCAGGCGGTAGCGCACGCCGACAAGACCGAGTCACTGCCGCGAGATCTGTTGATGTCTCAATGCGATATACCGCCAGAGGTATTGAAGAGTTTAGAAACAGCAGGTTTGGTCGAGGGTCACAATGTCGGAGATACGACGTTTTACGACGAACAGTCTGTCTCGGTCGCACGAGTTGCTAAAAGGTTTATGGATCTTGGGATCGATGTGAGGCACTTGCGGGCATGGAAAATGTCTGCCGACAGAGAGGTCGATCTTTTCGAACAGAGAATCTTGCCATTAATGAGGCAACGAAATCCGGGTGCACGCGAAGAAGCAACTGAGATGCTGGAGGAGTTTGTTTTGTTGGGCGCACAACTCCGTGAAGCGTTGATGAATCGAGAAATTACCCGACTGACAGAAGGCCGCAAATGAAGAAGGTCGCAAATGATTAAGGTAGAAGTAGTAGGAGTTCGAGTAGATCAAATGGCCAATACACCGGCGATGAGACTCAAAGAGTCCGTCTTGCCGCATCGGTATTTTGATATTTTTATTGGTGCTCCTGAAGCGGCATCAATTCACACAGCGCTAGAAGGCACAGAGATGCCGCGACCCTTAACACATGATTTATTCGTCTTGGCGTTACGCAAGATTGAAGTAGTACTGAAACAGGTTGTCATCACTGAGATGGTGAGTGGTACTTATTACGCAGAGATGACCCTGACATCTCAGGGTGTAG
>CANLAH010000010.1 GCA_947488685.1 Acidimicrobiaceae bacterium | reverse complement strand
GAGTCGGCGTTATTACTGCAGACGAAGCAATCGCGCTTGGTGCAACTGGACCGATCTTGCGCTCAACAGGTGTGGCGTGGGACTTGCGCAGAGACATGCCGTATCTAAAATATGCAGAATTAGATTTCGATGTCGTGGTGGGTTCATACGGTGATGCTTTTGATCGTTATGCAATTCGTCTGAATGAGATTCGCGAATCAATGCGCATCGTGCATCAGATTGTCGATCGTATGCCCAGTGGTGACTATCGCATTCAAGATAAAAAAGTTACACCACCACCACGAGCCCGCATTGATGAATCAATGGAGGCGCTCATCCATCACTTCAAAATCTTCACTGAAGGTTTCAAGGTGCCAGAAGGTGAAGTGTATGTCGGCATCGAGAGCCCCCGCGGAGAAATTGGTTGCTACATCGTGAGCGACGGATCAGCCAAGCCATATCGGATGCGAATTCGTCCGCCATCTTTTATCAACTTGCAGACTTTGCCACACATGATGCGTGGTGGACTTGTCGCTGATGCTGTGGCAGTGATCTCATCAGTCGATCCAGTACTCGGAGAAGTAGATCGATGAGTCGCTTGACTGACGCACACGTAGCTCTTGCCAAAGAGATCATCGGTCGATATCCGCGACCAAAATCTGCCCTTGTGCCATTACTGCATCTGGCTCAAGAACAAGACGGCTACATCACGCGCGACGCAATGGTGCATATCGGCGAACTTGTTGGTGTCACGTCAGCAGAGGTCTACGGCACAGCAACTTTCTATGAGATGTTTAAATTTGAGCCTGTCGGCAAATATGTCGTGAACATCTGTGGCACCATGTCGTGCGCACTCATGGGGTCAGAAGAATTAATGCACCACGCAGAACAGCGCCTCGGTATAAAGGCTGGCGGAACCACACCAGACGGAATGTTTACGCTCGAACACGCCGAGTGTCAGGCGGCGTGCACCGAAGCGCCATGCTTGCAGGTGAACTATCGCTATCGCTATCGACTGACTCCTGCCGATCTTGACGAGTTGATTGATGATCTATCAGCAGAACGATTGACACATGAGATTCCACCACACGGAACAGTTGCCAAAGTACGCCAACATATTGCGTCTCACCGTGGTGTTGGTGTCGTTGCTCCGGAGTTGGTCACTGAGTCACCTGCGTGGCTAAACGGGAAGGCGGCACTGTGACAAGTTCATATTTGCATGCGCCTGGCTTTATCGCCGGCGATCGACCCAAGATTGTGACGTCTCGTTTTGAGTATGCCGATTCATACAAGATTGATCGGTTTATCGCCACGGGCGGATACCAAGGTCTGCGCTCTGCGCTCTCACGGCCTGCGCAAACAGTGCATGACGATGTCAAGAGCGCAACAGTGCTGGGTCGTGGTGGTGCAGGTTTTCCAGCGGGTGTGAAATGGGGATTAACGCCGCAGGAAGTTTGGCCGCGCTATCTCGTTGTGAACGGTGACGAGAGCGAACCCGGCACATATAAAGATCGCTTGTTGATGGAACGTGATCCGCATCAATTAATTGAGGGCTGTTTGATTGCGTGTTATGCGGCTGGCTTGTCGCAGTGCTTCCTCTATATACGCGGAGAAATGGCAGTCGCACAAGAACGCGTTGCAGAAGCGCTCAACGAAGCGTATGAGGCCGGGTATGTCGGCAAAAATATCCTGGGCACGAATTTCTCGGTCGATATTGTTCTTCATTGGGGGGCGGGTGCCTACGTTGTCGGTGAAGAAACTGCGCTCATCGAAAGTCTCGAAGGAAATCGCGGAATGCCCCGCCTCAAACCACCATTCTTTCCTGCTGCAAATGGTCTCTATGGCCAACCAACAATCGTCAACAATGTTGAGACGTTGGCTAACTTGCCGTGGCTAATGACCAACGGTGTCGATGCATACACAGCAATTGGTACAAAAACATCTCCGGGAACTCGCATGGTTGCGGTGTCTGGTCATGTTGTGCGGCCAGGTGTTTATGAAATCGTCAACGGAACAACTACGTTTCGCGATCTCATTTACGGACAAGAATTCTGCGGTGGCATTCGCAACAACAATGCTCTCAAAGCGTTTGTTCCTGGCGGCGGTTCTGCGCCGTGGTTTACATCTGATCAATTGGATCTCCCTTTTGAAGGAAGCCAGGTTGGAGCAGCGGGTTCAATGTTGGGCTCTGGAGCCATCATGGTGATGGATGAAACAACTGATATTCCTGCTGCTGCACTGACTCTTACTCGGTTTTATGCGCACGAGTCGTGCGGAAAATGCACCCCATGTCGTGAAGGTGGCACATGGCTTGAGCGCATCTTGAGTCGCGTTGTTGACGGCAAAGGCACAGATGCTGATTTGGCTCAACTCATCGAAGTTGGTGAATCAATTTGTCCTGGAGATTTTCCGCATGCATCCAATGAAGCACTTGGATTGACGGCCGTTCCCTTCCCGTACAAGATGACCACGATTTGTTTTGTCGGACCATCGGCGTATGTACCAGTGCACTCTGCGCTGACATTGTTTCGATCAGAGTTTGAAGCGCGAATTACAAAAAGAACAATGATTAAGGTAACGGCGGTTGGGGTGTCCTCATGAGTACAACTGAATCGCACAACGAAGCAGAAATCGTCGTTGATCCAAACGCTGTTTCGATGACAATTAATGGAAAAACTGTTCAAGCCCGCAAAGGGGAGTGGATTATTGCTGCCGCTGATCGCACGGAAGACTTTATTCCGCGGTTTTGCTATCACCCTCGCATGGAGTCCGTTGGCATGTGTCGTCAATGTCTTGTCGAAGTCGAAGGACCACGCGGTCCAATGATGGTGGTGAGTTGCATGACTCCAGTGGCCGAGGGACAAGTTGTGCGTACCGATACGGACATCGTCAAGCGAGCACAAGAAGGAATGATTGAGTTGCTACTGGCAAATCATCCACTCGATTGTCCCGTCTGCGACAAGGGCGGAGAATGTCCGCTTCAAGATCAGGCATTTAGTCACGGGCCAGGCGAGAGCCGATACGTAGAAGAAAAGCGACATTACGAAAAACCAATCCCAATCAGCGGTTTGGTGTTTCTTGATCGCGAGAGATGCATTTTGTGTGATCGATGCACACGCTTTGCAGACGAGGTTGCCGGAGACCCGCTCATTACGTTTACGCATCGTGGCAACAACACCCAGGTGATGACATTCCCGGACGAACCATTTGCGTCATATTTTTCGGGAAACACTGTGCAGATCTGCCCCGTCGGCGCACTCACTGCAGAGCCGTATCGATTCAAAGCACGTCCGTGGGATCTGCAACAACAAGAAAGTACCTGCACGACATGTTCGGTCGGTTGTCGCACTGTTGTGCAATCAAGCCGTGATGAGATCTTGCGCTATCAGGGCGTTGATAGCGATCCAGTTAACTGGGGATGGTTGTGTGACCGAGGTCGTTTTAATTTCCAATCCACAAACTCTCCGAATCGTCTGTCAACGCCGCTCATAAAAACTGAGTCCGGTCTTGTGTCTGCATCTTGGACAGTGGCTCTTGACGAAACCGCACGGGTATTGCGTCATGCTCAACCCGGATCAATCGCCATACTCGGTGGGGCTCGCGGTACCAACGAAGACGCATGGGCATGGGCTCAACTTGCAGATGCTCTTGGTGTGGACATGCGCGATGCCCAACTTGACGATGGATTACCTGCCGAAATTTTTGGATACCCCAACGCCACTATCGATGACGCGTGCAGTGCAGCGACGGTTATTTTGCTTGCGCCTGATCTGAAAGAAGAACTTCCTGTTTTGTACCTGCGTCTTCGTGGGGCAGCAGAAAAGAAAAAAATTCGCATCATTGAAATCACAACTCATGATTCTGGCTTGACTCGCTATGCCTGGAAATCTCTGCAGCACGAGCCTGGCCATCAAGCAGAGACAGTGCAGCAGATGTTGAGTACTCCTGAGATGCAAGAACAATTGGGTCGTGGTTCGGTCGTAGTCGTCGCCGGACGATCTAACTTGGCCGAAGCTGCTCACCACACAATGGCCGTGGTTGACACAATTGCGACAACGGTTTCTCAGGTGAGTGTGTTGCCAGTGCTGAGGCGCGCAAATGTGCGCGGCGCATTGTCGTTAGGGCTTGCACCACGTGGCACAAGTGACGCTGCAGCAATTCTTGAGGCATCAGCCAACGGCAAAGTTGATTGCCTCATCTTGCTCGGGGCAGATCCTCTCAGCGATGTTCCAGACGCTGATCTTGCTCGTCGCGGTATTGCTGGTGCGCGCCACATCATTGCAATCGATACGTTCTTAAATAACTCATCAGCGCATGCAGACATTGTGCTTCCGGCCGCTGCATACGGAGAAAAAGATGGAACGACAACCAATTTGGAAGGCCGTGTCACAAATGTGGCGCAGAGCATCACGCCACATGCAACATCACGCCCTGATTGGATGATTGCCGTCGAACTTGCTGCACTTTTAGATCATGACTTAGACATTTTGACGCTTCAAGATATTCAGACTCGCATCACCCAAACTGTTGGGGGGTTTGATGGACTGAGTGTGAGCGTCGCCGTGCGAAAAAATGGTGTTCTGGTCAGCGTTCCACCTATTTCTCCGCTGCAAGTTCATCACGACGCAGCCGTAAAACGCAACGCATATGAGTTCAGACTTGTTGTCGCTCGAAAGTTGTACGACGAGGCAATCGGAACCGCAATGAGTCAATCTTTGGCTGCCCTTGCGCCAGGTGCCGGAGTGTTTGTACATCCTCACGATCTAGAGCGCGTTGGGGCAAAAGATGGTTCGTCCGTGCGTGTGAGTAACACAACGCGATCCGTCATCCTGCCAGTGCACGCATCAATGACAGTTGCGCGCGGAACTGCATTTGTACCGTTTAATCAAAAGGGTGTCGATATTCGAGAGTTGCTAGAGGCGACCAACGGAGTCACCGATGTACAGATTGCCAATATCTCATGATGCAGATCTTGGCGATTGATCCACTGTTGACCGGAGAATTGTTGTGGACTCCGTTGTTGATCGTGTTGCTGAAAGTTGTTGTGGTTTTTGTCGTGGGGCTATTGGCCACGATGCTGATGGTTTGGTTTGAACGCAAAGTGATCGCAGGCATGCAAAACCGAATTGGACCAAACAAGGCAGGGCCTTTCGGAATCTTGCAGACATTGGCGGACGGCATCAAGTTGTTCTTTAAAGAGGACCTGATTCCGGAGCGCTCTGATCGATTTGTTTTCAAACTCGCACCCTATTTAGCTTTTGTTCCAGCGTTCTTGACATTTGCAATTATTCCACTTGGTGGGGATTTTCGTGGTGGCAACGATGGTCTCGTGACGTGGTTCGGACATCAGACACGTGTGCAACTTGCGGATCCACCAATTGGCATCTTGTTCGCACTAGCCATTTCGTCGATCGCAATTTACGGAATCATGTTGGCTGGTTGGTCGAGCGGTTCAAAGTATCCGTTGCTTGGTTCTGTTCGTGCATCTGCGCAGATGGTGAGTTACGAAGCAGCCCTGGGCTTGTCAGTGGCAGCGGTTGTGCTGGTCACCGGAACGTTGTCAACGAGCGGAATCGTTGCCAGACAAAGCACACTTGGCAACTGGAACGTCATTGTCACCGGAATTATTCCATTCTTTATTTTCATGGTTGCCGCGACAGCAGAACTCAACAGACCACCTTTTGACTTAGTAGAAGCCGAACAAGAACTCGTTGGCGGTTTTAACACGGAGTACGCGTCTTTGCGTTTCGCCCTCTTTTATCTGGCAGAGTTCATGAATACGGTCACGATGTCTGCGCTGATTGTGACGCTCTTCTTCGGCGGACCACAACCCATTTCGGTCGGATCAACCACAATCGATATTCCGATCATCGGAAACGCACTCGAAGGAACCGTCTGGTTGCTGCTTAAGGTGTTGGTCTTCCTCTATATATATGTCTGGTTCCGCGCCACATTGCCGCGCTTTCGTTATGACCAACTAATGAATCTTGGCTGGAAAGTTTTGATCCCTGCATCGCTCGGATGGTTTATTTTGCTGGCAGCACAACGCGTTGGCCAAAGTGCAGGATGGGATCGCTATGTAGTGACCATTGCTACTGCCTTAGTTCTATTAGTGAGTTACAGCCTGTTGATGTTGGCGCAACGCACGAGTACGAACGAACGCAAACGGGATGGGGTGATGTTCTAATGGGTTATTTTGGCGGATTCTTAGTGACGTTGCGTCAGCACGGACGACGCAATCGAGTGACAACTGAATATTCTGGCGGTCGAGTATTTCGGCGCAAGAACTCAGATAAAAAAGACGAAAAGATTTCTAAACCAGAGCGGTTGCACGGACGCCATGTTTTGAACCGATACGAAGATGGTATGGAAAAATGCATCGGCTGCGAACTCTGTGCCGGTGTGTGCCCTGCAAGGTGCATCTATGTGCGCGGTGCTGATAACGACATCGCAAACCCAACATCACCTGGCGAACGATTTGGCTTTATTTATGAGATCAACTACTTGCGTTGTATCCATTGTGATTTATGTGTAGAGGCATGTCCTACCGAGGCCATCACAGAGACAAAGCTCTTTGAGTTTTCTTTCACTAATCGGAGAGATGCCATCTATACAAAAGACGAGTTGTTAGTTGACGACACTGGTTCTCCACAGCACTTGCCGTGGGAAGACTGGCGTGCGGGCGAAGATCTCAACACATCTGGCTGGATGCGTGCAACAGCACCGTCAGGCAACGCAGATTTTGAAGGACTCGTGGCTTGGAGTGGTGAGTTGGGCTACGGAATCAGAGTTCCGGAACCCTCACAAGCAGTAGCCGACGATGACGTAGAAGATTTTGACCAAGAGCCAACAACAGGGAGCACGCACTAAGTGGAGCTTTTTGTTTTTGTCTGTGCTGCGGCGATGGTCCTCGTGGGGGCCATCGGCGTGATCACGCGCAACAACCCCGTACACGCCGCATTGAGCCTGGTCTTGACGCTCTTTGGAATTGCTGTTTTGTTCGTGGCGAATAACGCACATTTTCTGGCGGCAGTACAAGTCATCGTGTATGCCGGCGCAATCGTGGTGTTGTTTTTGTTCGTCATCATGTTGTTGGGGGTTGACCGAGCAGAAGATTTGTCCACAGAACCACTCACTGCACAGCGTCCACTTGCGCTCGTCGTAGGAATCGGCGTTGCAGGCGTGATCATCGCTGCCATCGTGAAATCCCAAGACGCACTTTTGGTTCGCGGAACAGGCATCAATTCGGCCACGCTCGAAGACGCTGACGCCAATATTCGACAACTATCGCGCTCTATCTTTAGCGACTATGTCTTTGCCTTTGAAGTGACATCTGTTCTTTTGCTTATCGCAGTCGTTGGCACTGTCGTTATGTCAAGGCGCCAACGTGGTCAACATGTTGAGGAGTCGGCATGAATCTGGCAGTGATCGAACCCACGACTAGTTGGTATCTGGTGTTAGCAGCGGTTCTCTTTGGAATCGGAACTGTCGGCGTGATGGTACGACGAAATCCGCTGGTGATGTTTATGTGCATCGAACTGATGCTCAACGCTGTGAACCTCTCATTTGTTGCGCTATCTGCATCGCTATCTGACATCAATGGCCAGACGGCCGTGTTTTTTGTTCTTGTCGTTGCCGCTGCTGAAGTTGTTGTGGGGCTCGGAATAATTGTGTCCATCATGCGCCGCCGCAGCGATGCCACGGCCGATGATCTTTCGGTACTGAAGGGATAACGCAGATGCTCGATAACGCATGGCTTATTCCGGCTCTTCCGCTCGCTGGATTCATCATCATTTTCTTATTTGGCCGTCGACTTGGTGAGCCGCGTGCCGGAGTTTTGGCCACCCTGATGACAGCAGGCTCTTTCGTGGTCACGGTTGGTGTGTTTTTCGCATTGCTCTCACGAGCATCTGAGGATCGTCATCATGTTGTCACGTTGTTTACATGGCTGCCAGTTGGCTCATTGCACATTGACATGGCGATATTGATTGATCCGCTCAGCGTCACAATGGCGCTTTTCATCACCGGAATCGGCGCACTCATTCATTTGTATGCCATCGGATACATGCACGGTGACCCGAAGTTTTCAAAGTTCTTCTTGTATCTCAACCTCTTTATTTTTTCGATGTTGATGTTGGTCCTTGGTGAAAACCTACTAGTTACTTTCTTGGGTTGGGAAGGAGTTGGTGCGTGTTCATATTTCTTGATTTCTTTCTGGCACACACGAGATTCAGCAGCAACCGCAGGCAAGAAGGCGTTTGTCACCAATAGGGTCGGTGACTGGGGCGTGATGATTGCGATGTTCATGGCTTTTTCGGCTGTCGGAACATTGTCGTACTCGGGCATCAATGAAGCTGCCGAGTCTGGTCAACTTGCAGCGGTCACAGCGACAGGTATTGCACTCATGTTATTTATCGGAGCATGCGGAAAGAGCGCACAACTCCCGCTGTATCTCTGGTTGCCAGACGCCATGGAAGGACCAACCCCTGTGTCGGCACTTATCCATGCCGCGACGATGGTGACATCTGGCGTGTTTTTGATGACACGAATGAACCCTGTGCTGCACGTCTCGTATCACTGGGTTATGACAATCATCGCAGTGGTCGGAGCTGCGACTGCGTTATTTGCAGCAACAGTTGCGGTTGCTCAAACAGATATCAAAAAAGTGCTGGCATATAGCACGGTGTCACAACTCGGGTTCATGTTCTTGGCAATCGGATCAGGTGCGTATGTTGCAGCAATTTTCCACATGGTCACGCACGCTTTCTTTAAGGCACTGTTGTTCTTGGGCTCTGGTGCGGTCATCCACGGAATGCATCACCAACAAGACATGCGCAAGATGGGGGCGTTACGCAAGGTGATGCCTATCACGGCGATGACTTTTATTGTCGGCTGGTTAGCAATTGCAGGAGTTCCCCCATTTGCAGGCTTTTGGTCAAAAGACGAAATCTTGTTGTATGTCTATGCCAATAATCGCGGGCTCTATTTGGTCGGCGTAGTCACTGCATTGTTGACGGCGTACTACATGACCCGACAAGTGATCATGGTGTTTTACGGAGAAGCACGTTGGCATGACCAGAGTGAAGAACATGGCGCTCACGGAGACGCGACTCCGCATGAGAGTCCATGGATCATGCTGGCTCCGCTTGTTGTGCTCTCTGGCTTAGCGATTGGTGGTGGATTACTGCAGTTGCCGTTTTCTTCGAAGACACATTTCTTGGAGCATTGGCTTGAACCGGTGATCGAAAGTGGAGAACGCAATATCGACGGAACATGGGCAAGCGACAATAAGTATCTGCTCTTGCTTGTAGCCGTGATCATTGCGTGTCTAGGTATTGCTGGCGCGATCGCGGTCTATGCAAAGAAGAAAGCGCCGGCACTTGAGCCAGCGATATTGGCCAATGGCTGGATGTACGACTCAAGTGTCTCGCGTTTCATGGGTGGTCCTGGCCGAGCAATGTTTAGTGGCGTGGCACGCTTTGATGCCGGTGTCGTGGACGGTGCCGTCAATGGAGTTGCTCGCGTTGTTGGGTCAACGAGTAACGCACTTCGAAAAGTGCAAACAGGGTTTGTTCGTTTTTATGCGGCCATCTTGGGTCTAGGTGTTGTGCTGCTGCTGGCGTGGTTCTTGTTGCGAGGAGTGCTCTGATGCACGAACATCTTTCTTTCCCGATTCTGTCAGCGATTGTTTTTCTGCCAATTATTGGCGCATTGCTTGTGACGCTCTTGAGCGACCGTCGTCCAGAATGGGTAAAACTGTGCGCCATATTATTCAGCGTCGGAACTGGTGCACTGTCGCTTTGGGTGTTGGCATCATTTAAGTCGAGTAGCGCTGATTTTCAGTTTGTCTCTCAACATGATTGGATCAAGGCATGGGGCATCTCATGGCATCTTGGAGTTGACGGTATTTCGCTCTTCTTGGTGGTCTTAACAGGAGTCTTGTTTCCGCTTGTGATTCTTGGAATCGACCCCCACCACGATCAGAAGCGTTATTTCGCATGGTTGTTGTTGCTCGAGGCAGGAGTGATGGGAAGTTTTCTGAGCCTCGACCTCGTGCTCTTTTTCTTGTTCTTTGAAATTGTTCTGGTTCCTATGTATTTCTTGATTGGTGGTTGGGGCTATGACAAGCGTGTCTACGCAGCAACAAAGTTTTTCCTGTTCACAATGTTTGGTTCGGCTTTTATGTTGGTGGGCATTGTTGCCACGGCAGCACTTGCGCGACACGATGTCGGGTACCTCACTTTTGACCTTGTGACGTTGGCTGAACACGCATCATTTGCGACCAACACTGGCCGATGGCTGTTCTTTTCGTTTGCTATTGCATTTGCCGTAAAAGTGCCATTGTTTCCATTTCATACATGGCTTCCAGATGCACATACGCAAGCGCCGACCGGAGGCTCGGTCATTCTTGCCGGAGTCATGTTGAAATTGGGCACGTACGGTTTCTTGCGATTCGGCTTGTATTTGTTTCCAGAAGCAGCGGTGTGGGCCAGACCACTCTTTTTGACCCTGGCGACAATCGGAATCGTCTATGGCGCAATCGCGGCAACGATGCAAACAGACCTCAAACGACTTGTGGCCTATTCGTCAGTAGCACACCTTGGTTTTATTGTGCTCGGAATATTTGCCATGACATCTCAGGCCATCACCGGCAGTGTTGCGCAGATGATTAATCATGGTGTGTCAACTGGTGCATTGTTTTTGTTGGTCGGGATGATCTACGAGCGCCGCCATACGCGTGAGATCGCTCAATTGCGTGGTATCCAAAAAGTTGCTCCAATTTTTGCGGCCGCATTTACCGTTGTGATGTTGTCCTCGATTGGTGTTCCGGGGCTGAACGGCTTCGTCGGAGAGTTCTTAGTATTAATTGGTTCGTTCCAGACAGCGCGTTGGTGGACAATCATTGCTACGACTGGTGTCATTCTGGCGGCACTGTATTTGTTGTGGGCATATCAGCGCGTGTTTCATGGTGAACCAGACGAAGACAATTCCACATTTGCAGAACTCAAACTGCGCGAAGGAATGGTTTTGATGGTTTTCATCGGCATCATTGGATTTACTGGTTTGTATCCAAAACCAATGCTTGAACGCATCGAGCCAAGCGTGGACAAATTGATCGAGCACGTTGTATCGCATAGTGACTTCATGCCACCGGCAGAAATAATGCCACCAGCAGAAATGGAACTCGAAAAGTGAACGCTCTGTTTGCCGAGAATCTTGTTGGCCCATCAATCAGTTGGATGGGTATTAGCCCGCTACTTGTACTTCTTGGTGGCGTGTGTGTACTGCTGCTACTTGGTTCGATTGCGCCACGTTGGCCAAAGGGTTCATACTGCGTTTTCACTGTCGCGGTGTCACTTGCAACGGCAGTGGCGGCGATGCTGCAGTGGCGTGATGTCACAAAAAATGGTCCAAAGATGCTCATTGCTGACGCCGTAGCACTCGATCATTTTGCGTTACTTGCAACAATTGCAATCGCCATCTCTATCGCTTTAGTTTCTCTTATTACCGATGACTATTTGCGTCGAGAAGACTACGACGGCCCAGAGGTGTATGCCCTGTATCTCACTGCAGCAATTGGTGGTGTTGTCATGGCGTCATCAAATGATTTGATAGTGCTGTTCTTGGGACTCGAAACGCTGAGCCTTTCGCTCTATCTTTTGGCAGCAAGCCATCGAAAGCGAGCAGAGAGCCAAGAGGCTGGTCTGAAGTATTTTGTACTGGGCGGATTTTCGTCTGCATTTTTCTTGTACGGAATTGCATTGACATACGGGTCAACTGGCAGCACAAATCTTTCAAAGATTGCATCTGCGCTGTCAGGTGATAGTCCTTTTAGTCAGATAGATGCGATGTTGCTGGTCGGCATCGGACTGATGTTGGTAGGTCTTGCGTTTAAAGTCAGCGCTGTTCCGTTCCATGTCTGGACGCCAGATGTTTATGAAGGAGCACCGTCGCCAGTCACCGCCTTTATGGCATCTGCCGGAAAAATTGCGTCATTCGCTGCGCTATTGCGTGTACTTGTGGTGGCATTCCCGACACGCATTGATGACTGGCGTCCAGCAATCTGGGTTCTTGCAGTTCTCACATTGTTGGCTGGTTCGATTCTTGCGGTCGTGCAGACAAACGTCAAACGAATGCTCGCATTTTCTTCAATCAGCCACGCCGGATTTTTGTTGGTGGGCGTAGAAGCGGCTGGACATGTCGGTGACAAAGATGCGTTGGCGGCAGTGCTGACATATTTGTTGTTGTACGCAGTGCTAGTGATTGGTTCATTTGCTGTCGTCACTGTTGTTGCGGGCAAAGGCGACAGTCACACCACGCTTGATGATTTCCGCGGATTAGGTAAACGGCGTCCAGCAATGGCCTTGGCGCTCACAGTGTTTTTATTGGCCCAAGCGGGCATGCCTGCCACGAGTGGTTTCATTGCCAAGTTTGGGGTTATCAAAGCAGCAGCCGAAGTGCAATCGTATTCAATTGCAATTATTGCGATGTTGGCCGCCGTGATTGCGGCGTTTTTGTATCTGCGAATCATGGTGAGCGTGTGGCTCGCTGATTCAACAGATGACACAAAACTCGCTATTCCGACTGGTGCCGGAATAGCCATTACATTGGCCGCAATATTTACGATCGTTGTTGGCGTGTATCCGGGCTGGTTGCTCGACGCCACGCGTATGGTGTCAAACCTCGCGACAATTGCAATACAAGCAGTAGATCCTGCAACTCAAACTCCTGCAGGGTAGATCAACCGTCTAAGCGCGAATTACTACTTCGCCTGATTAATCAGTGCATCAAATAAAGATTGCTGTACAGGGTCTTCGTCTGCAGTTTTTTCGGGATGCCATTGAACTCCCAACACCCAACTCGCATTGCGGTGTTCGACTGCTTCGATAGTGCCATCTGATGCTCGACCGACACACACAAGATCTGGTGCAACAGATTTAATTGCCTGGTGATGCCATGATGCTCCGTTTGATGTTGTGCCGTTCAATGCTTGCGAGAGGCGAGTATTTGGAACTACTTCTACTTCGTGCAAGCGCCCCTTATGGTCGGCGCTGTTTTCAAGATGCTGAATCAAGGTTCCGCCAAGTGCCACATTGAGAACTTGGGCACCGCGACAGATTGCGAGAACTGGTTTATCGAGCGCAATCGCCGCAAGAAGAACAGCAATTTCGAATTGGTCAAGAGAATTATCAATGCCGTAGCACTCGTCTTGTTGGTCCTCGCCATAGAGAGATGGATCAACATCTGCACCGCCCATGACAAGAACTCCATTGCAACGCATCAACGTGGCATTGATGACATTTGCATCAAGGGTGGGCGGCATGAGCAGAGGTACGCCACCTGCTCGATGGACAGCATCAATATAGAGTTGACCAGCTGCAGCAACTGGCGTACTAAAAGTAGAAGCCTTTTTATCGAATCGCGCCAAGAGTGCGATACAAGGTGCGTTCATCGGCCAGAAATTTTCTGCACTGTGTAGCCAGCGTCTTGAGCAGCAGTAATAATTTTTGATTCTTGTTCTGGTCCGCGAATTTCTAGTACTACCTGTACTCCCGTTTCGCGAACATGCAGGTCTACTCCGTCTCGCACGTGTTCTACTTCGATCAGATTTGCTCCGGCTTGGGCAAACAATGTCAGCAACCCCGCGAGCCCACCCGGCCTGTCAGGGATTCGCACAAACAAAATGAGTCGGCGCCCTGCGTCAGTTTCGTGTCGACGGATGAGCGCTGGAACAACTCCTAGATCAACGTTTCCGCCTGACAGCACTGCACATGTTGTTCCGAGATCGGATGGTTTGACAACACCACTTAACAATGCAGCGACTCCGACTGCACCACCACCTTCGACGTATAGCTTGGCGCGTTCCAACAGTATGAGCATCGCATCAGCGATGTCGTCTTCTTGCACTATCACTATGTCGTCGACGTAACGCTCAATCAGTGGCCGCGTAATTTCGCCAGGTTTTTTCACTGCGATTCCGTCTGCGAGTGTGGCAATTGGTCCGTCCGAAACTTGAAGACCTGCGTACGGTGCGCACACAGCAACCTGTACTCCGATGATGCGAATCTTTGGGTTGTGTTCTTTGAGCACAACAGCAACACCACCCGTGAGCCCGCCACCGCCGAGTGGAATAAGTACGCAGGACAAGTTTGCGATGTCTTCGATGAGTTCAAGGCCAAGTGTTCCTTGTCCGGCAACCACACTTGCATCGTCGTAGGGATGACAAAACGCCATGCCAGTTTCTTGAGCGCGATGTTGGGCTTGGGCAACTGCAATGTCAAGAGTGTCGCCGCCCTCAATAATCGTGGCGCCGTATCCGCGGCATGCATCAATCTTGGCGAGCGATGCGCCAGTCGGTACAAAAATTTCGCACGGGACACCGTGATGTCTTGCAGCAAAGGCCAATGCTTGAGCGTGGTTGCCAGCGCTACCGGCGGTGACTCCATTTTTGGCGGCGTCACCGAGTGATGCCATTTTGTTGAGCGCGCCACGAATTTTAAATGACCCTGTGCGCTGCAGATTTTCTGCCTTTAAAACAATTTTCCCGCCACACAGATCGGACAGCGCTGCTGACTCAGTGACAGGAGTGTGTTTGACAAGACCCCGACCCACGGCACGGGCGGCCACGGAGGACGCAGTAGTAATAGGCAAAGTGGTCACGCATCATCTACGGTACTTGTCGTGCGGGCACTTCTTGTGGCGAATATGACCGAGGCCGATGCGGGCTTTATTGGGCAATCATTACGCCTGCGTGGTTATGCCTTTACCGAAGTCTTGCGCGAGCACCACGAGCAATGGGCGTCTGAGGTTGATGACCTCGTTGACAGAGCCGACCTTGTGCTCTCGTTGGGCTCGAATTGGAGCGCTTATTGGCCAGAAGTCGCTGCCAGCGTGGAGGCCGAGGCCACATTGTTGCGCAGGGCTCATGATCAGGGTGTGCCTATTTTGGGAATCTGCTTTGGCGCCCAGATGCTGGCGCATGCGCTCGGGGGTCGGGTTTTTGTGGCTCCAGAGCCGGAGATGGGATGGTGCTCGGTGCAGGCTTCTGACCCGCAAAGCCTTGCTGGTGCTGTATTAGCGGGGGAATGGATGCAGTGGCATGGGGACACATTCGAGCCTCCAGCCAACAGCGAGATCTTGGCCAGCAGTGACCGCGCTGTGCAGGCTTTCAGGATCGCAAAGTGTCTGGCCCTGCAGTTTCATCCTGAAGCCACCGAATCAGTGGTGTCTCAGTGGTCGGCAGGTCAAGGTCAGTGCGAGTTGATCAGCGCCGGAGTCGACCCTCAAGATTTGCTGACTCAGACCCGGATCAAGGTTGTTGATGCCCAAGAGCGTTGCGATGGGTTGGTGAGTTGGTTTTTGGCAGACGTTGCCGGTCGTCCAACAACGCACAAAAGCACATACTAGAGACACTCACGTGGAATGCGATTGACGCGAAGTTGTTGTCTGGATTGGGCTAGGTAGTAGTTTCGTAACCGATGTCTCCGTTCTTGCGCTCCTATCTCACGGTTGTGTGGTTTGGTTTGGCAGCCTTTTTGGTGGCCTCATTGTTGCTTGGAATCTCGGCACTGTTGCGCCCAAATAATCCGACCCCAGAAAAACTTCTGTCGTATGAAAGTGGAGTCGATCCGGTTGGCGACGGATGGTCTCAAAGTCAGATTCGGTACTACGTGTTTGCATTGTTGTTCGTGATTTTTGACGTAGAAGCAGTGTTTATTTTTCCGTGGGCAACACAACTTGAGCGCTATGGCGGCTTTGGATTAATCGAGATGGCAGTGTTCGTGGCGATCTTGGTGTTGGGTCTTGTCTACGCATGGCGTAAGGGTGTCTTGCGATGGGTATAGGTCGGGGAGTAATTCACTGATGGGACTCGTAGACCGTGGGCGTTTGCCCAAACCACTGACGCAACTCTTCAACATGGGGCGTTCGTACAGTTTGTGGGTGTATCAATGGGGCTTGGCATGTTGTGCCATCGAGATGGGTGCGGCATTTGGTTCGCCGCGCTATGACGTGATGAGACTCGGCGTGATTCCGCTTCCGGCAAGTCCGCGTCAAGCAGACCTTGTGGTGATCTCCGGAACAGTGACAGACAAGATGGCGCCAGTCATCAAGCGCTTGTACGAACAAATGCCTGAACCAAAATATGTCATCTCAATGGGAAGTTGCGCCAACTGCGGAGGTCCGTATTGGGATAGTTACTCCGTGACAAAAGGAATCGATCAGATTATTCCAGTCGATGTCTATGTGCCTGGTTGCCCACCACGACCCGAAGCACTTCTTGAGGGTGTTGTGATGTTGCAACAACGCATCAAGAACGAAGACATGGGTGCAAGGTGGCGTGGCGAAGGTTCGCAGCCGATGGCTCTTGCCCAAAGTGCAAAACAAGCAGTAAAAAAGCAAGTTGTTGATGGCGAATCCGCCGAACGAGGAGGAGTTCCAGTTGTCGTTGACCACTGATACCCCCGCTGCCACCGATGTTGTTCGTGATGGCATTCTTGCTCGTGTTCAAGCAGCACTTGGCGACAAGATTGTTGAGTCACTCCTCAAACCAGGTGATGACATTTGGGTGCGTGTGCGCACAGAGTCATGGCGAGAGACCGCTGTCATCTTGCGCGACCTAGGTTTTTCATATTTTGATTTCTTGTCGGCAATCGATTGGTTGCCATCGCCGTTTGGACGCGGAGAAGATGATCCCACCGAACCAGCACCGGTGCGCGACAACACGATTCGTCATGGCTACACGGGCGGAGACACGCGAATTCAGATGTTGGCACGAGTAGTAGACCCAACAACATCAATGGGCATCAATCTCAAAGCGGATGTTCCAGATGACAATGCGCATATTGAGTCTTGGACGACGGTGTACGCAGGTGCTAACTGGCATGAGCGAGAAGCTTGGGAAATGTTTGGTATCACGTTCGATGGTCATCCAGATTTGCGACACATTTATCTGCCAACTGACTTTGAGGGCTTCCCACTGCGCAAAGACTTCCCGCTATTAGCACGCATCGTAAAACCATGGCCCGGAATCGTTGACGTCGAGCCAATGCCTGGTGGCGATCAAGACGAGCCTGCACAAGATGGAGACGCGCAATGACACTTCTTGGAGATCGTCAACAGTTGTCTTATATCGCGTCGCAAGCAGCAGATGCGCGAGTCAATCTTGAGCTCGAAACTGAGGGCATGACTCTCAACATTGGGCCGCAGCATCCGGCAACTCACGGAACATTGCGCATCATTGCGCGTCTTGATGGCGAACAAGTCGTGTGGGTCGATCCATCATGCGGCTACATGCACCGCGGATACGAAAAACTCACAGAAGTTCGTACGTATCCGCAAGTGACAGCACTTGTTAATCGCATTGACTGGCTCGGAAGTTTTGCCAACGAAGTTCCTTTCATCTTGGCTGCTGAAAAACTGATGGGAATTGAGGCTCCATTACGAGCGCAACATATTCGAACAATCTTGTTCGAACTCTCGCGCATTGCCAACGTCTCGCTATTCCTTGGTGATCTCGGTGTGCAACTCGGCGCTATCACGCCAGTCTTTATGGCGTTCCGTGATCGTGAGTATGTCCTGAACTTGATCGAAGGTGCAACGGGCGGACGATTCCATCCCAACTTCGACCGCATTGGTGGACTCAAAGATGATCTTCCTGCAGGATGGATAGACGAGACCCGAACCGTCATGAAAAAACTTCGTCGTTTTTGCGACGAGATCGAAGATCTGTTGTTCGGAAATGAAATCTTCCAGTCGCGTACTCGCGGTATTGGTGTTATTCCGCGCGACATCGCATTGCAATACGGAATGTCTGGCGCCAACTTGCGTGCATCTGGTGTCGACTGGGACCTGCGTCGCGATCAGTCATTGCCGATGGCCTGGGACAAAGTGGACTGGAAAGTCTGGACTCACCCAGATGGCGATTCGTTTGCACGTTGTTGGGTACGCCTGCAAGAGGTACGCGAGTCAACGCGCATCGTCGAGCAATTAGTTGACACTATTCCTGCTGGTCCAGTGATGACCAAGGTGCCGCGCATCATCAAGGTGCCCGAAGGTGAAGCGTGGGTATGCACGGAGAATCCACTTGGCGAGATGGGCTACTACGTGGTGTCACAAGGTGATCTCGGACCGTTCCGCGTCAAAATCAGAAGCGCATCGTTTAACAACATGTCGATTACGCCCTGGCTACTCAAAGGTGTGTATGTGCCTGACATCGTGACGATTTTGGCGTCACTGTATTTCATTCTCGGAGACATCGACCGCTGATGAATACCGTGTCTTTAATAATTGCTGAGGTTCCGTATTGGGGACAGTCTTTGTTGCGCGTCCTTGGCGGACTAGTGGCAGTGCTGTTGCCAGCCGGAACAATCGTGTATCTCTTTTTGTTCAAGATGATGTCGTTTATGCAGAGTCGACTCGGACCAATGGAAGCTGGTCCATACGGGTCAATGCAGTTATTTGCCGAGGTCGGCAAGTGGTTGCAAAAAGAAGACATTTATCCAGCACGAGCAGACAAGTTTATTTTTAAACTTGCGCCACTCATTGTGTTAGCAAGCACATTTTTATTGGTTGTGGTTGTGCCATTTGGACCAGACGCGTGGTTCACCAACTTTGAAGCCGGAATTTTTTATGCGCTCGCTGTCTCATCTATCTCAGTGCTCGGAATTTTGATTGCGGGTTGGTCAAGCGCCAACAAGTACTCATTATTAGGTGGCCTGCGCGCGGCTGGGCAGTTGATTGCCTACGAATTGCCAATGGTGTTGGCAGTGATTGGTGTTGTTATCCAGGCTGGCACCATGAACTTGCAAGGAATCGTGCTGGCTCAAAACAGTGGCTCGATGTTTGGGTTCGACGGTCTCGGCAATCCGTATGTTCTGACACAGTTCGTTGGTTTTGTCATTTTTATGATTTCTGTTCAGGCCGAACTCACGCAAGCCCCATTTGACATGCCAGTCGCTGAATCAGAACTGGTATCGGGATACATGACCGAGTACTCAGGTTTTCGTTTCTTGATTTTCTTCATCGGTGAGTTCGCCACCGCCGGAGTATTTGCAATGATCGCATCAGTGCTCTTCTTGGGCGGCTGGGCTGTTCCGTTCTCATGGTTTGGCTGGACCACCATGGACAGCGTTGATAACTGGATGAACCTTGCCGGTCCGTTGATCTTGTTCACAAAAATGATGGTCATCATGTTCTTGGTGATGTGGGTTCGATTTAGTTATCCGCGCTTGCGCGAAGATCAATTGCAGCGCTTTGCATGGAAAGTTCTTATTCCTATTTCTCTCGTCAATATCATGTTGACGGCAATCTTGAAAGTGGCGTTCTGATGCCCAAAGTTCCTGGTCTGTTTAAAGGTCTTGGTGTCACACTTGGCACTTTTGCGCGCACTGTTACTCAGGGTGCCAACACCGTGCAATACCCGCACGAAAAAGAAACGCCGCCTATTCGCTCACGCGGAGTCATCGCCTTGCATGAAGGCAACTGCACATCGTGCATGCTGTGCGCGCGTTCGTGTCCGGACTGGTGTATCTATATCGAAGGACACAAAGAACTTGCCCCACCACGCCGTGCTGGTGGCAAGCCGCGTCAAGTAAACATGCTGGATCGTTTTGATATTGATTATGCGTTGTGCATGTACTGCGGAATTTGTGTCGATGTGTGTCCGTTTGATGCGCTGTTCTGGAGTCCTGAGTATGAATACTCAGAACCAAGCATTGCCGATATGTTGCATGACAAAGTCAAACTCGGAGAATGGATGGAGACCGTTCCAGAAGCTCCCGAACTAGAAGTTGGTGCAGACAAAAAAGGTAAGAAATAATGTTTGCTTCTGACTTGCTGATTGCTCAAAACATCGGCTTCTTTATTATTGCTGCCCTCATGGTGGTTGGTGCATTGCGAGTAGTAACAACGAGCAACGTGGTGCATGCGGCGCTATGGCTGGTGGTTGTATTGGCCGGTGCAGCCGCGCAATATGTGCTGCTGGCTGCTGAGTTTGTGGCAGTCACACAAGTTCTTGTATATATCGGTGCGGTCATGGTGTTGTTTTTGTTTGGCACCATGCTTACTCGCGCACGTATTGGTGCGGAGTCTGACCTCAATAACAAAAACTGGTTCGTCGGTCTTCCCGTTGCACTCACATTGTTGGCTGCGATGTTGATTGCGTTGCGAGACGGATTCGGCAATGAAAAACTCCCTGCGGACGCTCCGCTTGTGTCGACGCAAGTGTTGTCAGACCAGATCTTTGGTCCCTACCTGTTGCCTTTCTGGGCGTTGTCATTTGTTCTGCTCGCTGCAGTTATCGGGGCCATTGTTCTGGCACGCAGGGACTGACCATGTTGCTAAACGAGTTTCTTTTTCTTGGCGCAATCCTGTTTTGTATCGGGGTCTATGGCGTTATTGTGCGCAAGAACGCCGTATTGGTACTGATGTCTATCGAACTAATTCTCAACTCAGTCAATATCAATCTGCTGGCTTTTTCGTTGCGCAACGGAAGCGCAGATGGTCAGACTTTTGCTTTGTATGTGATCGCAGTCGCTGCCGCAGAGGTTGGAGTCGGGCTTGCCCTCGTGTTGTTGGTGTATCGCAATAGTCGCTCTATCTCGCTTGACGAGTTGTCAGAGATGAAGGGTTAAAGAGATGTTTTTTGCGACCGAGACTGTTGAGACTGTTGAGACTGTTCTCAAATCTGGATGGTTCTTAGAAAATGCGTGGTTGATTCCGCTCATGCCAGTGATTGCATTTGTGCTGATTATTGCCTATGGCAAGAAAATGCCAATGAAAGGCAGCGAGTTTGGTATCGCATCGCTCTTGGCATCACTCGCTATATCTGTTGGTGCCGCCTATCAATGGATACAACGCGTTGACAGCGCAGCGCCTGAGGCGTTTATCGCACCAGTTATTAAGACATGGACATGGTGGGAGAGCGCTGGCTTCTCCTTCGGAATTGGGCAGCACATTGACGGTCTGTCGTTGACATTGCTTGTAGTTGTGACCTTGATTTCAACACTGGTCGAGATTTATTCGGTCGAGTACCTTCGTGGCGATATTCGGTACACCCATTTCTTTGGGGCACTGACTTTGTTTTCCGCAGGAATGCTCAACATGGTTCTTGCAGAAAACATGATTCAACTTATTTTGGGTTGGGAAATCATGGGAATGTGCTCGTTCTTGTTGATTGGTCACTGGTGGGAGGACGGCGCTAATAGTCGTGCAGCCCTCAAAGCATTTTTCACAACTCGTACTGGCGACATCGGCCTGCTCGTCGGCACATCGGTGCTGTTCTTTGCATCTAACGCATGGACGCAAAAAACTCTCGGCATTTCTGGCTTCACTATTCGTGGTTTATCGGCGTGGGCGCTCTCCGGAGACCCAGGCCATGCTGCAATCACGGTCGGAGCCGTTGCTTTGTTCATTGCCTGCATTGGCAAGAGCGGTCAGTTCCCATTACACACATGGTTGCCAGACGCAATGGCTGGTCCAACCCCTGTCAGTTCTCTTTTGCATTCATCCACCATGGTGGTTGCGGGCGTGTATCTTGTCGCACGTTTGTATCCGGTGTTTTTCACTGGCATGAACATTTTAGGAACCAACCTCAACCTGATCGTGTTGATCGGCGGAATCACAATCGTTATCGCAGCAGCACTTGCGTTTGTGCAGGCAGACATTAAAAAGGTTTTGGCGTATTCCACGGTGAGTCAGTTGGGATACATGATGATGGGCCTTGGCGCAGGCGCATGGTTGCCAGCGGTTTTCCATATTTTCACTCACGCATTTTTTAAAGCGTGTCTGTTCTTGTGTGCAGGTTCTGTCAGTCACAGTGCATCTCACCATTCCTTTGACATGAAAAAAGACATGGGCGGATTGCGTAAGTTCATGCCGATCACTTTTGCAACGTGGATTATTTCGACATTGGCGCTGTGTGGTGTGTTTCCGTTCTCAGGATTCTTCTCAAAAGATGAGATCATCGACAATGTTGGTCATAACGGTTACACCATGTTCATGGTGCTTGGTCTGACAGGTGCATTTTTAACTGCTGCCTACATGACTCGGGCGACGTACCTTACTTTCAATGGCAAACCTCGTGGCGCAGCAGCCGGCGCACACGACAGTCACGATGCTCACGACACACACGATGCTCACGCATCGCGAGGCCCGCACGAAAGTGGTCTGTTGATTACCGTCCCGCTGATGATTTTGGCCGCACTGGCTCTTGGTGCAGGTTTCTTGAACCCAGCGCCATTAGGCGAAAAATGGGAACGCATGAAACATTGGGTAGAGCCGCGCCCAGAAGTAATTAGCCCAACAGGAATATCGGTGATGGCGAGTGGCCCTGGTGAAGCTCGTGTGCTCACTTCTCCACGCGCCGAAGAAGCCGAACATGAATCACCCTGCGGAACAACAACTCCAACAGGGGGCATTTGTGTTGCCCCGCAACTTGATCATGCGCCATTCAAGTGGTCAAAGGCGTTGATGTCGATGCTCATCGTCTTCCTCGGCGGATTTTTAAGTTGGGTGCTCTGCGTGCAGTTGTACGGCAAGAAGAATCCAAAACTTGTGGGCCTCACTCAGCGCAACAAAGCCCTTGGTGCCGGATACCTGTTCTTGCAAAATAAGTACTACCTCGACGCGCTCTATGAAAAAGTAATTGTTCATGGCATCGCGCATCCCGTTGCTCAGGCTGTTTATTGGTTTAACCAAAACATCATTGATGGTGTTGTTAATGGTTTTGGAACAGTGGTGCGCAAGGTGTCTGGCTGGGTCTACCGAAACGTTGATCAACGTGTCGTAGACGGAGCCGTCAATGGGTCTGCCGCAGTGGCACAAAATGCAGGTTCTGCAATCAGGCCAATTCAGTCCGGAAAAGTCAATCAGTATGGGGCGTTGTTGTTCGGCGCTGCCGCCATCGGCGCCCTCATACTCGTCATTATTAATACGTAAGGGAGTACATAGTTATGGAAGTCCTCAGTGACAACAATTGGGCGCTATCGGTCGGCACGTTCTTGCCGCTCCTTGGCGTGCTCGTCATGCTCTTCATCCCCAAAGCGCAAGAAACCGCCACAAAGGCAGTTGCGCTGATCACGGCAGTTGCCACATTGGGCGTGGGTATCTTCACGCTTACGCAATTCAACTTTGATCAAGCAGGCAAAATGCAATTTGTTGCGCAGACAAACTGGATCTCAGTTCTAAAGAGCACATATTTTGTCGGCATAGACGGCATCAGTTTGCCGCTGTATCTGTTGTCAATGGTGATCACCGTGTTGGTGATGATTTACAGCTGGAACCATGTTCCAGAACCTGGCAATACGAAAGCATTTTTTGCGCTCATGTTGATTTTGCAAACAGGAATGGCCGGAACATTTATTGCTCGTGACCTCATCTTGTTCTTTGTCTTCTTTGAATTGGTCTTGCTCCCGATGTACTTCATGATTGGTGTCTGGGGCGGAGAACATCGCCAATATGCATCGCTCAAATTCTTCCTGTACACAATGTTTGGTTCAGCACTCATGTTGGTGGCATTCTTGGCACTGTTTTTCAAAACTGGAGCAGAGAGTTTCTCGATTCCATTCCTGATCGAGCAGGGTGCTGGTATTAGTCGCAGTGCACAGATTTGGATATTCGGCGGAATGTTCGTTGGGTTTGCCGTCAAGGTGCCAATGTTTCCGTTTCACACGTGGTTGCCTGACGCGCATACGCAGGCCCCAACACAAGGGTCAGTCATCTTGGCTGCAGTCTTGCTCAAACTTGGTACATACGGATTTGTGCGTATTGCAATTCCGATTCTTCCGGTTGCCGCTAAAGAGTGGGCACCGTGGATCGGCCTCCTGGCAGTCATCGGAATCATTTACGGTGCGCTCGGATGTCTGGCTCAAACCGACATGAAACGACTGATCGCGTTTTCTTCTGTAGCGCACATGGGTTTTGTGATGTTGGGTATTTCTACACTGACATCATTTGGCATGAACGCCGCAGTCTTTGGCATGGTGGCACACGGTCTGATCACGGGCATGTTGTTCTTCATTGCTGGCAGCGTGAAGGAGCGATATCACACGCTTGAGATTTCGCGTCTGAGTGGGATGCTCAAACAAATGCCGCGCATGGGATGGATCATGGGATTCTGCGTCATGGCATCGCTTGGACTTCCGGGTCTTGCTGGTTTTTGGGGCGAGTTCCCCGCAATCTTGTCGGCGTACCAACCTGCCGCAGGGCTTTCGGAAGTCACGTTTCGTATTTTCATGGTGATCGCCGCTATCGGAACAGTTCTTGCAGCCGGATATTTGTTGTGGTTGTTCCAACGCACAGCGTTTGGTGAACCAAATGCGGAGTTCAGTGGCGATAGCCACGATGACCACGGCTCGGGTATCCATGATGTCAATGTCTTTGAATGGATGGCGTGGGCGCCACTGCTCGCGGCAATTCTCGTCTTGGGCGTCTATCCAAATCTGTTATTTAAAATCATCGACCCAGCGGTACAGGGTGTGCTTTCCGCTTTCGGAGGCTGACAGGTGTTTGCGGCTCTTTTTTCTGCGCTCGCGGCTGCTGCCGATTGGGTATCACCGACCATTGATTACCATGCGCTTGCACCTGAGATCATCTTGGCTTGCGGAATCGTGCTGGTGCTCTTGTTGGATCTCTTTACGTCAGAAAATAACAAATGGATGCTGGGCCCTGTCACAAGTTTCACCTTGCTTGGTGCATTCATCCCCGTTCTGACGCTGGCACTCAGTGATGCCGGAACACGATCGTTATTTGATGGTCGCTATGTAGTTGACAACTTCAGCCTCACTATGAAAGGCCTCTTTGTTTTGGCCGGTTATCTTGTCGTTCTGCTCTCGTCTGATTATTTGCGCGAAGGCGATTTCTATGAAGGCGAGTATTGGGTATTAATGCTGTCAAGTTTGCTCGGAATGGTGATGATGGCCTCGAGTCGAGATCTCGTCAGTATTTTTGTGTCGCTTGAATTTCTCTCAATTCCTGCATACATGATGGCCGCATGGCGCAAACGCGATCTCAAGAGCAACGAAGCTGGTGTGAAATACTTCCTGCTCGGAGTCTTTGCATCGGCACTCATGTTGTACGGAATGTCGCTCTTGTACGGAATCTCGAATTCAACTTTGCTCACAGACATCGGAACATATGTCAGCGGTGATATGAGTGCTATCCGTGCGGTAGCGGTACTTTTTGTTGTCGTTGGTTTTGCTTTCAAAATTTCGGCAGTTCCGTTTCATACATGGGCGCCTGACACGTACGAAGGTGCACCAACCCCTGTGACGGCTTTTTTGAGCGTCGCTTCAAAGGCTGCCGGGTTTGTGGCATTACTCACCGTTGTCTACGTAGGTTTTCCAAATGCATCAGAAGTCTGGCAACCAGTGTTCTGGATCCTTGCTGCGCTCACGATGACAGTCGGCAACGTGATGGCTCTGCGTCAAACAAACATTGTTCGTATGTTGGCGTTCTCGTCTATTAGTCAAGGCGGTTTCATCTTGATGCCGCTAGCGATTGCGGGAGAGGGCGACTCTGCAGGCGCAGCATTGCGCGCAGTCGTGACATATTTGTTGGTGTATGCAGCAACAAACCTCGGTGTATTTGCTGTCGTTATTGCTGTTGCACGTAAAACTCGTAGCGGTTCTATTTCGTCGTACGGCGGTTTGTTCTCGTATGCACCAGGACTCGCCGTAATAATGACGGTCTTCATGGCATCACTGGCCGGCATCCCACCGCTTGGTGGTTGGATCGGTAAGTTCGGATCATTTCAGGCACTCGTTTCTGCCGGCACGACATGGGGATACGCGCTCGCTGTTATTGGTGCAGTCAATACTGTGATCGCATTTGGTTACTACGGCAACATGATGCGCGAAATGTGGATGCGCCCTGTGCCAGACGGCGACACCACTCCTGTTGTTATTCCGTCGGCACTCATGGTGGCTCTTGGTCTGACAACCTTTGCCACATTGTTGTTAGGAATCTTGCCTGGCCTCGTTCTTCACTTCGGAGATCTCGCCAACCTTGCCGGTGCCTTCGGCGGCTGAACATTTGCGAGCGGCTATCCAAGCCGCAGGTGGACAGATTTCGTTCGCCGAGTTTATGTCGCATGCGCTGTACGGTGACGAAGGTTTTTACACACGCGACTCAGACACTGGTCGAGCAGGGCGGCGCGGAGACTTCATCACATCCCCCGAAGTAGGGCCACTCTTTGGCGCCGTGATTGCTCGTGCGCTCGACAACTGGTGGAACCAGTTGGGTCGACCAGAAGTATTCACATTTGTTGATGTTGGTGCTGGTCCGGCCACCCTGGCTCGCAGCGTGTTGTCTAGCGAGTTTGAATGCAAACCTCATTTGCGATACATCGCTGTTGAAATTTCTGCTGCACAACGCGCCATGCACCCGACTGGTGTTGAATCAGTGGCCGTCATGCCGACTGCACTCACTAACGCAGTGGTATTTGCCAACGAACTGCTTGACAACTTGGCATTTGAGTTGTGGGTATATGACGGCGGATGGAAGCAGTCATACATCAAAACTGACGGAGATAAATTTGTCGAAGTACTCGTGGTGCAAGAGCCGCCTGCGTGTTTGCCGGCATCGGCGCCGCACGGTTCTCGGGCTCCAGTGTTGAAAGACGCTTGCAACTGGCTTCAACACACACTTGCACATCTTGACAATGGTGTTGTCGTGGTGATTGATTACTGTTCGCCATCTACAACATTGATCGCCCATACGCCTTGGCGGGAATGGTTGCGCACGTATGTGGGCCACGAGCGTGGTGGTCATTATCTGCAGAACCCCGGCAAGCAAGATATCACTGTGCAAGTTCTCATCGATCAATTACAAGCAGTAGAAGTACCAACTACTATTCGCACTCAAGAACAGTTTTTGCAACTCTGGGGGATCGATGATCTTGTTGCCCAAGGAAAGAGGGTGTGGCAAGAAAACGCATCAGCCCCGAACTTGGCCGTGATGAAAATGCGCAGCCGCGTGAGTGAAGCAGAGGCTTTACTTGACTCAGCAGGTCTTGGGGCATTCACCGTGTTGGAGTGGCAGAAACAGAACCTGTCCGCTCGGGACGACTCGTCAGCACTGCACCACAAATCACAATAAACATTCCTGCAATTGCAATCGGATGAATCTCTTCGTCACGAAAAAGTATTCCTAAAACTGTTGCAACAATCGGTGTAAAGAATGTTCCGATCATTCCGCGCACGGTGCCAGCACGATTGAGCAATGTTCCGTACACCACAAAAGCCATTCCAGTTCCGAGTGCACCGAGTGCAGCAAGCGCACACAATGCACCAAAGTTGAATTCGCTCCGCCAGAGTGCAGGTATTCCAAGTGGAAGAGTCCAAATCAGGGCGCACACCTCAATCCATAGCATCGTTGTCAATGAACCGTATTTTGCTTGAAGTGGTTGAGCAACATTGACAGCGACGGCGTAACACAACAACGCAATAATCAGGTACACAACCCCGTGAACGCTCGCTGATACACCATCTTGAATGCTAGAAAGCGAAATAATTGTAATGCCAAAAAACCCAATGAGCACAGAGACAATGCGCTGACTGCTTGGTCGTCGTCGCACAAATACTGCCGTGACAGCAACAGTCATAACCGGAAGTCCGCCATTAAGCATTCCGGCCACAGCGGACGACACTGACTGTTCGGCCATTGGGTACAACATAAAAGGAATAGCCATCCATACCAATCCTAAAAATATGACTCGCTTGTAATCGCTCCGATCAATTCGCTTTCGTGCTGATGGAATCACCAACAAGGCCATCGCACCAAAAAAAAGTCGTGCCATCGGAACCACCGGAGTTGCGACATAGTCAATGGCGATCGCGATAAACAAAAACGATGCGCCCCAGACCAGTGCGATTGCCGCTGACATCGCCCATTCCTCTGTGCCAAACTGTGCTCCCGTGTCAGCACTGGCGGGGATTTGGTTCACGCAACATCTTGGCATTCGGCACAGGCTCGGGGCTTATTCTTTGACTAGTCTCGTTTGAGCAGACAAAGGGGACGCCACATGGCTGGAAATGAATCACACGATGCAATCGATGACTTGCTCTTGGAGCAGCGAAAATTCCCACCAACAGATGTATTTAAAAAGCAGACACTGATTGCTGGAACGCATTTATACGACGAAGCAAACCAGGACTATGAAGCGTTCTGGGCGCGACAAGCAGACGAACTTGTGTCGTGGGACACAAAATGGGACACGATTTGTGAATGGAAACTTCC